>REDX01000166.1 GCA_007695355.1 Planctomycetota bacterium
TGACGAGGGTGTGGCAGCGCCACATCGAGGAAATCCCAACGCAGAAGACGGCGTTTCGCGGCAAAGATAGGTTGCAGGATTTCTGGCGCAGACCACTAACCTTCACCGCGCCACATTGACTGCTGGTGACGATGCATCGCCGAGGCCACTAGACCACCCCCTGCGCCAGCATCGCTTCGGCCACCTTGACGAAGCCGGCGATATTGGCCCCCTGCACCAAATTACCGGGGCAGTCGTATTCCTCGGCAGTTTCGGCGCAGGTGCGATGAATGCCGGTCATAATCTCATCCAGGCGGCGATCCACTTCTTCGCGGCCCCATTGCATGCGCATGCTGTTCTGGGACATCTCCAGACCAGAGGTGGCAACTCCGCCGGCGTTGGCGGCTTTTCCCGGCCCGTAATGAATGCCCGCCTCCAGGAAAGCGTCGACCGCCTCTGGAGTGCTTGGCATATTGGCGCCTTCGCTGACTAAACTGCAGCCCTGCTTCAGGAGGCTGGCCGCATCTTCTCCGGTAACTTCATTCTGGGTAGCGCAGGGGAAGGCGGCATCGCAGGGAATGGCCCAGGGGCTCGCCCCTTCGTGGTATTCACCGCCAAACTCCTTGGTGTATTCGCTAATGCGCCCGCGGCGACGATTTTTCAACTCCATTACCCAAGCCAATTTTTCGGCATCGATGCCGGCCGGGTCGTGGATGGTACCGCCGGAATCGGAAAGCGAGACCGGCTTGGCGCCGAGTTCGATGAGTTTTTCCGTGGCAAACTGGGCAACATTCCCGGAACCGGAAATGGTGCATACTTTGCCCTCCAGGTTTTCATTGGCACTGGCCAGCATTTCGCGGGCGAAATAGACGCAACCGTAACCGGTGGCCTCGGGACGGATAAGCGAGCCACCCCAGTCCAAACCCTTGCCGGTCAGCACGCCGGTAAAGGCATTCGCCAAGCGCTTATACTGGCCAAAGAGGTAGCCGATCTCACGGGCACCAACGCCAATATCGCCGGCTGGTACATCCGTGTCGGCATCGATGTGGCGCCACAACTCGGACATAAATGATTGACAGAAGCGCATGACTTCGCCATCGCTACGGCCCTTAGGATCAAAGTCCGAGCCGCCCTTACCGCCGCCCATGGGCAGGGTAGTGAGGGCATTTTTAAAGATCTGTTCAAAGCCCAGGAATTTTAAAATACCAACATTGACCGTGGCATGGAAGCGCAGGCCGCCCTTGTAGGGGCCAATGGCCGAATTGAATTGCACGCGGAAACCGCGATTGACCCGCACCTTGCCCGCATCGTCTACCCAGGGGACGCGGAAGACAATCTGCCGCTCAGGCTCCACCACCCGCTCGAGAATTCCTGCCTCAACGTAGTGGGGGTAGCGCTCGAGGACGGGCTCGAGGCTTTCAAGCACCTCGGTAACCGCCTGGAGAAATTCGGGCTCATGGGGGTTGCGGGAGGCTACGGCTTTGATGGTCTGGCGTACAGCGGACATGGACATCCTCGTCGGGCTTTGGTGGGCCGACATAGTGTCGAATGTTGCAGCATACGCACGGACTTTTTTGGCATGACTCGACGCTTAGCGACGCCGCAGTCATTAAGGCCAAGCCCCCCTACCAAGAGCGAGAGTGCTGATCAAAGCGCTGGTCCATCTCTAAGCCCCAGCGCAGACGATCCCGGACCTCCGACAATAGACCCGCCTGGACATGACGATCCAATTGCATCAGCAGCACTTGCAAATGGCGGCGATATACTGGGCCAGCCCGATCAAGGCCTTGAACCAGCAGTAAAAGCTGCTCAGCGCCCTGGGCATCATAGGTATAGGGAGCCTGGGCGTGGTGATGTAAAGCCCCGGCGATTTGGGCCGGGCTTGGTACCTGTTGCCAGCAAGACCAGCCAAGAAGTTGGTCCCAGGTGCTGGTGGCACAGGATTCACCGAGGGTGAGCTCTGCTGGCAGTACCAGGGCGGGCAAAGGAACCACGATATTCACCACCGCCGCCGGTAGGGGCAGAACACAGAGGAGGACCAGAAGCAGAGATGCCAGAGATCGCATTTCTCTATCTTAAGTTGCCGAGACTTGATTTGCTAGGCAGGAGAATGCTTCATGAGTCAACTGTCTTGTTCAGCAGCACTGTCATTCATCGCTTCCAAACAAGCGAACGAATATGGATCGACTTTGCAAATAAGAACTCACCTTCTCCGCCCGGACACGAAGGAGGAAAGGACACAGAAGATCCCCAGCTCTCATCAATCCAGGCCCCGTTCTCGGCCATGCCGAGCCAGGAAGCGATCGACCGGCGGGCGCGCCAGGGGATGCAAGCGCTGCTCTAAGGCCCGGGCTAGGGGACGCAGGGGAGTGGGGCTGAGGAAGGGCGAGTCAAAAAGGGCGTGGCTGAGGGCATGCTGCAGGGTGGGATCCTGGTCGAGGGGGAGTTGACCGTGCACCTGTTCGCGCAGTCGCTGGGTAAGGGTTTGCAAAAGGCCAATATCGCGTTCAAGCTCGGCAACTCGTAATACGGAGCGTATGACTTCGCCATCTTCGCTGCTAATCAGCATGGAGCGAAATAGGGGCAATCGCCGCCGCTCGGGATGGGCCAATTGTCGCAGGATAATATCCCGGCGGAGATATTCCGCCTCGTTGCCCATTATCGCAACCCACTCATTGACGAGTGACGTATCAGCAGCGCTGAGACGACGCAGAAACAATCGCGCAGACTGACTTCTCAAGCCCATCAATCGGCGTAGGGCAGCGGCATCGGCACCAATGCCGAGCAATTCGGGCAAAGGCAACCAAGAGAGCACCTCAAGGGCCTGATTATCCCCCTGCTGCCAGGCGGTCCACAGGGCCTCCGCATTACCGCCGCCGGCGTGAGGCTGGCGATCCAAATCCTCATTGAGCCGCCATTGCATGGTTAAACCTGGCTGTTCACTTGGCCTTAGGGGTTGATAGTGAAGTCGGAGATGATCACGGTCGGCGCGAACCGCCAAGAGATGAGGGGCGTAGAGTGCCATTGCAATATGATCATGAAGGAAGAGCGGCGCACTCCCATCACTCAATGCGCTAAGCACCCGCACCCCCCCTGCCTGAGCCACCACCGTGCGTGCATCCGCGGCGATAAGAGGATCGCTAATGAATCCCGATCGCTGCTCCATGCTAATGACCGCCGGGAGACGATGACGGCGATGGGCCGCGTCGATGAGCATCGCCATATGCCCAAGGCTGTGCTGTCGAGGCTGGGCTTCGCGATCAAGACGGAAGGTCCCGCTCAAGTCCAATGGCAGCAGCCAGGGCTCAAGATGTGCCGCCATAACCAAAGCGGCTTCGCTAGCAGAGCGAATCAGGGGCATCGCCAGCGGTCCGAAGCTGAGACCGCTACGCCAATCTCCGGGCGGCCCCACCAGCACATCGATGAGCGCATCGGCGGCCTCGCGATGGGGAACCAATAGGGGAATCGCCGACTCCCAACCTCCGCTGCCAAGGCTTGCCGTCCACTCCGTACCCACCAAGACGGCAGCGTGAATGGAGCCTCCCAGCTGGGTCGCGACGGCCTCCATATCGCGCCCAGTTGGCCAACGGCGCCCGCCGACAAAGACTACTCGTGCCGCCTCCTCGGCGTGCGGCAAGCGCGGCACCGCAATGCTCAGCTCGCGACCAGCACCAAGCCAAAGGATTAATTCCCGTAAATAGGTTTGCTCGCGACTGAGGTGAAAGCTAAGGATCTGGCTACGCTTGGCCAAGGGGCGTTGAACCTGGTTATGCTGGCGGATGGCATGCAGCAGCTGCGGCCCATCTTCCCCTTCTGCAGCTGGCCGACGCAGGTGGACGTGCTGCAAACGATTAACCGAGGTCGCCGAACTAAATTCAAGAACAATGCGTAGGCTGCCATCCCCATGCAGGATGACCCAGGGCCCAGAAATGGGACGCACGGCCTCTGCTGTCCAAAGGAGGGACATCAATGCGGCGAAACACCACAGTATTAGGAAACGGCCAAGGCAAGAGGGTTGCACAAGGCTCTCTATCGCACCCATCGTGCCAGCAACAGGTTACCTAGTCTGCGTCGTCAACCCGCATGGCGATCATCGTCAGATCATCGGCCTGTTCGCCATTAGACCAGGTAAGCACCTGGCTCACCACGCCTTCAAGAACGGCGGTTAAATCAGTGCCCCCCTCAAGGCTGCTAAGCAAGCTACCCTGGATGCGCAGATCGCCGTACTCTCGCTGATCTGCATCCATGGCTTCACTTAGGCCATCGGTGTATTGAGCGATGAGGTCTCCCGGTTGCAGGATCATCTCTGCAACGTGGAAGGTCGAGCGGATACGTTCGCTGCTGCTCATGCCTATGGCCGCACCCCGGGCGAGAATACGGCGCAATCCCATCTCGCCTTCGGCATTCACCACTAAGGCGGGGTGATGGCCGCAGGAAAGAGCGCGCAGGCGCCGCTCGTCGGTGTGGAGAATGCCAAACCACATGGTGAGAAACTGATCGGCCATAAGATCGCCCTTAATGTCGTCATTAAGGGCACAGGCGATCTCCACCGGATCATCGTGCAGACGCGTAATCGTACGCAGGGATTTCAACGCCGTTGCCATGGCCAGGGCAGCCTGCACTCCGTGTCCAGAAATGTCACCAATGCAGACGAATATTCGATCCTCATCCAAGGGCCGGATATCATAGAAATCTCCGCTGACCGAGGACATGGGATGATAGGCAACGGCAAAATGGTAACCAGGGACCTCCGGTATGCCGCCCAATAAATGGTGCTGCACCGCCTGGGCGCGCTGGGTTTCTGGCCCCCGGGCGCGCGGACCCTGGTGCTTGATCGGGGTCTCGGCGACGGCGGCATTGGCAACTGCGACTTCGGCTGCCACTTCGGCCGCCGTCGGAGGCTCTGCTTCGGCCTCAGGCCCAGGATCTTCTGCGGCCACCGTTGCCGCTTCTGGGCTGGGACTCGCCGCCACGGGAGCATCGCTGAGAGCGCCGCCGCGACGGTGGCCGGCCTCAATAATCCCCCGCAGACGCTCAAAGCTCATCATCTCGGCAGGGCCGGGCTCGACGGTAACGGCCAATACTTTGGCCATTTCATGCAAGGTCATGGAGGTAATACGCCCATCCACTCGTCGCACCTCATCATGCCAGGTACCGGTAAAGGGGTTGAGCCACTCGCCATCAACTTTGTAGAAGCGCAAACGCTGCTCATTGCGGATATGCTCGCCAAGAAAATGCACCCAGCGCCAAAATTCTAGCTCTTGGATACTTTTAATGGGGTATTTTTGCCAGTGCGGGTAGGTTTGGAAATAATGGTGCAGAGCGGCGACGCGATTCACCTTCGCTGCTGCCGCGCGTTTGCCGGTGAAAGGATCGATCCAGTATTTCCCATCGGCGGTATGGATATTAAAGCAGGGATCGTCCTCAATGCGCTGCACCAACTCAGTCCAGGTTAAACCCTGGCGGTCGCGCCGGATAATAGCCGAACGGCGGCGAGCAAGGGCTGAGGTGCGGCGGCTAGCGGCCATAACGAATGCCATTCTCCCAATTTACGGCCGCCCCTGCTTGGTCAGCGGGCGGGACTCTCAAGTGAAATGGTAACAGGCAATGCGCGCAGAGCCACCAAGGGCTTGCACCCCGCCAGCGACAGGAATCCGCTGGCGTTTAGCCGAGGCCGGCGGCACGCCGCAGGCGATCGTTAATCGCCACCCCCAAGCCATGTGCCGGCAAGGGCCGGGCAATCAATTGCTGAGCTGGACCTGCATCAAGACGGCGCATGGCAGCAAAAAGTCTGCTGGCCGCGGCTACCAAATCGCTTTCAGGGCTTAAATTTTCCACCGCACCTACCCCCCCCACCTGCGGGTACAGGGGAGGAGCATCAGAGCCAAAGGCAAGGACACCCCATTGCGCTCCTGCTGGCCAGGGCTGATTTTCGGGAATCCAATGCAAGGATTTACGCGGCGCGTAGTGGCTGGCCAATAAGCCTGGAGCGACGATGGCCCCCTGTGGAGGCTTAACCAAAACCGGCGGCGGACCACCCAGATAGGGCGCCAGAGCCTCGGCACTTATCCCACCGGGGCGTAAAATAACCGGGTGAGGTATCCAGGTGAGTACCGTGGACTCAATACCCACTCGGCAGGGCCCACCGTCAAGCAGCAGGGCGCCATGCTCGGCAAACTGGTCAGCCACATGCTCGATGGTGGTAGGGCTAATGCGTCCAAAAAGATTGGCGCTGGGGGCGGCTAAGGGCAAATCGCTGAGCCGCAAAAGCTCTAAGGCCAAGGGGTGCTGCGGGCAGCGTACCGCCACCGTATCCAGGCCACTATTGACGAGATCGGCAATGACGCCCGGACGACGGGGCAATACCAAGGTGAGCGGGCCTGGCCAGAAGGCGGCAGCCAGGGCTTCAGCCTGAGGATTCGGCACCGCCACCCGCCATGCTGCCGCCGCATCCGCAATATGCACAATCAAAGGATCAAAGACAGGACGACCCTTGGCGGCAAAAACCTGCGCCACCGCAGCCGCATCGCCGGCATTAGCGGCAAGGCCGTAGACGGTCTCGGTGGGCATGACCACTAAGCCACCCTGGTGAAGATGGCGGGCGGCAGCCTGTGGCGTGCTCATGAATTGCTGCATATCCTTTAGCGTTGGACCGCCGTAGCCAATGCAAGACGCCGTTAGCGTGAAAAGCCAGCAAGGGGGAGCAGCCAAGGACCATGGACGGCATTGGGGGAATTCCCCTTCACCGCACTCCCGCACCGCTCAGCAGATACGGCCTTCAGTTGAGAATCCTATCCCTTGCCCAGCCCACCCCTGTCCATCATACTGTAAACCATGTCGATAAACCCAGCAATCACCCGTCTTCTGGAACTGCGCCGACATGCCGTGCTGCCGGTAGCACAGGCCTACCACCAAGATGTGGCCCCCGACAGCGCCTATGCCTCGCCGCCAACCATTCTTTTGTTGGGCAATCACTCCTCGGGCAAATCCAGCCTGATCAATCATTTGCTAGGCAAAAGTATCCAGCGCACCGGGATCGCCCCCACCGATGATGGCTTCACCATGCTTTTCCATGGCGAGTACGAAGAGACCATCGATGGCAAAAGCCTTACCTCAAATCGCGCCCTGCCCCTGAGCGAACTCAGCCGCTTCGGCCCCGGTTTGATCGAACATCTGCGCGGCCGCGCCCTGCCCGCAGACCTGCTTAAGCATGTACGGCTGATCGACAGCCCGGGCATGATTGATGGTTCTACCTCTGAAGCTGAACGCCCTTATGATTTCCCAGCGGTGGTGCGATGGTTCGCCCAACAGGCGGATCTCGTGCTCCTTTTCTTCGATCCAGAAAAACCCGGCACCACTGGCGAAACCATTACCATTCTCACCGAATCCCTCTCCGGCATCGACAATAAGCTGCGCATTGTCATGAATAAGATGGATCTGTTTGAAGGCATGCGCGATTTCGCCCGTACCTACGGTGCCCTCTGCTGGAATCTCTCGCGCAGTCTCCCCACCAAAGACCTGCCCCATATCTACACCACGGTGATCCCGGCCCTGGCTCGGCCCAATCCCCGCCTACCCCTGGATGGTTTCCAGGCAGCCCTGCGCGAGCTCGAAGGCTATGTCGCCGAATTACCCCAGCGGCGCAGCGATACGGTGATTAGCCGCGCCATCGACGAGGCGCGCCAACTGCATCTGCGCGCCATTGTCACCGAGCATTTCCGCGCCCTGGTGCGCCGGCGCTGGCGGCTCACCCTACTCTCCTCCATCCTATTGGCCGCCATCCTGGCCGCAGTGGCGGTAATCGGCAGTAACCAGGGCATGGATCTGCTCGGCCTCAGTGGGCTGGTTGCCGGCGCTGTCCTCGCCCTATTTGGCGGCTGGTGGCTATCAGGGGTGGTTGCCCGCAGTTCAGAGGCTCGGGGCATCCATCGTTTGGACGAGTACTTTCACCACACCCACCTCCTCCACTTTGCTCGCAGCGGACGGGCCGAGGACCTCCGCCACGATTGGACAACGGTGAGACCGGTGATGCAACGGGTTCTAGGACAGATTGGACTGCGCGGCCTCAAGCGCGTTCGCCAGGGACAAATTCATGCACTCCAGCGACTTTGGGAGCAGGAGCTACCAGCCCTGCGCCGGCGCTAAGCCAAGGGCGAGCGGCCCAGGGGGCAGCGAATAGCTGAAGACCAGCAGCGCTAGACGCCGGTCGCGGCAATCTATCCAATCGCGGCAATCGCTTGAGCCAGCGAAGCACGAACGACGAGAGACAGACGGCAAGCGACGCGAATCGTCCGCCTTCAATTGCGGCCGGCACCTCCAGGCTAGGCATAACCCTGCTTGCCTTGCGCCATTTGACACCAACGTGTGGCCCATGGCCGAACCGCACTTGCCGCATCCCGCACCACTTCCTGGCTTCGTACGCTTGGCCGTGCTCCTCGATCAGCCGGCAACACCCGGCCAAATCGCCTCCGCCTGTGGGGTCGACCTTGATCACCTCGGGCCCATTGTCGTCGACCACGGTCAGGCCCTTGTCGATATTCGCGAGGAAATGGCGCCGGAAGCGCGGGAACGTCTCAAATCCATCGGTGCTACCCAGCTGCAAACCCGGGCCCCGGTGCCTCCTGCCCGCTGGCGCTGGTTGCGATTAGCGGTGGGCCGTAACCACGGCATGACCATCGGTCAATTTAAGCGGATTATGAGCCGCTCCCCGGCGGGACAGCTGGGCCGTATCCACCTCAATAATACCCACACCTTGGTGGGCATACGCGAAGATTACTTCGCCGCGGTCTGCGATCATTTTAGCGAAGCCAAAATCAACGGCATTGCCGTGCGCCCCGGCGATCCCCAGCCCGGCGAAACCTTCGACAGCCCCATGTATACGGGGAAAGACTCGGCGTGAGTCCCCAAGCCATTCCTGGGGCAGGCCCCGATGAGGCCTATATCGCCTTCGGCAATCGTCTCAAACGCATGCAGCAGCATTTGGGCAAATGGGCGCGACGACAGGGGATTAGCTGCTACCGCATCTATGATCACGATCTGCCAGACCAGCCAGCGGTAATCGATTGGTATGATGGAGCAGCAGTGGTGTGGACCCACCGCCGCACCCGCGACGATCAGCCACAGGCCGATCTCGACCATATCGCCGCTGTTTGCACAAGCGTGCAAGCCGCCCTCAATCCCGAGGCACTTTTCCACAAACGACGGCGGCGCCAAAGCGACCGCCAGCAAGCCGGTGATGACCCGGATGCCGGCCAATATGGGAAAACCGGCGCCACCCCTGCCTGGCGCGAAGTCGGTGAATACCAACATCGCTTTCTCGTTGATCTCGCCTCCTATCTCGACGTCGGACTCTTTCTCGACCACCGGCCAACCCGGCGCCTAGCGGCTGAACTCGCCGCCGGCAAACGGGTTCTCAACCTCTTCGCCTACACCGGGTCCTTTACCGTTGCCACCGCCGCCGCCGGCGCCAGCACCACCACCGTCGATCTCTCTCAGCGCTACCTTGATTGGGCCCAAGATAATTTTACCCGCAACCACCTCAGCGAAGGGCCAGCCCACCGCTTTATCCGCGCCGACTGCCTGCAGTTTGTGCGTCAGCAGCGACAAGCACAGTGGGATCTCATTATTTGTGATCCGCCCACCTTTTCCAATTCCAAAGCCATGCGCAGTCACTGGAGTGTCGACCGCGATCACGGCCCCCTGCTTGAGCAGCTTGCGGCCCTGCTGCGCCCCCAAGGCAGCATTCTCTTTAGCACCAATTCCCGGTCGTTTCGTCTGCAAAAACCGGGGAATCTCGAAGCCCGTGATCTGACTGCCGCTACCACCGATAAAGACTTTGAACGCCGTCCGGCGCACCAATGCTGGCAGCTCTACAAAGCCACATAAAAACATTTTCTCTTAAGGGCTTATTGCCATGAAACCCCTCTTACCCCAATCTCCCAATGGCATCTGGCACGGCGCCGGTCAGTCGCCGAAAGCCTTCCAGGCCTATACCGCCTGTTTTGCCGAGTATCCACCCGCTCTCTATATGACCTACTGCGGCCTAAAACAGCAATCAATGGACTGGTGGAAGCGTCTCGATCAAGAGCTTGCGGACTATGGGAAGGATGTCATTCCCCAGATTGGTCTCAGCATGACCAAGGACGGAAGTCCCGAACTGCATTACGAACACGAGGTGGCGGCGGGCCAATACGATGAGCAAATCGACATCCTCATCGCCGGCCTGCGCGCCCTTGGTCGGCCTGCCTTTCTGCGCCTGGGCTATGAGTTTAACGGCCAATGGAACGGCTATAAGCCGCAAAGCTTTATCGCCGCCTGGCAACGCATTACCAAGCGCTTACGCGCTGCAGATCTACCTCATCCCATCGCATTCGTCTGGACCTACGCTTCGGATGGCGATCATAAAGACTGGAATTCCTATTACCCCGGCGACGAATGGGTGGACTGGTGGGGCATAGATCTCTTCTCCTGCGAACACTTTAGCGCCGCCGATAGTCTGGGCTTTGCCGAGGAAGCCCAACAACGGGACTTCCCCTTAATGATCGGCGAAAGCACCCCGCGCCATGTCGGTGTCCACGATGTCCAGGCCTGGCCGCGCTGGTTTCAGCCCTACATCGATTTTATCGACCGCTTTCAGGTGAGAGCCTTCTGCTATATCAATTGGCAGTGGTCCAACTATCCCATGTGGCACGATTGGGGTGATGGCCGTCTTGAAGTAGCACCCCATGAACTGCGCCAAGCCTGGGCCAATTTCCTCAGCCGGCCCAATCTGGTGCATGCGCGGCCGCAAGCAGCAACACCGACCACCGCGCCGAGAAATACTTAATGGCGGAAGGTGAGGAACAAGACTAAGGTAATCACCAGCATTACCGTCAATACCCATGGCACTGCCAATAATACCAACATCAAACGGCGTTGCCGAGTAAGCTGACTAATCTGATCTTCGAGTTGGGAAATGCGTCCCTTTTCGGCCGTAATCACATGGAGAATCTGCGAGCGTGTGCTGGGCAGAGAACCATGATCTCCGGCGGCGCCAATTTTGGCCATCTCCAAATCAGCAATCAATTCATCGGCCGATTGATAGCGATCGGCGGGATCCTTTTGGACCATTTTGGCAATCACCCGCACCAGATCCTTAGGTAAGCCGGAGCGCAGCCGGGTAAGGTCTGGCGGCTCCGTCTCCAAGTGATCGTGCATAACCTGAGAGCAACTCCCCTTAAACATGGGATCGCCGGAGAGCATATGGAAAAGGGTGGCGCCTAAGGAGTAAATATCTGATCGCACATCCAAATTACGGTCGCCGCGGGCCTGCTCGGGGCTAATATAGTCAGGCGTCCCCAGGGTGGTGCCTTCCTGCAGAAGTTCGGCATCGTAGCCCGACTGGATAAAGCCAAAGTCGCCCAGCTTTACCGTGCCGTCCTTGGTGATCATAATGTTGGCCGGCTTAATATCGCGATGGACAATGTGCTCGCGGCTCAAGTATTTGAGCGCATTGCAGACCTGCAAGGTGATATCGAAGACCTTTTCCACCAGCACTTGGCCTTCATGATCGATTAAGTCTTCGACCGTCACCCCATCGACGAATTCCATCGAAAAATAATAGACGCCCTGGTATTTACCAACGTCGTACACCTGAATCAGATTGTGGTGAGACAGTTTACCGGCGGCGCGGGCCTCCAAGAGGAAGCGCTTGCGGAACTCCTCGTCATCGGCCCACTTATCGTGCAGCACCTTCAACGCCACTTGGCGATGCATATTCAACTGCTCGGCAAGGTAGACCTCACCCATGCCGCCCTCACCGATACGGCGAACCAGGCGGTAACCGCCAATCTGACGTTGCGCCAGCATGCCGGCCTCGGATTTGGCGCGCTCATCGCGCATAATGCGACGCAGAGCCTTGGTCATGCGATCGGCGGTTTGCTGATCGACATGTCCAGCCTTAACCAGCACCGAAGCCAAGGATTTACCGCTGCTTTTCACTTCGGTCATGGCTGCATCGAACTGATCTGGGGTGATCAGCCGTCCTTCAATCGCCAATTGACCGTAACGGAAATCTTCGTCCATAAAGCAGCCTGTGCAAAACGGTTTGCCCAATCCTGTCAGATTGACTCAGGGACCACCGTGGTTTGGTTTATATTATCTCCCAATCAAGCGCCTACTAGCCCGTGCTGGTGGACCGATTCGGGGATTATGACACACGGCCAACCCCCGGCGCACCCACTACCCGGGGACTTCCCCCCTTCCCATCTTGCACTCGTCCCCGCAGCCCCAGGCTGCAGTGCTGACAGCCTCAACCGGGCTGACCTGGGAGATCCTTCGCCATGAGCGAGCACTATCTGGAAAGCCACGAATGGGCCCGCCGCGATGGCGATCTCATTGTCATCGGCCTCAGCCCCTTCGCCGCCGGTGAAGTCGGTGAAATCATCCATGTCGAACTGCCGGAAATCGGTAGCAGCTTAAGCAAGGGTGAGGCGATGGGGGAAATCGAATCGGTCAAAAGCGTTAATGACATCTACGCTCCCGTCAGCGGCGAAGTAGTGGCGGTCAATGAGGCCCTCGCCGATGCCCCCGAACTGGTCAATAACGATGCCCTGGGTGAGGGCTGGCTCTGCAAGCTGAAGGCCAGCGACGCCGATCCCCTGGCTGGCCTCATGGATCGGGCCGCCTACGACGCCCACATTCGCGCCTAAGCCACTGCCGCCATGCTGCCCGCCCTGCGCATTGGCCTCGGCTTCGACATCCACCGACTTGAGGCCGCCAGCGATGGGCTTATCCCTCTGGCCGGGGTCCTGGTGCCGGCGGCCTATCGCGTGGTGGCCCATAGCGACGGCGATGTTGCCCTCCACGCCCTCTGCGATGCCATCCTCGGCGCCCACGCCGCTGGCGACCTGGGGGAACACTTCCCGGATAACGATGCGCGTTACCGGGGCTGCGACAGCAGCCAACTGCTGGCCGCGGTGCTCGCCCTGCCCTGCTGCCAGGGCATGGTCATCCACAATGTAGATATTAATATTATTGCCGAAACCCCCCGCCTCATGGACCACAAAGCCGCCATGCGCCAGCGCTTAAGCGAGCTTCTCAGCCTTGACCCCAGCCAGGTCTCGATCAAGGCCCGCAGCCATGAACAGGTGGATGCCATCGGCGAAAAGAAGGCCATCGGCGCCCAAGCGATCGTACTCCTTAGCCGCGGCAGCTAAGCCAAGGACGACCAGCCAACGCCACAATCGCCGCTCTCAGCGCTCTTAAAGCACCCCGCGCCAGCGCATTTGCGCGCGCATGAGGTGAAAGCGCAGGCCGAGAAAGTCGCGGACGCCCTCGCGCTGAACGCTGCGGACACGGCCGGTGGCGGCCTGTTCGGCATCGTCGAGCACCGCTACTTGGCCGCTTTCATGGATGCGGAAGCTATCAGGGAGCCACTGCTGCGCCATCGGACCAGCGAGAGAAGATCCGCGGGCATCGATGTGCAGGTTTCCGTGCTCATCTTTAAAGGCCGTGCCTAAGTGGATAACCTGCCAGTCGCGCTCTTCATCATCGCTACCAATGCGCTCAGGATTTAAGATTTGCCAGGTGCTGATGTAAGCCAAACGGCGTCCATCGGCTTGCAATACGGGACTAATAACGATTTCTGACAGGAGATCGGCGTGCCAATCGACCAGCAAAACCACCGGCTCCGCCGGGGCAACATCGGCGGCCCGCCCTGGCGCATTATCGCGGCCAAAGGCCTGCCCGCAGCACAGCAGGACAAGACCCAAGATTATCATCGGCAGGCGGTGAGGCATCAGCGCCCCTAAGCGAAACTACGACGTTGTCGGGTAGATGGGATATTTTCGGCAATACGGTACTTGGTGACGGTACGCCGAGAAATATCTAAGCCCTCTTTGGCAAGCAGATCAGCAATGGCTTGATCGGAAAGGGGATGCTTCGGATCCTCCTTTTCGACCAGTGCCTTAATCTTGAGTTTCACCGATCGCGAACTCTCGGCCTCGCCACCGTCTTGGGTGGCGATACCGCCGGAGAAGAAGGTAGAAAGCGGCAGAATTCCGCCAGGGGTTTGGATGTATTTATCTTTTACCGCCCGGCTGACCGTGGCTACGTGCATGCCAATGCGATCGGCAATATCCTGGCGCATCAGCGGCCGCAGTTGTTCTGGGCCAAATTCCAAAAAAGCCTTTTGGTGCTTAATGATCTCGGTGGCGATTTTCAGTAGGGTGCGCTTACGCTGGGCAACGGCGTCAATAATAAAACGTGCCGAACCCAATTGCTCACGCAAATAAGCCTTATCGCGGGCGGTGGTTTCTTCGCTTTCGAAGAGCTGATAATAGGCCTGGTTGATTTCCACCTTGGGCAGCCGCGAATCGGGAATTTCCACCACCCACTCGTCGAATTCATTGCGTTCGACCACCACATCGGGAACCACAAACTGATTTTCCGCCATCGACCAGGGTTTACCCGGCGCCGGATCAAGGCGGGCAATGGCCTCTAAGCCTTCTTGCACCCTATCCACCGAGACCTCTAAGGCCTGGGCAATCACTGGCAGGCGATTGCGTAGCAGATCATCAAGATGATCGCGCACTAGGCAGATCTCGAAGGAATTATCCCCGGACTCGTGGGCCAACTGTAATTGCAAACAATCACTGAGATTGCGCGCGCCGATACCTGCGGGCTCGCAGCGGCGCACCCACTCCCATGCTTCTTCGGCCATTTCCAAGCGATCTTCCGGGAAAATCTCCTCAAGGGGATCCACCAGGTAGCCGCGGCGGTCGAGCTGCCAGCAGATATCAGGAATTAATTCAAAAACCGCCGGTGGAATCTCTTCCATTCGCAATTGCTCGATGAGATAATCAGCGAGCTTCTCTGGAGCGCTGGCGGCAGCGCTAATCGCTTCCATCTTATTTGGCGCATCTTCGTCCAAGGACCGAGCCTCACGACGGGCTTTGAGGAAATCGGCGTGCCGCTCATGGTCTAGATCGTTGCGTAAATCATCCATCGCCTCGGCACGGCTGCGGGCGATATCGTCGCCACGATCTGCCGCTTCGGATGCGTATAAGCCATCAGGGGAAAGAGAATCCTCTGGGCTAATGTCTTGAATCTCGAGGACCGGATTGCTTTCGATTTCCTGCATAATCCGCTCTTCCAAGGCCATCTGCGGAAGGAGCAAGATCTCAATCGATTGAATCATCTGGGGCGTGAGCTTGAGCTTCTGCTCCATGCGCATATCAAAGTTCTGCCGCATTTGCAGAGCCATGCCGCCCTCCCCAAGGTGAAGGTGAGTAGGAAACTAAAACCAGAACCTAAGCGGATGATGCCAAGATAAGCACCTTGCGCCGACCTAGCACAATCTAAGCCAATTGTTTCCGGAAAGCAAGAGCACAACAGCGGATGCTGGTTCTATCGCATAAAGCACTTCAAGCAAATGGGTTACTAAAGTTTACGAGATGTCCCTCTTGGTACCACAACGCCCTATTTCTGAGAGCGCTGGCTCTCGGACTGAGAAATTGGCGATCGATGTCATGCAAGACAATACCAGATAAAGAGGGGCGATGAGTCCCGCTGCTTGCCTAAGCGAGGGCTAACTTAGGCTTTCCACACTTATGGGATTTCAAGGCCAGCACATCATCTCAATCGGCGACTTTTCACCTGCCGATATTCGCCAACTCCTCCATCTCGCTCACCGCTTTTCACAACAACCCCAGCCTGACCTTTTCGCCGGTAAGCTCATGGCCACCCTATTCTTTGAACCCTCTACCCGTACTCGACTCAGCTTCGAGGCAGCCATGCAGAAATGCGGCGGTCGGGTGATTGGGTTCTCAGAGGCGTCCATGACTTCCACCAAAAAAGGCGAAAGCTTGGCCGACACCATTCGCATGGTTGAACAATACGCCGATGTGATTGTCCTGCGCCACCCTCGGGATGGCTCGGCCCGCCTCGCCTCCGAGGTAAGTTCTATCCCGGTGATTAATGGTGGCGATGGGGCCAATCAGCATCCCTCGCAAACCTTTCTCGATCTCTTTACCATCGACACTCTCTTTCCCGGCCGCCTGGAAACGCATCAGGATAAGCCGCTGGTGGTGGCCTTCGCCGGCGATCTGCGCTATGGGCGCACCGTCCATTCCCTGCTCGCCGCCCTCTCCCATTTCCCCGTGAAGATCCTCTGCTGCGCTCCCCGTGGCCTGGAAATGCCGGAGCACCACATTCAATTAGCCCGCAAGGCCGGCGTCGAAATCTGCGATATTCCAGACCTTGCCACCGCTGTGCGCGAGGCAGATATACTCTACATGACGCGCCTGCAAGAAGAGCGTTTCCCCGATCCCATCGAATTCGACCACGTCAAGAGCACCTACCGCCTCACCGCCCGCCTGCTCCGCGATGCCCAGCCCAGCCTGCGCATTCTCCACCCCTTGCCACGGATCAACGAAATCGATCGCGATGTCGACTCTACCCCCCATGCCTACTATTTCCCGCAAGCGGGGACTGGCATTCCCGTAAGACAGGCCCTTTTGGCACTGGTCCTTGGCAAGGAGCTTAGTCATGGGTGAAGGCACCTCAGCCCATAAAAACCCCAAGCTGCGCTTGGTTCCAGCCATTGCCCACGGCACGGTTATCGATCACCTGCCCCCGGAGGCCACCCTCACCGTGGCCAATTTAGTGGCCGACGCCGATGACGAAGTGCTTATTGGTCTCAATTTCAAATCGGCCCACCTCGGCCGCAAAGGGGTAGTGAAGATCACCGGCCGCGAGCTTTCCGCCGCCGATATCTCCCGTCTCGCGGTCATCGCCCCCCATGCCTCAATGGCGATCATTCGCGACTACAAGGTGGTTAAAAAGGCGCCCATCCCCATCCCGCAAGCGATTATCAATGTCGCCCGCTGCCCCAATCCCAACTGCGTCACCAATCACGAGCCCTGTACCACCCATTTCACGGTAGAACAGGCTGAGCCCCTCATCGTGCGCTGCCGCTATTGCGAGCGTGACTTTAAGGCTGCTGAACTTCATCTGCTGTAGCCTCAGCGCTTTCTAACACCTCAGCCGATGGCGAAATCGCATCTTCTTCTGCAATCACCCCCGCTTCAATTAAACGCTGCTTGAGATGGGCATCCATTTCGCGCACGCGGGCTAAAACTTCATCGACTTGGCATTGCTCATTGAGTTCGCGTAGGAAGCGTTGCTCATCGCTTTCCACCTGCACTTCCGGCTCTTCTGCGGGCATCGCATCCTCGTCTACCTCGGCCTCTAAGCCCTCGGCACTGCGCCAGGTAATCAATGGCGGGCGCCGACGACGGCGACGAGGTGCTTCCTCTATCGTTGATTCGGCCTGCAAGGGAGCCCACTCGCGCTGATCAGGATCGAGATAATGGAGGTAAACCGGGCCATACTGTTCGTGCTGATGAGCCTCTATGACCCGCTTGCGCAAAGCCTCGAGGCTGGCAATCACCACACCCACGCGAGCGATTGGCTTTTCTTCGCCGGTTAATAGCCAGGCCAATTGGGCCTCGCGGGCCGATGACATAACCGCCTCTATTTTCTTCACCCGATCGTCAATGGGAATGTCATCATAGACAACGGTACGCTGGCGGTTACCAGCAATTGCCGCCAAGATTTTCTCCCAGCAGGTGAAAAGAGCATAGGGGTCCGCATTATCGAGATCAATGCCATCAGCCTCGCTGGGATCCTCAGGAATGCTTTCCTGCAAGCGCCGGTGATGCAAGCGCAGACGATCATTTTCCAAATCCTCAAGCCACTGCACCGCATCCTTGGTTTTACGGAAAGCCAAAAGCTGACGAACCAGATCGGCACGGGGATCGATCCAATCATCCTCTTCGTCTGCCCCCTCCTCGGTTTCCACCGGTGGCACAATGCTGCGCGCTTTGATCTCTAGAAGGGTGGCCGCCATGAGGATGAAATCCCCAGCCATTTCGAGATCGGTATCTTCCCAGTTTTCCACAATACTGAGAAATTGATCGGCGATGGCGATAATGGACACCTCGGCGATATCCACTTCAGCCTTACGAACTAGATGCAGAAGAAGATCTAGAGGACCGGAAAAAGCAGATAGCTGCACCTGCAAACCAAGGTCTAATTCCCCCTCGGAATCACTGGGGCCCGCCACCGCGACAGCCGTTTCTTCTTGGACGGCCTCAGCTTCGCTCACGACTTCACCCCTTGAATCAATACACGGACATGGTCCGTCACATTTTCAATAACATCCTGGGGGGTACTCGTGCCGGCGGTAATGCCAACATGGGCCTTGCCCGCAAACCAAGCTGGATCAATTTCTTCAGCGGTTTCAACGTGATAGGCTTCAACCCCCACATCACGCATGAGTTCTTTTAACTTACGGGTATTTGCGGAATTTTTGCCGCCGATGACAATGCCCAGATCTATCCCCGCTTCGAGCAATTCGGTGATCGCCGCCTGACGATCTTTTACGGGCTGGCAAATAGTGTCGACAAAGCGAACTTCCTCAATCCAGGGCAGGGCCTGAATTTGGGCAACGATTGATTTGACCTTGCTTAAGCGATTCGTGGTTTGCGAGACCACGCCGATTCGGGACTCACCGGCCAAACGATGGAAGTCCTCGGGCCCAGCAACGACAGCGCTGCGGCTAAGATTGCCCAAGACCCCCTGCACCTCAACATGATCGATCTGACCTACCACCACCGGAAAGTAACCCTTGCGCTGAAGATAGCGGGCAAGCTTGTGCAAGCGCATGACCAATGGGCAGGTGGCATCGTAGACGATAAAGCCACGTTCCTGCAAGGCCTCACGGGTGCCATCGGATGCGCCATGGGCAGTAATCATCACTGCTGGAGTACGGATGGTGTCAATCTCATGCCGCTCAACAATCGCCACGCCATTGGCGCGAAGGCGTTCGACGGTTTGCGGATTGTGTACCAGTTGCCCAACCACGGTTAAGCGGTCGCGAAATTCTGGACTCAAAGCCAGATCGATGGCATCCTGAACGCCAAAACAGGTGCCCATGGCCGAGGCGAGAGTAAGCTTCAT
>REDX01000054.1 GCA_007695355.1 Planctomycetota bacterium
GCCCATACGACGGCAAGTGCGAATGATGCGAAGGGCAATTTCTCCGCGGTTAGCGATGAGAATACGTTTGAACACGATGCGGGCTCCGGGCAGTGAAAGCGGTGGAATGAGGGAAAATAAGCGCGATCAGCCGACCAAAAACAACACCGTACCGTATTCCACCGCTTGACCTTCTTGGACGCAAATCTTTTTCACCGTACCAGTCACGCCTTCGCTCTTAATTTCATTGAAGACCTTCATCGCCTCTACCAAGCATACCACCTGACCGTCGCTAACCGCCCCGCCGGCATCGACATAGGTTGGCGCGTCGGGGTTGGGACGGAGATAAACCGTACCGGGAACGGGAGAGGTGATCTCTTTACAGTGGCTGAGATCCTCGACCGCCGGCGCCGCGGCCGCTGCGGCAGCAGCAGGAGTCGGGGCAGGTACGGCTGGAGCCGCTGCCTGCACCATCTGCACCACTTCGCCGCCCTGGCGCTGCTTGGTTAAGCGCACCTTAATGTCGGAGCTCTCAACTTCCAACTCAACGAGATCGTTATCGCGCATTAACTTGGTGAGTTCCCTGACGACTTTGATGTCCATTCCGTGCTTCCTTTAGCTGACTAGGCCGAAAAGTAGTGAGCGTGGCAGCCAACCAGGATAGGGCGGATGGCAAACCAGACCAGTGGGCGGGTGCGTTAAGCCAGAGAATGTAAAACCAGACCTTCTCCAGTCAATGCGACCGGCTGCGGCCAGACCTGCGAGCCACAAATCCTGTCCCTGGGATCGCCGCTCGGCTGAGCCGACAAGCGAAACCTGCCGAATGGGCCACTTAAAGCGCAAAAAAGCGCGCCCACGCAACAGGCACACCTTCTTCTCGGCAAGGGGCAAGCCTTCTCAAAAGCCAAGAAGGCCTCACGTCGCGAGCTCATCCACAGCCGGAACCCGTTCTAGCAATAAATTCTCCAACTCCCGCAAGCCTGTGCCACTGACCGCCGAACAGGTGTGCACCTCTAAACCGAGACGCAGCCGCAACTCCCCTGCTATCTCCGCCAATTCGGCACGAACATCAGCCTTATTAAGGACAATGACCTGTTCTTTGCCAGCGAGAAGTGGCGAAAAGCGCCGTAATTCGTCGTTAAGGATATGGATGCGCCCCAATAGGGTATCGACATCGCCCTCGCTACCATCTACCAAATGTACCAAAAGCTGGCAGCGTTCGATATGACGCAAAAAACGATGACCCAGGCCCACGCCCTCGGCGGCTCCTTCAAGGAGGCCCGGGATATCCGCCACCACCAGAGAACGATCATTACGCTCAATCACCCCCGGCTGGGGTTCGAGGGTGGTAAAGGGATAAGCACCAATCTTCGGCCGAGCTCGAGAAATTCGCGAAAGCAAGGTGCTTTTTCCGGCATTCGGGAAACCGATAAGGGCAACATCGGCCATGAGCTTTAATTCCAAGCGCACCTGCAGAGACACCCCCTGCTTCCCCGGCGTTGCCTTGCGCGGGGTTTGATTGGTGGCGCTCTTAAAACGCGTATTGCCCTTGCCGCCATCGCCGCCAGCGGCGAGGACAAAGGGCTGATCGGGAACCGTAAGGTCGGCGATCAGGGCATTACTTTCGGCGTCAAAGACCAAAGTCCCACGCGGCACCTCCAGTATCAGATCAGCACCATTGGGGCCGCTGCAATTACGACTGCCGCCCTGAACCCCGTGCTCGGCCTTCCAGTGGCGGCGGCGGATAAAAGCACTGAGCGTATTGAGATTCGTTCGTGCCACTAACACCACATCGCCGCCACGTCCGCCATCGCCGCCATCGGGCCCCCCTTCAGGGACGTACTTCTCGCGCCGGAAGCTTACGCAGCCGTCGCCCCCATTACCGGACCGAATATGGATCACCGCTTCATCGTGCATCATCCGCGCATATCTTGGAACAGGGCGGCATATGCAATCGACGGCTGCCGGGCGAGTGCAGGGCGAGTGGCGGCCACCGATCCATTACCCTGTGACCAGCTTCGTCAGCCTGGGTCTCACCATGGTCAACTGCCTATGGGAAGCCACTCGCGAATATCATCGAACCAATACCAAGCCGCGGCAGCGCCGAGGATAATCAGCAACAACAGCAACAAGAAGAGCCAAAAGGCCATACCCGTTCCCCGCTCTGGAGCCACGCCGGCCACCTGAGCGAGATCATCCTCAAGTGCCTTAAAAGATTTGTAACGGCGACCGGGGCTTTTTTCCAGGCAGGTGGCTGCGATCGCCTTAACCGCCTTGGGCATCCGCCCCATACTGGGCTTATCATCATCAGAACAGTGCATCGCCATAATGTCATAGACATTATTTGCATCGTAAGGCGGAGTACCTGAAACCATCTCAACGAGAATGCAGCCAAGGGCATAAATATCCGTTTTAAAAGAGACATTCTTGGTTGAACGGCACTGCTCGGGACTCATATACGTGGGCGTACCCATAATCGCCGCTGAACGGGTGAGGGAGGTTTCATTGGTGCCACCCGGTGGCTTAGCGAGACCGAAATCAGCGACCTTCACCACCGCAGCAGTTTCGGTGTCGCCGGGATGAAAACGCACCGAGCGACTACCTTCGGGAATCTGAATCAGCAGGTTTTCCGGCTTGAGATCGCGATGCACGGTGCGCGCCGCGCGCAAGCCGCGAATGGCCTGTACCAGAATCCAAGCCGCCTCCTCGGGCGGCAAGCGCTTTCGCCGATCCATATATTGGCGCAGGGACCCCCCATCCATATACTCAAGTACCAAGTACGGCACCTGGCCTTCATGGTTACCACTGGAAATCAAGCGCAGGACATGCAGGTGATTGACCGCTTTCATCACCCGTGCCTCACGGCGAAAGCGACCGGCATCAGATGGGTTGTCCAGCACCTTTACCGCCACCTCGGCATCCCGCTTCAAATCGCGGCAATGATACACACTGCCCGCGCCACCCTCGCCAAGCTTGCGCAGAATTCGATATCGCCCGGCAATGGCCTCGCCCTTGCGCAATTTTCCCTGGAAGACAGTGATCGGCATAATGGGAATCATGACCCCGATCCCAGTTCTGCCAAGAAGCAGGCAGGGGCCCTGTCCAGGGTGTGCCCTGCGCCGCATACATGAGACGGCCCAGCGGAGAAGAATAGCCCCTTGACCCAAACCCGTGGCCCACCATCATCCCCGCCCTGCATGGCTCTGAGAGCTTTGACGATGCCCGGGTGGCGGAATTGGCAGACGCGCTAGATTCAGGTTCTAGTTCCTGTAATGGGAGTGGAGGTTCGAGTCCTCTTCCGGGTACCAGTAAAGACAAGGGGTTACGCCGAAAGCGTGGCCCCTTTTTTATTGACCGATTTTTTCCAGTACAACTCCAGTACAACTAATTGGAATGAGTGGGGCCCTTTTCCTGCCCATCACATCCAGTGCCCACACCCCAGGGCGGCGCAAAGCTTGTCTGGAAAAGGAATGCCAGCTTCGCATGGCATGCTTTTAGCGCAAAAAACACCCCTTTCGGGGCTTTTTTGCTGGCCGATCTGGAGATCGGCGCTCCCGGGGGCGAGCTTTGAGCCGCCCTGGCCCACACCCCGCGATATCCCTTCCCTTGCGCCTCCCTGCCTGGATAAATGGGCCGCGGTAGCCGACATGGAAGAGGATGAACTCGTTGAAGTGGAAATGGATGACGCTCCCACCTGGGCGCACAATGAGGCCATGACCGGCCTTATCCGCATGGCATGGATGGGCGGCAGCGTTGCCCGCCATGAGGCGATTGCGGCCGAGGCTATGCATAACCACCCCGGGCCGTCAATCGATGCCCAGATCGAGCGCATGGCCCATATGGCGGGGGTCGCAGGGTTCGTTCACGGGGACTTTATCGATTCCCTAGCCATGCAGGCCCAGGGCAGCCCTGAGACGATCCAGCGGGCCCTAGACCGCATTGCGGAGGCGGCCCAGGCTGCAGGCCGTAGCCCGGCCTAACCCGCATCCCTCACCACCATCCTGCCGAGGCCGTGTAGAGGTGTGAAATCTGAGGCCCGCTCTCCGTTGACCGAGTTTTCATGCGGGCCGCCAAGGTGCCGCCACGTTCATAGCATACGAATGGCCTTTCTATTGCCATCACAT
>REDX01000053.1 GCA_007695355.1 Planctomycetota bacterium
ACAATCACGTCTATAATGAATATGCTGATGGATATGGCCATAATGATGACAAAGAAGTTGGCGGCTTCAGTATGCATGGCCCAGATAATGGTAATCACCAGTGTGCCATAAAGGCAGAGGGCTATACAGGATCGAGTGATCCTAGTGGCTAAGCTATTGGGGATTTCAATTCTTATTTTCTGGATTGAGGAAGGCATAAGTTATCCAGTGCTTTATTGAAAAGACGGCTAGGCAAGCGATCTTTGTTCCATCAAGGTCATAGTGAAGTATCCCGTCTATGCGAGCTCAGGCCATAGCAGGCCGTGAATTTAAGGACTCACATTCATGTATGGCTCTGTTCAATGGGTGTTTGTGATGGTATTGATAGTGGAGGTGTATCTTTCATTTAATAATGAGGTAGGTGGTATTTTCTGCGTTACCTTACATGCTGTCCAGCATTGATTCTTCCAGTCTCCCTCTGCGCCCCTGCGCCTCAGCGGGAGAAAAAATATCTCGTACGGGGCATAGGGCTTGTGATTCCCCTAGCTCACCACATTAACCGGCTTTCCCTCCAGGAAGCGGCGGATATTGTCGGCGGTGATTTGCAGGAGGAGGCGTTTGCTTTCCTCGCTGGCCCAGCCGTTGTGGGGAGTGATAAAGAGGTTGGGGAGGTCGTCGCAGTGGAGGGGGCTGTCCGCTGGCATGGGTTCGACGCTGGATACGTCCAGGGCGGCGGCGGCGATGTGGCCCTGGCGCAAGGCATTTACCAGGGCGGCCTCATCCACCAGGGCACCGCGGGCGGTGTTGATCAGGAAGGCGCTGGACTTCATCTGCTGCAGGCGCTTGCCGTCAATCATACCCTGGGTGTCAGGGGTAAGGGGGCAGTGCAGAGAGACCACGTCAGCGCTGTGGATGATCTGGTCGATGGAGTCGGCCCAGGTAAAGGGGCCGTAGTCGGGGGCGGCGCCTGGATTGCGGCGGTAGGCGAGGACGTGGGCGCCAAAGGCCGAGCACAGGCGGCCGACTTCTTGGGCGATGGTGCCAAAGCCGATCAGTCCCACGCAGCGGCCGCGCAGTTCCACTAGGGGCGCGTCGGCAAAGTAGAAGAATTCCGAGTCCACCCAGGCGCCTTGGCGGATGGCCTGGGAATGGCGGCCAACATTATTGCAGCATTCCAAGATCAGGGCCAGGGTGTGCTGGGCCACCGAAGGGGTGGAATAATTGGGCACATTGCACACGCAGATGCCAGCCTTCTGGGCGGCGGCAAGATCGACGATATTATAGCCGGTGGCGAGAACGCCGATCATACGCAGTTGCGGACTCTTGGCGATGGTGTCGGCGGTCAGGGGGACTTTATTGCTGAGGACTATGTCGGCATCGGCAATGTGCGTGGCGATGGCAGCGGGGTCGTTGAGAGGCGTGCTACGGTGCAGGGTGACCCGGCCAATGCGGCGTAGGTCGTCCCAGACGGATGCATCAAGGTCAATGGTGCCTTCGTCGAGGACGACGATGTGGGGAGTGTTGCTCATGAGTGGGGTCTCGCTGGGGGTGGGTGGGTGGGAGTGCTCTGGCCTGAGGTGCTATGGGGTCTTGCTGCCCTGGCTGCGGGTCATGCTGGGGGAGAGGTCCCTTTGCGGCAGGTTACCGCCCTGTTGGCGCAGGTTGGTGATCAGTGCGGCGGTGTCCAGTTGATCGGCTCGTTGACCCTGACGCAAGGCTTGGACGGCGGCGGTGCCGGCGGCCTGGCCCATCATAATACAGGCGGGTTGGTCGCGAATGGCGCCGTTGACCTTAAGGTCTGAGGAGCAGCAGCGCCCAGCCACCCACAGATTGGCCCATCCTTGTGGTACTAAAATACCATAGGGGATGCCATAGGATTCGCCGGGGGCAAGGACATCAGCGTTCTCGAATTCCTGGCGGTAGCGCTCGTATTCTTCCGCAGTGGGGGCGTAGACGTGGATGTCGGTTTGCTTGCAATAAATGGCAATTTGGTCGGGGAAATGGCGGCGCGCCTGGTAGTCGGCGTAGTCCAGTTCGTATTCGCCGACAATGCGCCGGGATTCACGCACGCCCATGGCGGCGGCGGTGGTGACCAATTCCATGTTTTCACAGCCAGGAACATATGTGCGAAAGAAGGCATTATATTCCCAGGCCAAGCGGCGGCCTTGGCGCATGCCCTCCGAGAGCGAGGCCACATCCAGGGCGTCCATGGCAAAAATATGCCCGGCGTTCATGGTGGCGTGGTGCGCACCACTGCGGAACAAGCCAGGAACTTGACGGTCGGCTTGGGAGAAAAAACCGTCCTCCAGGGCGCGGTTGACCGCTGCTTGCTGCAGGCCGCGATGAAAGGTCTCGTAGTCGATGCCGGTTTGTAGGCTGCAGAGGGTGGGCGGCATAATGTTTGGTGTATCCACGCCGGCTCGGCGAGCGCGTGCGCCGCAGGCGTGGGCCAGGAGAGCATCGCCTGTGGCGTCGATAACCGTGGGGGTTTCGATGTAGGAATATCCTTCCACATTATGAATAATAATACCGTTGACCGTGTCGCCGCTGGTGTCGGCGTCAATGACGCGGGTAAAAAAACGCACTTCGACGCCAGCTTCAGCGCACCATTCATCCAAGAGGAGCTTATAGCCTTCGGCATTATAACCCAGGCCGCGATTGTGAATGCGCGTCCAAAAGCGTTCATCATAACTGGGGGCGATATAGCCGCGGGCATACATGCTTTCCACCAGTTCGCGCATAAGGCCGCCAATCACCGTGTGTTCGCCGTTGCTCATGTGTGACCAGGCCGCCACCAAGGCCGAGCTGCCCATGCCGCCCAGACAGCCGCTGCCCTCCAGCAGGAGCACCTTGGCGCCCTGGCGTGCGGCGGCGATGGCTGCGCCGCAGCCGCCGGGGCCGCCGCCAGCGATCACCACCTCATAGCCGCACTCGCGGGGGATCTGTCGTTGCAGGGTATAGTGGTCGCTGGGCATTGGTTCTCCTGGGTAGACTCCATTATCATCAATACGGCGCCCGATCGCAAGCGCAGAAGCGGTTGGAAAATTGGTCGATCCGGCTATAACTAGCCCATGTCCGACGAGCTTGAAGTCGCAATACAGGTGAGCGAGGCGGCCGTGGGTCTGCCAGTGGTGGTCCATGATTTGGTGCATGTACTGTGGAATCACCTGCCCGATACGCGTTTTCGCCATCATCAAGCCCTCTGTCAGCAGGTGAAGACCGGTGCGCAGGGCAATCATTGCCTGCGTTTGGAATGCGGCGACTGCCGCGCTGAGGCCTGGCAGTGGCCCCAGGGGCGTGTGCAGCGCTGCCACGCCGGATTCAGTGAATTGGTGCAACCGGTTATGAGTAGGGGTGAGGTGGTGTTTATGATCTTTGCCGGACCGGCCGTGCTCGAAGACGGCGCAGCTCTGTCGCACGATTATCTGCAGCCACCCTCAGCCGCCTGGCAGCCCGCCGGCTGGCAGGACCTTCCGCGCCTGGCGGCTGAGGATCTGCCGCGGCAGCGAGAGCATCTGCGGCAATTGGCGGCGCGGCTGCGCTGCTGGTATGAGGATCAGCCCCACGCCCAGCAGCAGCGTGCAGCGCGGCCGCGGCGGCAGACCATTGAGGCGCTGATTCACTCTCGTCACAGCGAAGCCCTAACCCTGCAAGATCTTGCTGCCGACCTGGGCCTCAGCCGCGAGCGTTGTCGCCATGTGGTGCGCGAGGTTCTGGGCATGAGCTTTAGCCAGGCCCTGCGCCGCGCCCGGCTGCAGGCGGCCTGCGCCCTGCTGCTGAATTCCGACTTGCCGGTGAGCGAGATTGGTAGCCGCTGCGGTTACCCCGATCCCAGCGGCTTTAGCCGTCACTTCCGCGCCGCCCAAGGGATGAGCCCCGGCCGCTGGCGGGCGCAGCATCGAGGCTGAGATGTAATAAACTAGGGACAGGCTAAAATATCCGATTGACCAAGCCCTATCACTTTTTACGTTCCACTCATGCGCCAAGCCCGCTCCCATCAGTTTGATCCCTCGGCTCCTCCCTGGCTGCACTGCATTAGCCGTTGTGTGCGCCGCGCGTTTCTGTGCGGAGAGGGGCTTGAGCATCGTAAGCTTTGGCTAGAGCGCCGTT
>REDX01000199.1 GCA_007695355.1 Planctomycetota bacterium
CTTTCTGTGCGCAATCGCACGGAAGTGCTATCCGTTTTCAGGGGGGAAATTCAGGGTTACCCCCCACGACTGGCCGCGACTTCATGTCGTACAGGCAATTACATGGCTGACTCCTTTCATTCAGCTTGAAGGACCAGGCTGAGCCTGGCACACCGAAGAACACGAAGGTCCCGCCCAATCGTATCCGCCGGAGTTCCAGGCTTACTTCCTCGACGTTTACCAGCGAAGATCTGAAACCGACCCAAGGCCTTTGCTGGGGCGAACACGAAATGTCACCACCGAGAGCAGAGACAGGCAGGGAGCAGAAAACCTTCCCTTCGTGCCCTTTGTGCCCTTCGTGGTTTAAATACCCCAGAAAAACCACGATGGACACGAAAGGGAAGGGGAATGTCTACCACGAAGGACACGAAGAACACGAAGGTCCCGCCTTTTCGCTTCCTCCGGGGTTACGGGCTGTCTTCCCCGACGATTACCAGCGAAGATCTGAAGCCGACCCAAGGCCATTGCGGGGGCGAACCCGAAATGTCACCACCGAGAGCAAAGACAGGCGGGGAGCAGAAAACCTTCCCTTCGTGCCCTTCGTGTCCTTCGTGGTTTAAATCCCCCAAAAAAACCACGACAGACATGGAAAAGACGCCAGCGCCATGCTTCGCATCCGCCTGGTCTCTGGAGCGTCCTCTTCTCCGTCCGTGGTTTTGAAACGGCCCTCGCCGGCGGCGCACACCTAGCTTGCTTTCCCCCGATGGCGACAAGGCTCTCCATCCATGAGCGACATTGTCATCCCCCACACCCAGTTGGTCGACTATATTCCCCACCGTGGCCCCAATCTCATGCCGGATACGGTGTGGCTGGCGCCGGACCTGCAGTCCTCCCGTTCAGAAACCACCATTCTGCCTGATGACCCCCGGGGCCGCGACTGCTTTTGGCGCCTCGGCGCCGATGGCATGCGCTACTGGAACGAACCCTTCCTCGGTGAACTGGTGGCCCTCACCGGCGTACCGATGCTCACCGAGGCCCTGAATAAAGAGGGCAAGGTGGCGGTGTTCTCCGCCATTTCCAAGGCTGAAGCACCACTTCCCGCCCCCTTCCACGCCACCCTCCTGGGCCAGGCCTATATTACCCGCTCGCGCTCGGGTTTCTCCCAGTTTAACGCCACCCTCAGCGTGGATGGGGAGGTGGTCTATCGGGCCGAGGTGATGTCCGGATCGGCGGCGATGGCCGATATCGTCGGCGGCGAACGCAGCGCCCAATCCCCCCTCGCCGCCGGCGAGGCCCTGGCCCCCTTCCCCTGGAAGCCCAGCGCCATGACCTTTATCGACCGCATCCTCAGCGATGACGGCAAGACTTTGAGTCTGGGCTACCGCTATCCAGAAACGCACCCATTCGTACCGGGGCACTTCCCGGAAGGCCCCCTGATGATGGGCGTCACCCAGTGGATGGCCGTTGCCGATGGCTTAAGCCTGCTGCTGCAGCGCCGCGGCCAATCCAGCGGTGAATTCTGCGGCCAGGGCAGCCTCACCCGCGCCGATGGCACGGAGGTGGCCAGCGCCCGCGGCCTGCGCCTGCAGCTTGACCAGGGCATCGCCCGCTGCCTGGAACTGCGCCGAATTATGTTCCGCGAGGTGGTGCGCCCCGGCGATGAACTCATCATCAACGTCAGCCTCGAGGACTAAGCAGCGTGGTGGACGTGCCCGGATCCGGCCCTTCGCGCATGCACACCACCGCTTGGTCGATGGTTAATGGCGCCCGCGGCGATGGCCTGGAAGCCCGAGCCTGCCTCGAGCGTTTAATTAATACCTACTGGAAGCCAGCATATTACTATGCCAGAAGTCGCGGCATGGATCATCACGCCGCCGCCGACTGTATTCAGGAATTTTTTGCCCGCATGCTGGCCGGCGACTGGCTGCAAACCGTCGAGCGCGAGCGCGGCCATTTCCGCGGCTGGCTACTCACCGCCCTGCGCCGCTGGGTGGGCCGGGCGCGCCAGGCCACCGGCATGAATCGCCTCACCCTGGTCAACGATGATATTGTCCAAGCCTATGAACGCGAAGATCAGAGCGCCGCCCCCGATGATCAATTCAACCGCGCCTGGGCCAAATCCTGCCTCGATGAAGCCATGCGGCTGATGCAGGAAGAACAGCATCGCGGCGCCCGCGCCCGCCAGGTACAAGTCTTCTTAGCCTATCTGCACATGGTCACCGAGGACAGCGGTGCCGTCTCTTACGAGGATTTGAGCGAGCGCTTCCAGGTCCCGGTCACCACCATTACCAATGACCTGCACCGCGCCCGCGCCCTTTTCAAATCCTACCTGCTGCGAGTGGTGCAAGAAACCGTCGGCGAAGGCCACGATCCGGAACAGGAACTCGCCGAGCTCCGGCGCTGGCTGGTGTAATTGGGCCGCTTTAGAGACCGCCGCTCCCAGGGCAATCCACGAGTGACAGCGCATGCCAACCTAACCCATCACCGTTATCCTTTACCCGCAGGAAGTCCCGATGTCCCGCATCCTCCTCGTCGCTGATAACCACTACGGCCAACACTGCGCCCAGCATCTGGCCCCGGCATTTTCTGGCCATCACCTGAGCTTAGTCGAAGACGACTGGCGCCCCCTGGAAAGCGACGATCTTTTAGAGGGCTACGATCTCTTGGCCCTCCATGCCATTGCTGGCACCTGCGGCAATCCCCTGCCCGGCGCAGAGGCCGAAGTGCAGGTGCGGCGCTGGTTAGAGGCGGGGCGACCGCTACTCCTCCTACATGGATCGTCAGCGGCCTTTTGGCACTGGCCCTGGTGGCAAGACCTGGTGGGCTGGCGCTGGGTGCGGCCCAATGATCCGGCCGGCGCCCCGGCCAGCACCCACCCCATTCGCCCCTATCGCCTGCAGCCGGCCAAGAGTCGCCATCCCCTGGCCAGCCGCCTACAGCCACTGGATATCCCCAGCGATGAAATCTACATCCACCTGGAACAGGTCTGCCCATCCTGGACGATTATGGAAACCACCACCGATGAGGGCACCTTCCCCATGGTGCACGCCCATCACAGCCCCTGGGGCGGTGCCATCCTCGGCTTTTTGCCCGGCCATGCGGCGGCGGTCACCGGCCATCCCGAACTGCACCAGCGTCTACGCTGCTGTGTCGATTGGCTGCTAAGTGCTGGAGCCCAGAAATGACCACCCTCACCGTGGCCCTGCACCAGTTTTCCGCAGTACCAGAAATCGAGCGCAATGTCCAAGCCATTAGCGCCGCCATTACCAGCGCCGCCCAGGCCCGCGCCCAGATACTCCTGACCTGCGAATGCGCCCTGGTGGGCTATCCCGGGGCTGGGCGGGAAAACCTTGAGGGCCTCAATGCCTGTGCCGTCGCCGATGCCGAAGACCTCCTCCACCAGCGCGCCGCCGCCGCCGATATCGCCCTCTTCCTGGGCAGCGTCAGTCCCTGGCAGGGCAGCTGGAGCAATGATCTCCTCGCCTGCGGCGCCCTCGATCAGGGACAGGTGGGGACGCGCTATCGCAAGCGCTGCCTCACGCCTGTAGACCAAAAACACTTCCGCGCCGGACAGACGCCGGCCTGGGTAACCGTGGCTGGCTGGCGCCTGGGCTTGAGTATTTGCTTTGATCTGCGCTGGTCGGCCCTGTGGGCCGAACTGGCTCGTGGACCAGACGATCCAAAGCTCTGCGGCCATGGCGGTGCCGATGCCTTCCTCAATGCCGCCCACATGGCCGGCCCCGATGTCGACCCCAGCACCAAAGCCCACATTATCCCCGCGATGTATGCCACCCGCGCCGCCGAATGGGCCACCCCCCTCGCCCTCGCCAATGGCGCCGCTGCCGACCGCTGGCTCGACAGCGGGGCCTGGGACGCCCGCGGCTGCCCCCTCCCCAGCACCCCCCTCAGCCCCAACCTCAGCCTGGTTACCCTCAGCCCCCGCCAAGACCTGCACCCCTGGTACGCCCTCCTGCGTCACCTATCCTTGGATGGCCCGAGATCGGATTGATCGCTTATATAGAGCCAGTCCCAAAATCGGCTCAGTCGGAACGGTCATAAAACGATGGCG
>REDX01000052.1 GCA_007695355.1 Planctomycetota bacterium
TAGGAGGCTACCTCGGCGCGGATAAAACCCTTTTCAAAGTCGGTGTGAATGACCCCGGCCGCCTGGGGGGCGCGGCAGCCCTGGGGAATTTGCCAGGCCCGCACCTCTTTTTCTCCGGCGGTAAAATAAGTGGCCAGGCCCAGCAATTGATAGCCAGCGCGGATGAGGCGATGCAGCCCAGGCTCGACAATCCCCAGATCCTCCATGAATAGTTGCCGCTCTTCGGCCTCAAGTTGCACCAATTCCTCTTCGATTTTGCCGCAGATCACCAGATGGCTGCCGTCGTTGGCGGCGGCGTGTGTGGCCACGATCTCGCTGTAGTCGTTGCCGCCCTTGGCCAAGTCGTCATCGAGAACATTACATACAAAGAGGATGGGCTTGGCGGTGATCAGTTGTAACTCCCGCAGCAGTTGGCGTTCCCCATCGCTCAAGGATTGGGCGCGCACCGGCACAAGATCCTCAAAACCCGCCAGCACTTTTTCACAGGCGGCGGCCAGGGCGGCGGCGTCTTTATCGTTTTTCGCCTTTTTGCGGCTGCGCTCCAGGCGTGAGATCACCGTTTCTTGGTCTTTGGCCAAAAGTTCCAGATCGATCACTTCAATATCCCGCAGCGGGTCCACGGAGCCATCCACGTGGATCACGTCGTCGTCATCAAAGCAGCGCACCACATGGATAATCGCATCGACGCTTTTAATATCGGCGAGGAAGGCATTGCCCCGCCCGGCACCGCTGGCGGCGCCCTTGACCAGGCCGGCGATATCGACGATTTCAATTTGCGTGGGAATGATCACCGAGGTTTTGGCGATGTCGGCCAAGATGGCCAGGCGTTCATCGGGGACCGCCACCATGCCGCTATTGGGTTCGATGGTGCAGAAGGGGTAGTTGGCCGCCTGGGCGCTTTGGGTTTGCGTCAGGGCGTTAAAAATGGTGCTCTTGCCCACATTGGGCAGGCCGACGATACCGCAGTTAAAGCTCATAAAAGTGATGCTCGGGAGGGGGGATAAGGGGTCCACGGGGCCAGCAGCGCCCACACGGCGCCGCCGTGCCGGGGCATTGCTGGCGGGGGTAGTCTGCGGCGGATTGGTGCGGGGCAAGGTGTCTCGTGGCGGAGCGGCAGTTCGACCATCAGAGCAAACGCCGCCATCGCTGCCATCGCTGCCATCGTGCAATCGCTGCGCGCGTAGCGATGCCACCGGCGCCGCCGGGCTCAGGCAGCGGTGTGGGGGACTGTGCCGGCTGCTTAGAAGGGGATGTACACCTGCACATTGCCCCCGCCGAAGGCGGCGCGGTGGAGGAAGATGGTGGGGTTGATGCTGATCACTGCCTGGGACTCGCGGATCACCGTGTATTCGATTGCCGGGGCCAGCTTGCCATAAAAACCCACATCCCGCTGGTCCAGATAGCCGCCACCCACAAAGCCCTGCTCGCCCATGGGCAGGGTATTGAGTTGGCTCTGGGGGAATTCCAGGTGGTTGTCGTGGTAGGCCACATACAGCGTCGGGGCAACTGCCAGCCGCGGCAGGAGCTGCGGCAGCTGCCAGCGCTGCCCCACGTAGAGGGTGTATTCCCGTCGTGTACTGTGGCTCATGGCCCAGTCGCCGGGGTTGCGACGGTCATCTTCCCGCAGGCGAAAGTAGCGCAGGCCCAGCCAGCGTTGCTCGCCCTCGGCCAAGTCCTGCACCACTTCCATGGTGCTGCTGAGGTAGCTGCGACGCAGGCGCTGGCGTGGTGGACCTTGGCGCTCAAAGAGTCCCCCCTGGCCGGGGTTGAGGCGGTCCAGAAGCAGCAGTTCGCCGGGGGTGAGCAGGCGTTCAAAGCCGCCGGCAAAGGCTTCTTCTTGGGGGAAAAGAATATCCAGGGCCTGGGACCCGGCGCTGGCTTGGGTGCGCCGGGTGCCGTAGAGCCCTTCATTTTCCAGGCTCAGCGACCAGCCCTCTGCCGGCAGCCAGCGCAGGCCAATCCCGGCGCTGGCCTGGCGATCTACGCTGCTGGTGCCGTAGCGATTCCAGATGAGGCGCGACGGCGCGTTATAGGCGGCAAAGCCGTACAGGGTCAGGGGCTCAAGCAGCTGCCACGAGCCAGCAAGGTGGTAGGTGAGGGGCTGCTGTTCGTAAAACCCTCCCACCTGTTTTTCGTTAAACAGCCAATCCACCGCCACGATGGTGGCATGGAGACGATTGTCGCTTTCAGGGTCGCTCCAGCCAAAGCGCAGGTGCACATCAACATTTTCCTTGGCCGCTTGCACATCGCCGTGCAGTGACACTTCCCAGCCCTCATAGTCGATGCCCAGGCCCACCAGGGCTTCATGGTAATAGCCGTCAAAATCCTCGCTGCGGCGAAAGCGCGCCGCGGCAAAGGCGGGTTGATCGAAATCCTTGCGCAGGCGCAATTCGCTGCGTACATACAGCTCATCGTTGCGGGTACTGCCGGCCACTCCCTCGATGCCGCTGTCGGTGGCTCCCAGACGACGCGCCCCGCCGAGACCGGGTTTGGGTTCAAAGCTCAGGCGGTGGAGAAAACTTTCAGAATTATAGCTAAATTGTCGCCCCTGCAGCCGCTCGCGGCGGAAGGGTTCGGGGTTTTCCCATTCCAGGGCCTGGGCCACATCGGCGCCGAAACAAAGCAGCGTCGCAGCCGCGCCAGCGGCCAGGAAACGGGACGGAGGGCGGGGCCAGGACAGCATTTATTCCGCCCCCTGTTCAGGCTCAAGGCGACGTATGGAGGTGATGCGCACCGGCTCTTGGGGGCGGTCTCGATCATCGGTGGCCACCCCGGCGATGGCCTGGACCACGGACATGCCCTCGACCACCTGGCCAAAGACGGTGTGCTTGCCTTCCAGGTGCGGGGTCTCCCGGAGATTGATAAAAAATTGCCCGCTATTGGTATTGGCGCCACGATTGGCCAGGCACAGCGCCCCTGCGATTGGACGACGGGCAGTGAGCGAGCTGTCGTAGCGATAGCCAAGGTCCTGATAAAATTGTTTTATGCTATAATTTCCTGCAAGTTCTTGGCTTATTTCAGCAATTGCGCGGCGCACTTCCTGATTCGGGGACTGCGGGCCCAGGCCCTGTTTTTCCAAGCGGGGACGGATGACCTGTCGCATGAGCTCGCCTTGCATGTGATTGACATTGGGGTGCAGCCCCCCGTTGGCCTGGAAAACCTGCTGCTCATCCAGGCCCAAACCCGTGGCGTTGATTTCGTCGGCAAAGGTAAAGCCCGGCCCGCCGCCGCCGGTGCCGAGAATGTCGCCACCTTGGATCATAAAGTCGGGAATCACCCGGTGGAAGGTGGTGTTATCGTAGTAGGGCCGCTGTTGCATGTCGCCGCTATGGGGATCTTGCCAGGCCCGGGAACCTTCGGCGAGGCCGAGAAAAATGGCCACGCTTTGCGGCGCGCTATCGGGGTAAAGCTCCACAATAATATCCCCGTGATTGGTGGCGATGACGGCCCGGGGATAGGGCTCGGCCGGCAGTTCTTCGGCCACCCCGCCGCAGCTGGCAAGGATGCTCATGGCGGTGACGCCAAGGAGGAGGGCACAAAGGTGAGACAGAGATGACATGGCGCAAAACTCCAAACGCAGGGATGTCAGACGAGCAATGTCGCCACCGAGCGTATGCAGTATAAGTCTCTAGAGGTCGAGCCAAGGCCTGAGACAGAATAGCTCTGCTGCTGTCATACACTCTTGCTGCGGCCACCGGCGCCGCCACCAGCGATTGCACTATTGCCGCGATTGCCGCGCGACTTGGGGGGCGGGCGTACCGCCACCGAAGCAAATACCGGCCTCGGGCGGAGATACCACCCAGCGAGAGACGAGAGACGAGCAGCAATAGCGACTGGCTTGGGCTTGGGCTTGGGCTCGCGCTCGCGCTCGCGCAACCCGCGCACGCTCGCACGTTGCTTTTAGCATGGCACTTCTCGCGACCGCGCGCGTTAAGCGATAGCCGCGATAGCCGCGATAGCCGCGATAGCCGCGATAGCCGCGATAGCCGCGATAAGTGCTACGGCGATGAGGGCTGCGGCGATGAGGGCTGCGGCGATGAGGGCT
>REDX01000058.1 GCA_007695355.1 Planctomycetota bacterium
TAGAAATCGCCCTCCTCAGCTGAGCGGTCAAAGTGGTGTTGCTGGGGCTGTGGGGGACGATCGGGTGTGAGGTCTTCGGGGCGGGGAATGGGGGTCCAGGCCGCCGCCGGGGGATTACCCTGGGCCAGTTGCTGGATGTCTTCTTCGGCCTCTACCCGGGCATCGCTGATCATAATATCCTTGAGATACCATTTGGCCTCGTCGGGGGCATCGAAGGTGAGACTGAGGCGCAGGGTGCTTTCCTTCTCCAGCGCCAGTTCGCCGTCCAGGGGAAACCAGCGGTACTGGGTGGGATGATGCGCCGCTTGACGATCGACGGTGGTGCTGCCAAAGCGCCCATATACCGCCGCCTCAGGATTACTGTTATGGCCGAGAAGCCAAATGCGCCAACGCCCTTCAGGCAGGGTCAGCTCCCGACTGAGGACGCCGCTGGGGGCATCCAGGCGCAGACGGTAATTTGTGCCTGTTTGCTCATCCCAGGCATCGCTGCTGCCGCTGGCCAGGAGCATAAAAGCCAGGGGGTTGCGGAAGGCAGTCAGCTCGGCGATATCCAGCGGCGGTTCGTCGGCGGCGCTGGGTTGATCCGCTGGCGATGGCTCGACCTCATCTTCGGCCTTGTCGGTGTTGGCGGCGGTGCTGTCCTCGTCGTTGGGCTGTGGTTCGGGCTGCTGGGCCACGGCGGGATCTTCCGGCACGGGATCTTCCGGCACGGGGTCTTGGGGTGCCGGTTGCTCAGCAATGGGCTCTGGCCTCGGCGCCTGCAGGGCGGTGAGGCGTTGTTGCAGGGTATCACGCCGTTCCCGTAAGCCGGCAAAGCGCGGCTCGTGGGGGGGGATTTCGCTCTGGTTGAGGGCCGTTTGCGCCCGGCTGAGGGCGTAGGAATCCAGGGCCTGTTCCGCCTCATCCAGTTGCTGGGTCAAGGACTGGCGAACTTCGGCCACCAGCTCCACCACCAGAGGATCGTCGGCGGCAAAGGCGGCCCGGGCCCGGGGCCAGGCGCTCAGAGGGTCTTCTTCCTGCAGCTCTTCGCGCAGGCGTTCCTCTGCCGCCGCCGCCACCCGGGCTGCTTGCTCGGCGGGGCTTTCTTCGCTGCTCTCCGGTGAGCCCAGGCTAAACACCAGGATTCCCAGCAGCAGCGCCCCGGCCACCGCGGCGACGGGCCACCAGCGCAAAAGGCGCTCGCGCTGGGTGCGTTGAATGGCCTCGGCAGCGGCTTCCTTGGCTTCGGCGCGATGGGAGACGGTGCGCTGACGATCGGGAAGCAGCGGCGGATTATACTCGCCGCTATCTCTGAGTTCGTGGCGATGGCGCAGAATATTGGAGGAGGTGGAGAAGGTGAAAAAATTGACCTGGGGCCGTTGCTTATCCACTACCCGATAGGTGGTGGAATCCATGCCGCGCATGGCGCGTAACTGATTGATTTTGAGCTGCGCGTCCCCCGGCAGGCCTTCCACACAAACCGGGCACACCAAGTCATTACCGATGCGCACCGCCAAGCCCTGTTGCAGATCGCGGTCGGTGACCATGGCACCGCAGCGGTCACAGCTGTGTGTCGAGCCGGTGGCTGAGGTACCCATGGCGGAATCCTAAAGAATCTTCAGATGAAATCCACCGTCGACATTGATCACTTCGCCGGTGGAAAAGGGAAGATCACCGCGGGCAATGGCGCGTACGGCGCGGCCCACATCCTCGGCCTGGCCCCAGCGCTTGATGGGGCTGAGGCCCTCGGCGATCAGACGGTCATATTTTTCTTTGACCCCACCGGTCATATCGGTGGCGATGACTCCAGGGCGAATTTCGTACACCCGAATGCCGTCATCGGCCAGGCGCGCGGCAAAGAGGGCGGTCATCATCCCCAGGCCAGCCTTGGAAATACAGTAATCGCCGCGGTTGATGGAGGGGGCGTAGGCGCTGACGCTGGTGACATTAATGATCTGGCCGCGGCTTTCCTGCTGCAGCATCTGTCGCGCCACCACCTGAGTCAGGAAATAGGGACCTTTGAGATTGACTTGCAGCAGACGGTCAAAGCTCTCCTCGTCGGCTTCGAGAATTTCGGCGCGCACGCTGGGGGCGATGCCGGCGTTATTCACCAAGAGGTCGATGGCGCCGGTCCATTGTACACTCTCATCAACCAGCCGTTGTCGATCAGCGGCCAGGGCCACGTCCCCTTGCACCTTCAGCGCTTGGCCACCGGCTTGGCGCACCGCGGCGCAGGTATCCTCGGCGGCTTGTTGATTGCCGCAGTAATTGACCACCACATGCCAGCCATCAGCAGCCAGGGCGAGGGCGATGCCGCGGCCAATGCCGCGCGATGAACCGGTAACCAGGGCACAGGGCATAGAACACTCCTTAACCAGGATAACATATTATTAATGGTTGCTGCCGCCCAAGGTGGATTTGCCCTGGGGCGGCGTAGTAGATCACTCAATCACGATGGTGCATGGCTGCTGTATGGAAGTGCGGGGCCAGGAATGGCCGGGTTGCTGCCTGGGGGGCACCTAGGCGCCGTTTATAAAGCGCAGAACTTCATCAGCCCATCCAGGCAGGGGCTCATGACCAAAGTCCGGATACAACACCGACTGTTTGTGGCTGGAAATTTTATTAAAAATGGCGAACTGACAGGAGGGGGGACAGACATCATCCTGTAAACCAGTGGCCATAATCACCTCGGCCTTGATTCGCGGCGCCAGGTGCTGCACGTCGATATAGCCCAGCTTGGTGAAGGTGGTATCGGCGCGTTGATGGGTGGGATCGAAGCGGCGGAAATAGTCGACGATTTCGTTGTAGGCCTTATGGCAGTAGTCGAGTTCCCAGGCGCGTAGGTAGTCGCACAGAAAGGGGTAACTGGCGGCACAGCGTTTGGCCACGTCGGGCTCTAAGGCCGAGGCGGCCAGGGCCAAAGCCGCCCCCTGGCTGCCGCCGATGGTATAGATGCGCTCAGAGTCCACTTCGTCCAGTTGGCAGACGGTGCGCGCCAATTGCGCCGCATCCAAAAATACATTGCGATAGAATAAGCGTTCGGGCCGTCCGGCATCAATGCCACGAATAATGTGGCCCTTGAGGGTGGTGCCGTAAACGCCGCCGATATCTTCGGATAGGCCCCCTTGGCCGCGGACATCCATGGCGGCAATGGCATAGCCTTGTTGCACCCATGAGAGCTTGCTCGACCAGTCGCCGCTGCTTTGCGAGTAGCCGTGGAATTGTAGCACCACCGGACAGTTGCTGCGACCTTCGGGGCGGAGGTATTTGGCGTGAATGCGCGCCCCGCCAACGCCAGAGAACCACAGCTCGAAGCATTCCACCCCCGGCACCTGCCAGCCAGCAGGGGTGAGCACCAATTGCGCATCTTGGCGCTGCATTTGCGCTACACCATCGTCCCAAAAGGCGTCAAAATCCTCCGGTCTGGGATTGCGGCCGGTGTAGTGAGTCAGTTCTTCGGGCGTCAAGTCTACTTGTGGCATGGCCGCATTGTGGAAGGCGAATCAAAAGTTCCAGACCGGACCTGCAGCGCTGTGGCGCACAGTGCACAGTTGCCGGCGATGTGCCCAGCGCAGACCACCGTCGTCATTACGCACCGTGCGCGTCTGAGCGGGCACGCGAAAGGCCTCCGTGCCACTCAGCGAGAAGCGATTGCGGCGATTGCACGATTGTCGCGGAAAATGCCTCAAGCAGTAACCACGGTTCGATGAGCAGCAATACACCCCTCAGGCCGGTCCATCAGGGAGCCCATTGCTGGGCGCGGCTAGATGGGCATGCAGCCGTGCATAAGCGCCACCACGCGCCAGGAGGCTGTGGTGATCGCCGTCTTCCACAATCTGCCCATGTTGCATTACCAGAATGCGATCGGCGTCGCGCACCGTGGCCAAGCGATGCGCCACCACAATGGCGGTGCGACCCTGCATCACCCGGCGTAGGGCGCGCTGAATCAGGCCCTCGGTGCGCACGTCCACGGCGCTGGTGGCCTCATCAAGGATGAGCACCGCGGGATCGGCGATCCAGGCCCGCAGCAGGCACACCAC
>REDX01000099.1 GCA_007695355.1 Planctomycetota bacterium
CTTCGCCCAAGAGCAAGAACTCTTTAATCCAAGCAATAGTTCACGGGCCTTCATTCCCTCCGAGGCTACTGTTATCCGGGGCATTATCCTCTTCGGCAATGGGGCTGGCAGCGATGATCGGCACCATGCCGAGGACAGCGCCGCCCAGGCCTGGGCACGTAAACACCAGTTTGCCATATTTGCCACCTCAGGCTTCGGTAGTATATCGCGCGGTGAACGTGGTCAGGATTGGAGGCGCATGTGGAGTGACATTGATCAGCTTGTAGAAGATAGTGGTCGGCCAGAACTGCGCCATGCACCATGGTTACTGTGGGGGCATTCGAATGGTGGTCAGATGGCCTACGGCATAGCTCGCTTAATGCCCGAGAAAACCATTGCCTTTATTGTCAATAAGGGAGGAAATTATCCCCGCCATGGTGGTCGCGAGCCGCTGGAAGTTCCCGCTCTTTTTATTACCGGCAGCCGAGATCGCGAACGCCGCTTTGAGGCCATTAGCGAAATTTACAACCAGGGCAGGGCTCAGGGAGCCCTCTGGGCATGGATACAAGAATATGGCGTTGGGCACGGCGTAGGGTCTTCACAGCGCACCGCATTCACATTTTTTGAGGAGGTGTTGGCCCTGCGCTATCCCCACGATCCTGAGAATGTCCCTACTGCTGATACCCCTGCAATCCTGCGGCCCCTCGACCCGAATCATGGCTGGCTGATTGACATTGGTGAAGAAGCATGGTCTTCAGGCTTTACCCACATTACTGCAGCCAGCGCCGGTGATGTTGCGGCCCGTGGGTGGGCTCCGAATGAATCCGTGGCGCGCATGCTGCGCGCGCAGGTAAGCTATCATCCCGATCATGCCCGCAGTTTTTATGGTAAGGCGATTGAAGTAATGGCGCCCTATCACCCCAGCCCTGGCAGGGGAAGCAATTTCTCTCCGGATCACATGCTCTACATGGAGGGCCTACCAATTAATTATCAGCTGAAGATTCATCTTGATGACTGGCAGGCCCTGGAAGTTTTTGACGGCACCGACCTTATTGCACGCATCGAGAATGCCGGATCAAATGAATTGAGCGAGTCAATCATCCTCAATGGACAACGCAAGAGCAACATGCTTTATTCTGAAGTCATCTTAGCTGATGGAAGCCGTCGTACCTCGCACGTGCTGTGGCTTGTGAGTCAAACCGCTGCCCCCCCCGTGATTGCCCAGCACCCCCAGGATGCAACCACCCCCGAAGGTTCAGCTGCCCTCTTTGCGGTGTCCGTTGAAGGCTCTGGCCAGACTTCATATGAATGGTATCATGACGGTCAACTATTGCCGCAGGCAGACGGCCCTATCCTACGCCTGCCAGCGATCAGTGAAGCTGATGCAGGTGCATATAAGGTGCGCGTCAGCAACCCGGCCGGAGCAGTTGAAAGCAACGTTGCCTCTCTACAGATAGGGCAAGGAAAAGCTCTTTGGGCGCGGATTAATTTTCAGCCACGCGGGACAGATGCGCCATCTGGATGGATGGTGGCCGGAAGTGAGTCATGGCGGGAACAAGACTTTGGCATGACCTATGGCTGGCTTGGCGAAGCTGGTTCGTCGCGGCGTCGCGGCGACGGAGGTTCACCTTCTCTCGTCCACGATACGCTCACCCATAGCAATGGCGAAGCTTGGGCCATAGCCCTACCCAATGGACGTTATCAAGTACGGATTATGGCAGGAGACCCAGCTTTCCCTGATACACACAACCATATCTTTGCCAACAACATTGAAGTGATCAAGGGCAGCTTAAGCGAAGAACAACCGTGGATTGAGGGAGAAACAGTTGTTCCCGTAAGCGATGGTCGCCTCGTCCTCCAACCGGGCCCCGAGGGATCCCGGTACAAAATCTGCTCCATTGAGATTTATCGCATCGCTGACTAATAGGGCACTTGCATAAATGAGCCAAATAAGGACAGATGATTCCGCGGACTCTTTATCACTCATGTAGAACCGGCAATGGGCGCCCTCACGACGCCCTTATATTCCCTCATTGCCCCGACGCCCCCTGTGGCAGTTCTATAAGACTCACCCTAAGCACGGCCCATTCGAATACATTTAAAGCGCTGCCGACAATCAGCTATGCTAGGATCCACCGGTCTTTTTTCCGATCGTCGCTTCACCAGTGTTTTAACTACCTTTTAGCCTGCCATGAGGCTTCCTCCCACTGCAATGGAAGCATATTGAAACGCTGACTGTCAATCATTGGCTTGGACAATATTTTGGGTGAACTTTCTCTCTACAACGATTCGGGCAGGGATCTGACCCAGGCCTCCCAATCAGTCAAAGCCTTTTCTTGAGTACGTGGATCTTGATCTGGGTTGTAGAGCATCGGCACTGAAAGAGTTACCGGCTTACCTCGACTATCATGAACCGGGGGCATCTCCTGAGAGAGGGCATCCCAAGCCAGTCGTCGCACTACCACCTCGGGATCGCGCAGCATGGCCACCAGGGCCGCGAAAAGACTCTGATCCTCATGCTGCCCATAAATCGTGAATGCAACTGCCTGCTTTAATCCCATTGCCGCCATCGCCCGCGCCTGTCGATCTGGCAGCGCCGCCAAATTCAGTAAGGCCGCGCGAGCATCAGCAAATCGCCACGCAGCAAGCCGGCCCAATGCAATGGCAGCAGCCTGCCCAGTTTCGGCATGACCGCCCGCAGCAACAGCTGCAAGTTCGGCGATGGGCTTACCATCAAATAGCGTCTCTTGGCTCAGACGGGCCGCTGCCAACTGCAAACCACGATCACGAGACTGCAGCCAATGCTGGATAAGAGCGCCCGCCTCGGGGCCTCCGATACGGGCAACTTCGACCATTTCAGTGGCTTGTGGGCGACCACGAGCTTCTGCCATGCGCTGCAAAAACTCCAGCTCTTCCGCCGAGGGTGGTTGACTGCGCAGACGCTGACCCAGGGCCCAGGTAATCAGATCACGCCGGTTTAAACTGGTGCGCGTGTCAGGGATACCTAGCACGGTGCCATGGCCCGCGCCAATGATCTCACGATACACCACCCGATGGCCCATATGACGCGCGCGTGATACCCACTGGCGTGCAAGCTTAGGGTTATCATCGGTGCCCATGATTAAGATTACGTCTGGATCAGTCGCTTCTGCTCTATGAATACGCTCTCCGCTATTTCCGGCAAAAGAAATTGCGCCGGCTAATTCATGGCGATGAGCTGCCAAAAGATCATTCATAATAAAACCAGCGCCTGCGCTGAACCCAGCAAAAACAATGCGCCTATGATCTACGGGCAACTCCCGCTTTGCCCAGGTCATGAGGTGACGTATACTATCTCGCTTGCCCTGCCATGGGCCCCTTCCCTTACCCCCCTGGGGAGCGAGCAATATCACCTTATCGCGGAGGCCCATGACCTCGAGGACCTCATTCGTCCAGCTGACCTCCCGCACCGCATCAAGGTTTGTGCCGTGAAATAAGACGAGCATGGGCAATGGAGGATCACCAGCGCGATGCCGCGGCACCTGCACCGAATAGTGTAACAATACACTGCGAGGATTATCAGGATCTGGGAGCGGCTGCTGGTCTTTTCGCTCAACGGCACATAAGGGGATCGCGACGAGAGTCGCAATAAGTGTGACTATAGTCATTTTCAAGGAAAGATAAGATGAGCTCAGAAATGCAATCATTTGGTTTAATCCTTTGTCAGTGCGCGAAGCCCCTGCTCAGCAATCGTTCCTGTACGCCTCGGTAATGCCGGTTTGATTCCCCTTGGATGCTCCGTCACGCCCATGGGATTATTCCGCGATCTCGAGAGACCGATCCCCCAATGATAGATAGGAGGGCCCATGAGGAATCACTTTCCATGCCATCTTCGCTAGGTGTGTAAACACCTATTGAGGCGGATATAACGAAGAGACCCAAGGATTACTCCAATTCAATGATAGAATCGCCTAAGTGGCGGATCAATGAATCATCCTTCGCAAGTCCTGGCCTCAAGGGCGTCACTCTGCTCCGATTTTTGGAGCGGAGATGCCTTGCTAACACATGAGATATCCTCCTCGATTGGGCCCCTGTCGATAATCGGATTATTCCCCGCCTGGTGGCCATCGCCAAACCACCTGTCCTCCACTATCCCTTGCTGCTGGCCCTTCCTGCCTACAACCGGCCGCCTGCCGCAGCGCCGCACCCCGTTACTGATTGATTCCGAAGGACCTCGCCCCCATGGACCATCGCCCGCAACTAGAACAGGAAGTCGCAAAACGGCGTACCTTCGCGATTATTTCCCATCCCGATGCGGGGAAAACCACCCTCACCGAGAAGCTGCTCTTGTATTCCGGCCTGCTGCGCAGCGCTGGCATGGTTAAGAAGGCCAAGGGCGGCGGCCTCGCCACCTCCGACTGGATGGCGATGGAGCAGGAGCGCGGCATTTCGGTAACCGCCTCGGCCATGCAGTTCCCCTACCGCGATCGCATTATCAATGTGCTCGACACCCCGGGTCACCAAGATTTCGCCGACGATACCTTCCGCACTCTCACCGCCGCCGATGCCGCGATTATGGTGCTCGATGCGGCCAAGGGCGTGGAAACCCAAACCCGCAAGCTCTTCGAGGCCTGCCGTCTGCGCGGCACCCCGGTGCTCACCTTTATCAATAAAATGGATACCGAGGGCCGCTCGCCCCTGGATCTTATGGCCGAGGTGGAAGACATCCTCGGCATTGGCACCTTCGCCTGGAATTGGCCGGTGGGCATGGGCCGCGATTTCTGTGGCCTCATCGAGCGTTCGAGTCGACAATTCATGCGCTTTGAAAAGGCCGGCGTCGCTGGCTCGAAGAAGGCGATTATTCACCGCCACGCCCTCGACGAAAGCGCCGGCTGGCCCCTGGATGAGGGCCTGCGAGAGCGCCTGATCGATGAGGTGGATCTCCTGGATGTGGCCGGCGATGCCTTTTCCCAGGAAGATTTCCTCGCCGCCAAGGTTTCCCCGGTCTTTTTCGGTTCGGCCCTCACCAATTTTGGCATCGAGCCCTTCTTCGATGCCTTCGTCGATCTCGCCCCCTGCCCCGGGCCGCGCACCCTCACCCACCTCGATAGCGGCGAGGCCCAGGACTGGGCCCCGGCGACGGCCCCCTTTTCCGCCTATGTCTTTAAGATTCAGGCCAATATGGATCCCAAGCACCGCGATAGTTTGGCCTTTGTCCGGGTCTGCTCGGGCCTGCTGGAACGGGACACCGTGGTCAAACAGATTCGCCAGGGGGAAATCCTGCGCGAACTGCGCCTTTCCCGCCCGGCAACCATGGTCGCCCAAGAACGCACCACCCTCGATGCCGCCTATCCCGGCGATGTGGTGGGCCTGCTCAATGCCGGCTTCGCCATTGGCGATAGCATTATCGCCGCCGGGGTGAGCCGCCAGGAGGCCTGCGCCCACGCCCCGCTGCCGGTCTTCGCCCCCGCCGTCTTTGCCCGGGTGGTGCTCAGCGACAATGGCAAGCGCAAGAGCTTCGATAAGGGCATTAGCCAGCTGGCCAACGAAGGATCGGTGCTGCTCTTGGCGGCCCGTGGCCGCTCTGGCGAGGCGCCAATTGTCGCAGCCCTCGGTCGGCTGCAGTTTGAAGTCCTGCAATCGCGCCTGCAATTGGAGTACGGCGCCCCCACCAATCTCCAAGACCTGCCCTTCACCTGTGCCGCCTGGCTCGATGGCGATGTCAACAGCTTCACCCCGCCCACCACCGCCCTGGTCTGCGAGGACGACCGCGGTCATATCGCCGTCCTCTTTACCAGCGAATGGGATCGCAGCCACGCCGCCCGGCAAAATCCCAACCATCGCCTGCAAGATCATCTGTAAGCGCTGGCCGGCGTAGGGACAAGGATATGGCTGCTCAGGACCGGCGACAACGCGGCACCCCCCTGCAGCCTATACTCCCTATGACCTGCTCTCGACATGGGACGCTGCTATCCCTGCTTATATTGAGCCTCCCCCTCCTCGCCGAAGAAGTGGCGGAGGCGCGCCTCGCCAGTCCCCTGACGACGGTGATTACCAGTCCCTTGCCAACACCCAGGGAGGGCAGGGTGCTGGCGGTGAGCGTCACCGTCTCCACCGATGCCCCCGCCGACCTCGGCATTGGCGCCTGGGTCAACGATCACGATGGCACCTGGCACCAGGCCCTCCATCCCCAGCCCCTACGGCCAGGCAGCCAGCGCCTGCGCTTCCCCTTGAGCGCCGCCAACCGGCTCCAGGCCGAGGGCCATGGCGCCACCTGGACGCCCCTCGCAGCCGATCTCATCCACCGCGCCGGCATCCTCCTCTGGTCGAGTCAGGCCAGCGAGGCGGTGGTGACCATCCAGGATTGGGCCTGGGAAGAGACTGAGGTCGGGCCGGCAGGAGAGCAGCGCCTCCATGACTTGCGCCTTCCCCTCGATTCCCAGGGACACTGGGCCGGCAGCACCGGAGAGCGCAGCAGCGCCTCCTTCCTTCCCCAACCCCTGCCGGTGAATCCCTTCGACCCCGATGCCTTCAGCGCCGAAGCCATTTTCACCCACGAGTCGGGAGCACAGCAGCGGGTCCCCGCCTTTTGGAAGCAGGCCATGGATTTGCAGGAGGGCGGCGATCGGGAAATCGCCCAGGCCAGCGACGGCGGCCGCTTCCATTTCCGCTTTCGCCCCCGCCTGCCCGGCACCTACCAGGTTGAACTGCGCGCCAGCTGGGCCCAGGCAGAGGCGCAGCGCTGGCAGCTAACCCCGCTGGTGGTAGACGGCGAGCCCTGGGATGGCTATGTGCGAGTGGACGCCGATGACCCCCGCTTCTTCCAGGTCGATGGATCATTTTTCTGGCCCATCGGCATTAATTACCACTCCATTACCGATAAGCGTGCGGTGGAGCGTATTGGCCATCCAGGCACCCCCATGCGCGGCACCCTCAGCTATGAAGCCTATCTGCGCCGTCTCGCTGCCGCCGGCGGCAATGCCGCTGAAATTTGGATGTCGAATTGGAATCTTGCCCTGGAATGGCGCGGCGACTGGCCCGGTTACCTCGGCCTGGGTCGCTATGGCCAGGCCAATGCGGCGCGGCTGGATGCCGTCCTCGATCTTGCCTGGGAATTGGGCATCCGCATTAATCTAGTGATCAATAACCACGGCCAGGTAAGCGAGCGCACCAATCGGGAATGGGACGACAATCCCTACCATGTCGATAATGGGGGCTTCCTGCGCAATGCCGCGGACTACTTTACCGACCCCCAGGCCCAGCGATATCAAGAGCGTTACCGCCGCTATCTGGTCGCCCGCTATGCCGACCACCCCGCGATTCTGGGCTGGAAGCTCTCCTCGGAAATCAATCTCACCGCCGGGCGCGGCCACCAGCTGGTGGGCTGGCATGTCAGCAGCGCCCGCCACCTACGCCAGCTCGATGGCTATGGTCATCCCATTACCACCCACTGGTCTGGCTCCTATACCACCCCCGACCGGCGCATTGTCAGCCTGCCCGAGATCGACTACGTCTGCATTAATGCCTATCAGGGCCGGGGGCGACGGGGCAATGAGCACCATATCGCCCAGCTTTTGTGGCTGAGCACCCGGGATCCCGGCCAGGGCCGGGGTCTGCACCAATTCCATAAACCGGTGCTGGTTACCGAATACGGCGGATCTCACCTTGCCGGCGCCCGTCACCACCTCCTCACCGACCATCGCAGCGGTCCCTGGGCAAGCTTGGTGGCAGGTCACGCCGGAAGTCCCATGTTCTGGTGGTTCGAATGGATCGACCAGTACGACCTCTGGGCTCCCTACCGGGCCCTCTCAGATTTCATCGCGGGCGAGGACCTGCGCCACCCTGCAGCGCGCAGTGTCCGCCTGGAAAGCAGCGATTCCTGGTGGGCCAGCGCCTGGGTGCAGCCCGGACGGGTGCTTGGCTATATCGCCCATGAAGAATGGCTCTACCACGGCACCAGTAGTGAGGCGGAAACGGTCGGCATCCCCATTGGCGAGGCGGTGCAGGCCGGGCCGATGGAACTGGAGTGGTGGTGCGCCGATGGCGGCGGGGTACTGGGGCGCCAATCATTCCAGCACCCCGGCGGCCCCCTGCAGCTGGAGGCAACGGCGGTGCGGGATCACCGCGCCTTCAAACTATGGCGACGCGATGGGCTAGCATCATCCGATTGAACTGGGCCCGGATGGCTGACCTGGATTATCAGAACGAGATCTCAACATCGCGACCATTATTACTACTGGCGTATATAGCGTCGATAATCGCCTGCACTGCCAGGGCCTGGGCAACGGTAACCTCGGGCTCGTGCTCGCCGAGGCAGGCGCCAATGAAATTGCTAAAGCGATTACCGCTAACGGTGGCCAAATCCCCCGCCGGCAGACCCTGCAGGATTTCGTAACCACCGGCAGCGCCAAAGCGGTAAATCTCACCGCTATTAGCACTACCACCGGCGGCAGTGCCGAAGAGGTGGAGATCGTCATAATTGGGCTCGGGCTGATGCAGGGCCCAGCTGGCATCCAGGCACAGGCTTACCCCGCCTTCCAATTTAATCAGGGCGGTGGCAAAATCATCGACATCGAAGACGGCATTGGGATCGATCTCGCTCATCCCCCAACCGCCGGAACCCAGGCCCTGGTTGCCGAGCTTGGTATAGGCAGCCCCGCTCACCGATAGCGGCTTGAAATTGTCCAGCACATAGAGGGCTAGGTCCAGCATATGCACGCCAATATCCAATAGCCCGCCGCCGCCGGAAACCGCCTTTTGGGTAAACCAACTGCCTATGCGCGGAATGCCCGCACGGCGCCGCCAGCAGGCCTTGGCATGGTAGACCTCGCCAAATACCCCAGCGCGCACCCGCGCCCGGGCAATCTGGGAGGAGGGCTTAAAACGCTGATTCATCCCCAGCATGAGGACGCGGCCACTGGCGGCGGCGGCCGCCGCTACCGCCTGGGCCTCAGGTAAATTGAGGGCGAAGGGTTTATCGAGAATGACGTGCTTGTCGGCCTCAAGGGCGGCCTTGGCTAGGGGCGCATGAAACTTATTGGGCACCGCGACATAGACCGCATCGATGCCATCGGCGGCGATGAGTTCTTCCCCGGTGCTAAAGCGCTTTGGGATGCCGGCCTTATCGGCGAGGGCATTGAGCCGCTCAGGGCTGGGATCGGCAAGCGCGACCACCTGGGCCCGGGCATCGCCATTAAAATCATTGGCCGCACCCTGGCTGATTTGTCCGGCGCCGATAATGCCGACGCGCAAGGGGGCGGTGGAAGCGGAAGCAGGGGCCATGGGGAACTCCTCGACACCGCGATGCGGCGCTGATAGGGGGGTAAGCAGGGCGCTAGGTTAGGCAGCTGGAATCCCCGCTTCAAGAGACGCAATCTCTGGGCATTATGCAATTCCTCTGATTTCTCCGGAGTCCACCATGCTGCCGCTGCCCCCCCATTTGCTGAGTCTCGAACGGGTAAGCATCTACCAGAGCCGCCGCGACCGCCGCACCCCAGGCCGGATTATCGATGGGGATATGGAGGAAATCGAACTACTGATTGGCGGCGGCGCCTGGTTTGAATACCAAGGCCAACGCCTGCTTTTGGAAAGCGGCCACATGCTCTGGCATCGGGGCGGGGAGCGGACGGTGCACGAAGCCCTGCCCAATGATCCCTACCGCTGCCTGGTTGTCGGCTTTCGCATCAAGGGCCACGATGGGCAACCGCCTCCACGCCTAGCTGCCTGGCGGGATGCGGCGGCAGCGGTGGCCTTCGCCGAAGATTTGGTGGTCGCCTTTCACCGCGGCGATGTCGACCGCCGCTTACTCTGCGCCTGGGCCTACACCACCTGCCGCTGGCAGGCCCACGCCGCCGGTCCCTCCCGCGCCAATCCGGTGCTGCCGCCCGCCCTGCGGCGGGCCCTGCAGATCATCGCCGGGCAATTCACCGAAGAATTAGACCTCCCCCGCATTGCCTCAAACGCTGGCATTTCCTGCCCGCACCTGCACGCCCTCTTTCGTCAGCACCTGGGCAGCACCCCGGCCAAGGTGCTGGAGGAACGTCGCCTCCGCCAAGCCCGCCGCCTCCTCGCCGAAGCCGATCTCCCGATTAGCGATATCGCCGCCGCCAGTGGCTTTCGCGATGCCGTCAGCTTTAGCCGCGCCTTCAAACGCCGCCAGGGCATGACTCCCAGCGTCTATCGCCGACGCTACTCGGTTCCCGAGGCGGGCGGAGCTGAATCGCGGGACACATGACGAGGGATTAGCAAGGCCAGCGTTTACCACCATTCCCTAAGCCAAGCCCACCTCTCACTCACCTATCCCGGCAGCAGATGACGCCGATAGGCCGCTGGGCCCATGCCGCAATGAAGCTGCAATTGACGATGGAAATGGCGGAGGCTGCCAAAGCCGCAGCGGCGCTGCACCTGGGCGATGCTGAGAAGGGGATCGGCGAGAAGGCGCTGGGCCTCTTCGGTGCGACGGCGATTGCGCCAGGCATGGGGGCTGGATCCGGTGGCAATGCGCATGCGACGGTTGAGGGTGGCTTCGGATACCTCCAGGTGCTGGGCCAGTTCGGCCATCGACCAGGGACGATGCAAATTTTTGCGCATCCAGGCGCAGGCCCGGCGAACCAGCACATCGCCGTGACCGCTAAAGCGAGTGCTTGCCCGAGCCTCGACCGTGTAGGGCCGGATGAGACTTGGCCCACGCTGATCTCGATCCTCAAAAAGGCGCTGCAATTGGCCCACCGCCGCCGAACCAAGGGCCAACCAGGGAATGGACACGCTGCTGAGTTCTGGGGTGGTGGCGAGACAGGCCGAAGAGAGATCGCCAGAGCCAAGGATGCCACAGGAATCGGGCAGTTGCCGTCCGGCGGCTCGACAGAGATCGCGCAGCTGGGCGGCGATATGATCATCGGGACAAAAAATGCCGAAGGGCTGCTGATCTAAGCTTGCGACCAAGCGCCGCAGGCTAACCGCCTGGCCCGCGGGATCGGCGGGGAAGCCGGCGCTGCGGCAGGGCATGCCAGCGCCAGCGATGGCGGCCGCAAATGCCTGGCTGCGTTCGCGCAGGGCACCGTGCTGATCCGGCATAATAACGGCAAAGGAGGGATAACCGCACTCGCGCAGATGGGCAGCGGCGATGAGTCCCACCGCCCCCTGATCCAGGGTGGCCGCCATATGGCAGCCGTCTTCGTCTAGGGCCGCAAATTCATCGGCCAACACAATCGGCAGCGCTGGCCGCCGATCATGGGGCGGACGCACCCCGGGCCCCAGTACCCAGGCCTGGGCAGGGATATCGCTGAGGCTTGCCCGTTTCTTGCGCTTGGTGCTGACCTGCCAGCGCCAGGGCAGCCGACGCGCCGCCAGGGTTTGCCGAAATCCAGCTAGCACCCGGATCGATTGACTGTCCCAGGCCCGTACACGAATGCCAATGATTGGATCTGTCATTCTTCATAATTGTTTTTGTCAGATCGCAAAGACAAGCGATCGCAGAGAAAAGCCGTGTTTGGCAAAGAAAATCCCCGATGCGAGCGCTGATGCGGATGCTGGACCAGCCTTTTTCCACGCCCATCTCCCCATGCTTACACTGCCGGGCTGATATTCGGGCATGAGCGCCGATCGCCGAAGGGCCCTTCGGCGGCATCAAACGTTTTCAGCAAGGCGGCCCCGCAGAGGGGAGAGAGGGGGGTCTGTGGATGCAGTGATGATCATCGGCCTCATCGGCGGCTTAGCCCTCTTTCTCTTGGGGCTCGATTTACTCTGTGACAATATCAAACGCGCTGCTGGCGCTGCCCTGCGCAATCTCATTCGCCGCTCCACCAGCACTCCCCTACGCGGCGTGGCCACGGGCTTTGCCAGTACTGCGGTGCTGCAGTCGAGCAGCATAACCTCCGTTTTAATTGTTGGCTTTGTCTCCGCCGGCATCCTCAGCCTCAAACAGTCCGTGGGCGTTATCATGGGTGCCAATATTGGCTGCACCATTATGCCGCAACTGATCGCTTTTAATCTCGGTCATTACGCACTTGCTGGCGTGGCCATCGGCTACGCCATGCGGCGTCTCAGCAAGCGCCGCCGAGCCCGGCAGTGGGGAAATGTTCTTCTCGGCATGGGACTGATCTTTATGGGCCTAGGTATGCTCAGCAGCAGCATGGCCCCCCTGCGCGACGTCCCTGAATTCACCAATTTCTTGCTAGGCCTTGGCGACCATTATCTCCTCGCTGTGCTCATTGGCCTCTGCTTTACTGCTGTGGTTAATAGCTCTGCCGCCACCCTGGGCATTCTTTTGGTGCTCTTGCAACAAAATCTCATACCGTTCCCAACCGCAGTGGCGATGGTCATTGGCGCCAATATCGGCACCTGTATCACCGCCCTCCTGGCATCCATGGGACAATCACGGGTCGCCTTGCGGGCTGCTCTGGTGCACCTCCTATTCAACTGCATTGGGGCATCCCTGGCCTTCCCCTTCATCGCTCTCCTCAGCGATATCTCCCTGCTGCTCAGCCCCGAAAGTAGTGGGCGAGCTCTGGTCAATGCCCACACCGGGCTCAATATCGCCTGGACCCTCCTGCTGCTGCCCTTTGCCGGCGGCCTTGCCCGCTTGAGTGTATGGATCGTGCCCGAGCGCAAACGCAGCAGCAATGCCCAGCCGCAGCATCTTGATCCCACCTTATTGACCTATCCTGACGCCGCCTTTGACGCCGCTTATCGCGATATCGTCAATATGGGCAGCGTAGTTGAACGCATGACCAATCGCATGCTTGGTTTACTCAATGGCGACGAACGCCTGGCCCGCAGTCAAGGCCAGGACGAGGCCATCGTCGATCATTTCCATGTCTCCATCCTCGAATATCTCGGTGGCGTAGAACCGCAACTGCTCGACGAGATTCAACTGAAGCGGCTCAATGACCTCATCGCCCTGAGCAATGCTTTGGAAAGCGCCGCCGATGAACTCAGCGATCCCAGCATTCGCGTCTGTGAAAAACTCAATGATGGCGGCTATCGCTTTCATCAGTCCGTTCGCCAACAGCTGCAGGAAAGCATCAATACCCTTGCCAGTGTCCAGCAACTGGTGTTCAATGGTCTGCGCCACGGCGATGCCCAATCCGCCCTTCAAGCGCGCTCCCAACGCAGGGACGTTAAACAGCAACTTAACCAACTCAGCCAAGATGCGGAACAACACCTCACCAGCCAACCAGATCAATTAGCCCCCCTCTATCGCCTCGAAGCCCAGGTGGTCAATATTCTGCGATCGCACCACGCCAGCCTGAGGCGAGCGGCCAAACTCATCGCTAAGCAACGGGCCTATGGATCCCAGGAAGCAACCAGTTCGGCTACCGCCGCCACCAGCGACACCACCCACTTTGTCCATCGGCGCAGCAGGCAGGCATCGGATCCCGCAGCTAGGTAGATACCAAGTGGCATGCACAGGAGAGATGGTGTCTCTTTATCCGCCTAGGGTTGAGGTGTTTTTTACTGGCATTGAAATCCGTGATAAAATGATCGCCCCATGGACTATGGCCAGGACTTCTCACCACTATCACTTCCCGATTTCGCAATACTCGATGCGTTGAGCGAAGGGGTATTCACCGTTGATACGCGCATGCGGATTACGGCGATCAACCTTGCTGCTTGTAAGTTGATTGGGATAAGTCGTCAGCAAGTCATCGGCAGGCCCTGTTCCCAGGTATTCCATGCCAACAACTGCGGACATAATTGCTCCCTCCAGGCCAGCCTCAAACAGGGACTCATGATTCGTGACCAGCGAGCCCAGCTAGAGTCGCAGGACGGCGAACGGATACCGATCAGCATAAACACCAATGCCCTACGCGACGCTACTGGCCGGATTACCGGTGCCGTTGAAAGCTTTCGTGACCTTCGCTTAGAAGATGCCTTACGACGGGTCAAACATCCATCGCAGGGGATTGGCGATATTATCGCCCATTCCGATGCCATGCGAGGAATCATAGATCAACTACCGACCATCGCCGCTTCTCAAGTGACCGTGCTCATCCAAGGGGAAAGCGGCACCGGTAAGGAAGTGATTGCCCGTGCTCTGCACGACTGCTCGGGACGGCGTCGTAAGCCCTTTATCGCCCTTAACTGCGGAGCTTTGCCCGACAGCCTGCTGGAAAGCGAGCTTTTTGGCTACGTCGCCGGCGCCTTCACCGATGCCCGCAAGGATAAACCTGGGCGTTTCGCCCTGGCCGAGGGCGGCACCTTATTCCTGGATGAAATTGGCGATGTCTCCCCGGCCATGCAGGTCCGCCTCCTGCGGGTTCTCCAAGAGCGATGCTACGAACCCCTAGGATCGGTGACATCGCTGAACTGCGATGTGCGCATTATTGCCGCCAGCAACCGCCACCTGCCAAGCGAAGTTGCCGAAGGGCGCTTTCGTCGCGATCTCTATTATCGTCTCGCCGTGATCCCCATTCATTTGCCCCCCCTGCGGCAGCGCGGCGACGATATCTTGCGACTGGCGGAGCATTTTCTTGAAAATCTGGCGAAGGCCGATGGCGTCGCCGTTCCTGAATTAGATTCAGAGGTGCAAGAACGGCTACTGGCTTGGCAGTGGCCGGGCAATGTACGGGAGTTGGCCAATGCCATTGAACGGGCCTGGGTGCTTGGCCATGGCCACATTCACGTGCAACATCTGCCCGGCTCTGGGCTCACGAATACCTATTATCGCAAGCAGCAAGCTGACCTTAGCCCCCCTCCCCGCAGTCCAACACCAGCGCTAGCACCTAAGGCCGCCCAGCAGCAGCTGGAGAGCGAGCAGATTATGCAGGCACTAGCCGATCATAATTGGAACCGCAGCGCTGCGGCAAGTGCCCTAGGAATGCACAAAACTACCCTCCATCGCAAGCTGCGTTTGCTCGGTCTGAAACCACCGCGCCGGGGATCACATCAATCGACCCAGACGAAAGAGTAGCATGGCAAACCGTAGCAGAGTAGCAGGCAGAGTAGCATTTGCGCTACCGTGATACCCTCACTTACAGCAAATGCGATACATCGCCGACGATACTGGCCAGATAGAAAGCCTGAAAACAGAGGCTGTAGAAGGTTAATCTGGTAAATTCGGGGCGCTTGGCACCGGACATGCTCTAAGCCTCAAGCAGTCGCTCAGAATCCTTTGATTCCTGAGCCTTGCGGCCTATCGCTGCGAAATCTTGGCTTTTACCAACAGCCCGCTGATGCCATAGCTCTATCTAAGCGCCTCATAAACCCACCATTTTGGGAGAATCCTATGTTTGCCCGTATGTCCTTGGCCGCCAAAATTGGCTTTGGCTTCTGCCTTATTCTTCTCATCGCCATTGCCCTCGGCGGCTATGCTTTTATGCAGATGCGCAGTGCTGCCCATGGCGCCTATCTGATTGATCAAGAATATTTGCCAGAGTGGGAACTTGCCCAAGAAGCGGAACGGCGTCAGGTTGCAGCTCAATATGCGGTATTGCAGTGGCTAGGGCAAAACAGTGACGCTTGGAAAGACACCACCGATCGCAATCTTAGCGAACTCAACGACACCATCGCTGAGCTCGAGCGCCTAGCCGCCCGGGCTACCAATCTACCAGCGCTGGCGGGCATGATAGAGCGCATTCGCCGGGAAGCCCGAGACTATCAGGCATTAATCCCGCAAACCGCCACCATGCTGAGCCGATTATCTGAGGCCCAAGCGCTTGCCTTAGATGCTGGTCCGGCCTTTGTCGCCCACGCTGAGTCCTTCCTCGAACGCATGTATGTCCTGGCCCGGGAAGAAATCGATGCCAGCTTTAGTGCGGAGGATCTATGGCGTCGACACGAGCGCATTCGCACCATCAATAATGCTCTCGATATTGGTAACGATCTGCGCATTTCATTTTGGGAAGGAATCGGCACCAATAGCGCAGCCCCTATTCAACGGCGCCTAGAACGCTTCCCCGCAATGATGGGCCATCTTAACCAGCTCCTTGAGTCGGTTCGTGATCCCCAGCAACAGGATACTCTGCGCCAGGCCATCCGCGAAGCCAATCGGTATCGTGGCGCTTTGGACACGGTGGTCGAACAGTTAGCCGTTGGCAATCGTCTGCGCCAGGAGCGCGTCGATGTCGGCGATGTCATTCAGACCAGCCTCCGTGAATTATCCAACGCGGCTGCCGGGGGCTCTCTAAAAATGGCTGATCAGTCTCAACGCGGCTTGGCCGCAGCTAATCTGGTTATGGTAATTGGCCTCATTGCCGCCGTCATTATTGGCATCATCCTGGCGTGGATCATTACCAAAGCCATCACCGGTCCCTTGGGCATGGTGGTGGCCGCCCTGCGCTCGGGCGCCGAACAAGTATCGAGCGCCTCTGGTCAGGTTTCCTCATCATCGCAGCAGATGGCAGGCGGCGCCTCCGAACAGGCCGCCAGCCTCGAAGAGACCAGCGCCAGCCTCGAGGAAATGGCGGCGGCGATCCGACAAAATGCCGATAATAGCAGTGCCGCTGATCTTAAGGCCAAGGATATCGCCAGCGCCGCCGGTTCTTCCCGCGAGGCCATGGGGCGAATGATTAAAGCCATGGGCGAGATTAAATCCTCGGCAGATCAAACCGCGCGCATTGTCAAAACCATCGATGAAATCGCCTTCCAAACCAATCTCTTAGCCCTTAATGCAGCCGTCGAGGCAGCCCGCGCTGGCGAGGCAGGCAAGGGCTTTGCTGTGGTTGCCGAGGAGGTGCGCAGCCTGGCTCAACGCTCGGCCGAAGCGGCCAAAAATACTGCCCAACTGATCGAAGGATCACAGAGCAATACGGACAACGGCGTTAAGGTCAGCGAAGAAGTCAATCAGGTACTAGAGCGTATCGTCAATGGCATCACCGATATGGCGGGCATTATCGGCGAGGTATCTAATGCTTCTAGCGAACAAAGCCGCGGCATCGATCAGATTAACCAAGCGATGGCACAAATGGATCAGGTAACCCAATCGAATGCTGCCAATGCCGAAGAAAGCGCTTCTGCCTCCGAAGAACTCCAGGCCCAGGCCGGAGAACTGCAAAGCATGGTGGCCCAATTAAATCGCCTGATGCGCGGTGGATCTGGGGACAGCGATGCCTATGCCCACGCCGGGCCTCAGCTTGCCCGTCCAGCCATGGCCCACCAGCAATACCAAGCCCCACGCCCAGCGGCCTTGCCGGCACCGGCAAAAAAGCCCGCGGCCGGAAAAAAGAAGGCTCAATCAGAGATCCCCTTTGATGAGGACGAGAGCTTTAAGGACTTCTAGGATCATTGCCTTTTGCCTGGGACTGGCGTAGTCCAGCCCCAGGCGGCAATTGAGAATTGAAATCGTCTTCCGAGGTGCAAATATAGGATGGGAAACCTCCGCGCACCTACCATCCTTTACGAAAGGGCTCTGTAATGAACGAGCAGACCAACGCTAAAGTCTCTAATGACCATAGCCTCGCCGGTAAATATCTCACCTTTGTCGCCGGCGATGAAGAATACGGTATCGGCATCCTTAAAGTTCAAGAGATCATTGGCATTATGAAGGTCACCCGAGTCCCTCGGGTGAGCTCCTTCATTCGTGGGGTAATTAATCTCCGCGGTAAAGTCATTCCGATTATAGACCTTCGCCTGCGCTTTGATTTGCCTGCGCAAGTGGACTCCGAACGCACCTGTATCGTCGTCGTACAAATTCGCCGGGATAATGAAGAGGTGACCATGGGTATTGTGGTTGATGAGGTTCGCGAAGTCATGGATATCGCCGCTGATGCCATTGAACCGCCCCCCCGCTTCGGCAACGGCGTCTCCACTGCCTTCCTCCTCGGCATGGCCAAGGTGGGCGACAAGGTGATCGAACTGCTTGATATCGACCGCGTCCTGAGCCAAGAAGAAATGGGTGCCCTGCAGGAGGTGAGCAGCGAAAGCTAAAAAACGCTTTGGCTGACCTGACTCGGCAAGGAGAAGACAATGGCGAAGATACTCATTGCCGAAGATGATCGCATCAGTCGCGAAGTACTGTACGCTATGCTCGTAGCTTTGGGCCATTCCGTTACCTGCTGTGAGGATGGCTGCAAAGCCCTGGATTGTATTGCTGCCGATCCTCAAGAATATCACTTGGTAATGACCGATATCTCGATGCCCGGCCTGGATGGGGTAAGCCTGTGTAACCGCCTCAAGGAGGGCATAGCGCCCTCCTTGCCGGTGGTGGCGGTCACCGCTTATGAACGAGACCTCTTTAATCCAGAGTTAGTGAATCACTTTCACGCCTGGCTTGTCAAGCCACTGAGTTCAAGCGTTCTTGATGCCACCCTAGCCTGCCTTTTATGGGCGCGCTCCGGCGATGAATACCGTCAGCAGCCCCACTAGTGTCCTATTTCTTAAATACCTTGAAGAATTCGCAGCGCCGTGGGGCAACTGCAAGGCGCGAAAAGCGAAGGAATAATTGCGAGCTTTTCGCACCGCAGCAGGCCTGTGCCCGGAACGGGTATGTCCCGCGTCGCAAAGAATTCTGATGGCTATTGTGTGTCAGGACACCAGCGCCGGC
>REDX01000128.1 GCA_007695355.1 Planctomycetota bacterium
AACCCCAACGAGGCCGGCCCCCCCGCCGGTCCCCAGGCCCTTGAAAACTTTATTCATGCCGCCAAGGGCGTCGGCATCCGTGCCGAATTGCTCACCGTCGAAGAGGCAGATAAGCTCTCTTCCTTCGACGCCCTCTTCATTCGCGAAACCACCAAGGTCAATCACCACACCTATCGCTTTAGCGTCCGCGCCGCCACCGAAGGCCTGGTGGTTATGGATGATCCCGTCTCCATCCTGCGCTGCACCAACAAAGTCTACATGCAGGAGTTGTTAGAACGTCATCATATACGCACCCCCAAAAGCCTCATCGTCCACCGCGATACCATTAAGCAGGTAGGCAGCAAACTGGGCTATCCCCTGGTGCTCAAAGAACCGGATTCCGGCTTTAGCCTTGGCGTGGTAAAGGCCCAAAACGAAGAGGAATTACTCAGCGTCAGCCGGCGATTCTTTAAACAATCAGACCTGATTATCGCCCAGGAATACCTCCCCACCTCCTACGACTGGCGGGTGGGCATTATTGATGGCGAAGCCCTCTACGCCTGCCAGTACGGCATGGCCGAGGGCCACTGGCAAATCGTCAAACGCGAAGACGGGGTCACCGAAAACGGCTGGCACCACACCCTCGCCATCGCCGATGCCCCGCAGCGGGTGGTACGCCTCGCCCAGCGCGCCGCTGGCTTGGTTGGCAAGGGCCTGTACGGCGTCGACGTAAAGAGCGTCGGCGGCAAGCTCTACGTCATCGAAGTCAACGACAACCCCAATGTCGACGCCGGCGTCGAAGACGTGGTCCTCGGCAAAGCCCTTTACGAACGCATTATGCGCAGCTTCCGCGAGCGCCTGGATCAGATGGCGGTCATGGACCCTTAAGTCAAGAACAGGGCGGGTTAAGCAAGCCGTTCCCCAAGGACTCGCTTGGGGCACTTGAGGCAATCCCTTCGCGCGGCTTGCTGCGGGTGGTGGTCATGGCGAAAGTCACTTACTCGTTAGCCACCAGCCAATGCTCCCTGGCATTCAATGGCATTCTTGATTTGCCCATGGTTAAAAGGCGCTCGGCATCCTTATCGCGCCCCATACGGAATCGATCACCGCCATTAAAGGAAATAATGAGGGATTTACGATTGAGGCGATGGATAGCTGCAGAATACTTCCACGCTTGGTAGATTTCATCATCTCCCTTGGCCAGAACAATGACCAGCAATGAATGGGGGTCGACACCCCAGGAATAGGTAGCCGGAGTCGCATAGACGATATCCTCCTCCGCTTCTTTAATGAAAAATAATTCGGCCAAGTGGTTGTCCTTGAAGGCTAAGCCAATTTTATGCATGCCTTCATGCCCACCCTCCATGGTCCAGACCCCCATAATATCAGATTGGGTCACTGGGCGACAAGCGTAGATGACCACCACCAGAACGACTAAAATAAGTGGATGCCGCCATAATGAACTGGAGTGGCGTGACATGATTCTCAATTCCTGGCCTATGGCATAATGAATGGGCAGGCTGTAAAGACGCCTTTTAGACGGTATTTCACTGGCCCCTGATCTACGTCACTCGCTTCCAAATTACCATACCTCTGTCACCATGAAAATAGGCCCCTTATGAGGTCTACTAGGGTATCTGAGAACGCTTGCTCTGCGAGAGATCCCACCATTTGGCTGGGGATGGATCTCGGCGATGCATCGGTGCCGGCTCGCGTGCTGGTGCAAGCGCAGGTCATGGTGACCAGGCAGCACAGGGCCGTGTATTTGATTATTGCCTGGCGCTTACGCATCCTTTTGCCTCGTCATGGAGAACAGAGCTGGCGATCAGCTGCGGCCGATGGGAGCCTTCTGGCAGCCCCTAGACAGCGCTGGCACGGAGCCAAGGGCATGGGGCTTGAATTGCCAATCGTGCAACACTGACTGGGATTATAGCACCGCATCGATGCATTCGCAAGTCATCACCGGCCTTGCTCAAAGTTGCATCCTGGGTCGAGGATCCGGGAGAGATGACGGAGCTACCAGAGCAGGTAAGGAATAATACCGCTGCGGTCGTCGCTCCAGGGGCGGCGGCGGTCCTGGTGCTCGGGTACTGGTTGCCAGGCGGCGAGGTGGCCGAGGCCGGTGTGGGCGCGGGCGAGGCGGATAATCCGGGGGTGGGTGAGGGTTGCCTCATTGCCAATGAGCACCCAGGTGCTTTCCGTGGCGCGTATATCATCGCCATCCTGGGGCTCATCCACCAGCAGGGCGGCGCTGAGGCCCAAATGGCGGGCGGCATTCATGACCAGGGCCGGCACCGCCACGTGCTGATTGGAGACGTGAATCATCAGCAGGCCATCCTCGCGCAGGAGCTGCCAGGCGCGGGCCAGGGCTTCGGTGGTCAGGAGATGACTGGGAATAGAGCCGGAGGTGAAGGCGTCGAGCTTAATCAAGTGGAAGGGCTGGGGATGGGGTTCCTCCAGAACCTGACGACCATCGGCGAGGCGGACTTCCATTTGCGCCTCGGCCCGGGCGAGATTGGGAATGAGCGGCGGATCTCCCCGGTGCAGGGCCAGGAGAGCTGGGGAAATATCCACCGTCAGCACGCGGTCTTCGGCAAAGAAGTATTCGAGGAAGGTGCCGGCGCCGAGGCCCACCGCCAGCACCTCCAGTCCGGGACTGCGCTGGTGGCGCAGGGCGGCAATGCCGGCGCCCAGGGGCCCCTCCGGAGAATAGTAGGACCAGGAAGCTTCTTCCCCCCAGGATCCATGGTAGGTACTTCCCGAGACCAGACGGAAATCGCGGCTGCGATCGGCGGCCACCGATACGGTCCACACCCCGTGGAGATCCCGCACCTGGGCAATCACCGTCCAGGGCCCCGGGGCCACCCAGCGGGCATGGCCGATGGCGATAAGCAGGGCAACCAAAAGCAGGCCTTGATTGATCAGGCCTTGGTAGGACGGGCGGGCGGAGCGCAGGAGCTGTGCCAGCCAGCCCCAACCCAGGGCGAGAACCAGGAGGGCGAGGAGGAGTTCCCATTCCCAGGGGCCCGCGAAGACCAGGGGTGGAAGGATGGCGGTCAGGAGGCCACCGGCCGCCCCGCCCAGGGCGATGGCGACATTGGCCGGGGCGTGGGCAAGGCCCTGGTAAGCTGGCAGCAGGCGCAAATGCAGGGCCGTACAAAGGCAGCAGACGGCGATGGCGCAGGCGAAGGCGCTGAGTAAGCCGGTGCCCGGCACCGCCAGCATACCGATCAGACTCAGCCCCGCAAAGCAGTCCCACTGCTGGCGGGGCAGGCGCCCGAGGGGACCAAAGGCGATGACCCAAGAGAGGAGATAGGCCGCCAAGAGGAGGGCCCAAATGAGGGGGATAGAGGAGAGATCAAGAGTGGCCCAGGCGGTGGCGACGGTAAGAAAGGCGCTGCCCAGGGCGGCCCAAAGGACAATGGTGGCAAGCCCCCTGCGGCCGGTCCGCCCTGGGCCGGTGCTGACTGGCGGCCACAGGGCTTCGCGGCGCAATAAAAGTCCCTGGCCCAGCAGTACCAAGCTGGCAGCCAAGGCCAGGACCAGGGCCGAGCGGCTGAGCCCAACCCAGGGCTCAAAGATCAGGGGATAAGCACAGAGGCCAAGGAAGGCGCCGAGATTGGAGGCTCCATAGAGGGCAGGCCGCGCCGCCGGCGTTACCCGAGACTGGGCCAGAGTCACCGTCAGCGCGCAGCCCAAAATCATCCATAGCGGCCCGCTCAGGTATTGCAGCAGCACCCACCTCACCGGCGCCCTCACGCTCTCCGGGCCATAACTCATTGGGAAAAGGCCGATGCTTGACCACCAAACGAAGCCCAGCATGCAAAGGCCGAGGACGGCGTGGGCCAGGCGCTGACGGAAACGCGATTGCACCTGCAGCCACCAGGCGGCCAGGTAGCCGGCCAGCAGGGTCAATTGAAAGAGCCCAAGCAGCACCAGCCAAGCCCGGGGGCTACCCCCGGTATGCATGGTGGCCAATTTACCGATCTGCAGCTCTGCCATAAACAGGGCGGCGCCGGAACCGAGCACCAGGGCCAGTAGCATCCAGTGGGCGCCGCGCGTGGGCTGAGTAGTCATGGCTGGTTAGTATGGGCCCGGCTGGCGGAGCAATGAGAGCCCCAGCGGGCGAAGCGCCGGGGTGTAATGCATGCCCGCCCTCACCAATCATCCCCCAAGGGAAAGGGAGATACGCACAGGCCATCCAGACTAGCCTGGGGCCGGGGATCCCAGGCCATAACCGGATCTGGATCCAGGCGCCCTTCGCCACTGGCCTGACTATAGATGCCACCTGCCGCCACGCTGATCCAACCGGCCTGACCATAGAAAGGCACCAAGGCGGGCACGCAGTGCAGGATACCCGGCAGCCACCCCTCCGCTTCCATCTCAGCCATAAGGCGACGCAGAGCAATGAGAGCATAGCCACAGCCACGGAAATCCGGATGGGAACAGACATAACCAACGTGGGCCCCGCTGACCATACGATCGGCAGCCAGGGGCCAACCACGGCGGCGACAAGCGGCGCTGGCCACCAACTGCTGTTCCCGCCACACCAGTACCCGGGCGCTGGCCGGCTGCTGGGGATCGAGGCCGCTTTCGAAGAGGCCCTGCAGCAGGTGATCGCAGGCATTACGGGAGGCCGCACTTGCCCGATCATCGCGCCAGCATTCCAAGCCCAGGGGTTCCTGGTGATTGCCGAAAATATGCTGAACAGATACTTCAGTCATGAAGCCATCTTTCGAGGACCAGAACCCTATGCACCAAGCCGCTGCATCCCCCGCCCCAACCAGCCGCGATTGCTGCGCCCACTGGGGCATTGAGGTACGCGAAAGCGATTATGGCCGAGGCGTTTTCGCCAGCCAAGATTTGGCGGCCGGACAGCTGCTGGCCCGCTGCCCTGCGATTATTATCCCCCGTGACGATATGCATTCGGCGACTCTCGGCAGCTATGTGTTTCTCTGGCCGGACGAGGCCGGAGCTTTCTACGCCATTCTCGGCGGTGTTGGCAGTTTCTTTAACCATCACGCCGACGCCAATGCCATTTTTCATCCCGATATCGAGCAGGGGCTTATGGAGTTTCACAGCTGCCGCGCCATTGCCAAAGGTGAAGAGCTAAGAATTAATTACGACTACGATGCGGAGTATGCGCACAACAATCCGCACCTCGCCTGGTACCGCCAAGCTTAGCCCCCATAAAAGAAGGGGGAGCGCTGACGCGCTCCCCCTCTTTCACAAAACGCGACAGCGCCGCAATCGGTGTACAATGGCCGATTAGGCGAAGTGCGAGTAAGCCTTATTAGCCTCTGCCATACGGTGAGTGTTCTCACGCTTCTGGATGGTGCTACCGGTCTTATTGTAGCAGTCGATGAGTTCCTGAGCCAATTTCGTCGCGGTGGCAACACCCTTACGGCCGCGCACGGCTTCCAAAATCCAGCGGATAGCAAGGGTCTGCTGACGCTTAACCTTGACCTCAACCGGTACCTGGTAATTCGCACCGCCAACGCGCTTGGAACGTACTTCCACCATCGGGCGGGCATTGTCCAAGGCCTCTTCGAAGACGTGCAGGGGATCGATCTTGAGCTTATTGGCGATCTGTTCAAAAGCATCGTAGAAGATCTTTTCGGCGATGCTCTTCTTGCCGTCCCACATCAGGCAGTTGATGAACTTGGAGGCGAGGGTGCTGCCGTAGCGGGGATCTGGCTTCAAGCCAGGGCCGGTGGCCAGATAGCGGGGCTTGCTGGGCTTGGCATCCTCAGCGGATTCGGCGACGGTAATTACACCGTCTTCGTTGCGAACGATGTCATCACCGTCCATATCATCATTACGGTCATCATCATAATCAGCCATGGAAACTTCCTTTCCGGCTTAGGCCGGAGCGTCGTTATTTAAAGGACTCGGTAGCACGTGCGTTCCTGGAGACGTTCCAGTACTCCGACTACCGAGGGCGAAGAGAGACGGCGACAGCCATCCCTCATTCGCGAAAGCTTAGGTTAGCTAGGACTTAGCCTTGGGCCGCTTGGCACCATAAAGCGAGCGTCCCTGACCGCGACCCTGCACGCCTTGGCAGTCAAGCTTGCCGCGCACTACGTGGTAGCGCACACCGGGCAGGTCACGGACGCGACCGCCGCGGACCAGCACCAGGGAGTGCTCCTGCAGATTGTGCTTCTCACCACCAATATACGCCGTGACTTCCTTGCCATTGGAAAGACGCACACGGGCGATCTTTCGCAAAGCCGAGTTGGGCTTTTTCGGGGTGGTGGTCTTCACTTGCATGCAGACACCGCGCTTGAAAGGGTTCGAATCCAGAGCCGGGCTCTTGCTTTTGGACTTCTTGTCCTTGCGGCCGTGGCGGATGAGCTGGTTAATCGTTGGCACCAATGACCTCCTGATTGGGGGCGGGGACGGTATCGTCTTCTTCGGGTTGTGCAATGGGGACTCCCAGGTGCTGCATGACAGCGCCCTGGTAAGACTTGAATCCAGTGCCACAGGGCACCAGGTGGCCAAGGATGACATTCTCCTTAAGGCCGGCGAGATGGTCAACGCGACCAGCCAGACTGGCATCGGCCAGCACCTTGGTGGTCTCCTGGAAAGAGGCCGCCGAGATGAAGCTTTCAGACTGCAGGGCAGCCCGGGTAATGCCCATGAGGCGGGGCTCGAAGGTGGCAGGGGTCTTGCCTTCGGCCAAAGCCTTCTGGTTCTCTTCTTTGATAATAATGCGGTCGACAACCTGGCCCTGCAGATAGGGCAGATCACCGGAATCGCTAATTTCGACCTTGCGCAGCATCTGGCGAATAATGATCTCGATGTGCTTATCGTCGATGGTCACGTTCTGGGCGCGGTACACCGCCTGGATTTCACCCAGCAGGTAGTGCTGTAGGGCCTCTTCGCCGCAGATGCGTAGGAGGTCCTTAGGCACCAAGGTGCCGTCGACCAGGGGATCACCGGCCCGCACGCGGTCGCCCTTGTGGACGCGGTAATGCTTGCCCTGGGGAATCGGATGCTCGATCTCGGTGCCCGAGGTACCGCGAACAACGATCGTGCGCTTGCCGCGCTTGCGCTCGCCAAAGTCGACCATGCCATCGATCTCGGCCATTACTGCCGGATCCTTGGGCGGACGGGCTTCAAACAGTTCGGTGACGCGGGGCAGACCACCGGTAATATCCGAAGAGCCACCCATTTCGCGGGGAGTGGAGGCCACCAGGGTACCACCGTCGATGGTTTCACCCTCATCGACGCGCAGGGTGGCCTTTTCAGGGATCGGGTAGACGGCGATGGAGTTGCCTTCGGCGTCTTCGATCACCACCTGCGGGTGCAGGTCGCCCTTACCTTCGAGAATCAGCTTATTGACAATGCCGGTGGCAGGGTCGCGCTCTTCACGCATGGTGACTTCAGGAATAATGTGCTCGTAACGCACCGTACCGCCCATCTCAGAGAGAATGGGGATGGTTGCCGCTTCCCACTCAGCGATGAGGGCGCCCTTCTTGATGGATTCGCCATCGGCGACGTGCATGGTCGATCCCACCGGCACCTTGAAGCGCTCGATGGTGCGGCCGCTACCATCCTTGATCACCACTTCACCGTTCCGGTTAAGCACCACCACACGGCCTTCACGATTGGCCACCGTGCGCAGATTTTCGAATTCGATGGTGCCGCCCTTACGGGCTTTGTAGCTGGTGTCTTCACTGGAAACACCTGCCACACCACCAATGTGGAAAGTACGCATGGTTAGCTGCGTGCCCGGCTCACCGATGGACTGGGCAGCGATAACGCCGGCAGCAAGGCCGAGTTCGACAGTGCGACCACGGGAGAGGTCCATGCCGTAGCACTTTTGGCAGATGCCGCTCTTCGACTCGCAGGTTAAGGGCGAGCGCACGCGGATCTTCTCGAAGCCCATCTCTTCGATGCGACGGGCCTGTTCGATGGTGATAATATCATTCTCGCGCACCACCACCTCATCGGTGATAATGTCGACAATGGTATCGCGTGCAGTGCGGCCGACGATGGCGTCGGCAAGGCTCAGCTTGATCTGCTCACCTTCATAGACCACGGCCTTGGTAATGCCGGCAACGGTGCCGCAGTCCTCTTGGGAAACGATGACGTCCTGGGCCACGTCCACCAGTTTACGGGTGAGGTAACCGGAGTCAGCGGTCTTGAGGGCGGTATCGGCCAGTCCCTTACGGGCACCGTGGGTGGAGGTGAAGTATTCCAGCACCCGCAGACCGTCTTTGAAGGAGGCGCGGATGGGCGTCTCGATAATTTCACCATTGGGCTTGGCCATCAAACCACGCATGCCCGCCAGCTGGCGGACCTGGGTCTCATTACCACGGGCCTTGGAGACGGCCATGGCGTAAACCGGATTGATATAGCCATTGTCAGCGTGGGTGTCGTCGGCCAACTTCTCCATCAGCTTCTTGCCGATGAGTTCAGTAGCGTGATTCCAGACATCGCGCACATTACGGTGACGCTCGTGGCTGGTGATCATACCCTTCATGTAGGCCTTTTGATACTTGAGAGCCTGCTTATCCGCCTCGGCGATGATTTCTTCTTTCTCAACCGGGGTGGCCAGATCAGCAAAACCAAAGGAGAGGCCGGACTGGGTGGACGAGCGGAAACCGACTTCCTTGATCGCATCGAGGACATCGATGGTCGACTGACGACCAAGGATCTCGAAACAGTCAGCAATCACCTTACGCAAAGTACCCTTGTTTTGGGTCTTATTGTAGAAGGGCATTCCTTCTGGCAGGATCTCATTGAAAAGCACGCGACCGGGGGTGGTTTCGATTGGCTTATTGGCGGTAAGCTTCTTGCGGTTGATCCCACCCTCGTCGATTTCGGTGCCAATGGGCAGGTACATCTTGATCAGGCTGTGCAGATCCACCACGCCATGATCAAGGGCCATGCGCACTTCGTCATTGGTGGCGAAGACCTTGCCTTCACCCTTGCCACCTTCGCGGTGCAGGGTGGCGAAATAACAGCCGAGGACGATGTCCTGGTCAGCGGTAATAATCGGGGCGCCATTGGCCGGCGAAAAGATGTTATTGGTAGACAGCATCAACACCCGGGCTTCCACCTGGGCTTCGATGGAGAGGGGCAGATGGACCGCCATCTGATCGCCGTCAAAGTCCGCATTGAAGCCCTGGCAGACCAGGGGATGCAGCTGAATGGCCGAGCCTTCAATCATCACCGGCTCAAAGGCCTGAATGCCCATGCGGTGCAGGGTGGGAGCGCGGTTAAGCAGCACCACGCGACTCTTGATAACGTCGTCGATAACTTCCCAAACCTCTTCGTCACGGCGCTCAAGCTTGCGCTTGGCAGCCTTCACCGTCTCGGCGAAACCACGCTCTTTCAACTCGCGGATAATAAAGGGCTGAAAGAGTTCCAACACCATGGCCTTGGGCAGGCCGCACTGATGCAGCTTAAGCCGTGGACCAACGACAATCACCGAGCGGGCGGAGTAGTCGACGCGCTTGCCAAGCAGGTTCTCGCGGAAGCGGCCCTGCTTACCCTTGATCATATCGGTGAGGGACTTCAGCGGGCGGTTACCGGATCCGAAGACGGCGCGCTGGCAGCGGCCATTGTCGAAGAGGGCGTCAACGGCCTGCTGCAGCATTCGCTTCTCATTGCGAATAATGATGCCTGGGGCATTGAGCTCGACCAGCTTCTTGAGGCGGTTATTACGGTAAATAACGCGGCGATAGAGATCATTCAAGTCGGAGGTGGCAAAGTTGCCGTTCTCCAGGGGCACTAAAGGACGCAGGTCCGGCGGAATCACCGGAATCGTGGTTTGGATCATCCATTGCGGGTCATTGCCAGACTTTTTGAGGTCTTCGCAGAGACGCAGACGCTTGGTGATCTTCTCGATCTTCTGCTTGGCGCGGGTGGCAGCCAGCTCTTCGCGCAGATCGGCGATAAGGCTGTCGAGGTCGAGGTGGCGCACCAATTCCTGAACCGCCTCGGCGCCCATCATCGCCTTAAAGTCATCACCGTATTTTTCTACCGCCTTGCGGTAGGCCTCTTCGGAGAGGATTTCCATGTATTCCAGAGGGGTGGTGCCAGGGTCCACGACGATGTACTTCTGGAAGTAGATGACCTGCTGCAGCGAGCTGGCCTTGAGTCCCAGTAGGGTAGCTAAACGAGAAGGCATGGCCTTAAAGAACCAGATGTGCACCACCGGCGACACCAGATTAATATGGCCCATGCGCTCGCGGCGAACGCGGCTGTGGGTTACCAGCACGCCGCACTTTTCGCAGACGATGCCCTTGTACTTGATGCCGGAGTACTTGCCGCAGAAGCATTCCCAGTCCTTAGTGGGACCGAAAATCTTTTCGCAGAACAAGCCGTCTTTTTCCGCCTTGTAGTTACGGTAATTAATGGTTTCCGGGCGTTTGACTTCGCCCTGGCTCCAGGAGCGGACCACCTCGGGCGAGGCCAAGCGGATGGAGACCGCATTGTAATCGGGAGACGGGGTCTGGTTTTGCTCGATCATCGGCTCGATCATGGGGAAAAGCCCTGCCTGTCTGATTGACGGTTATAGAAAAAACGAAGGAGAAGCCCATTTGCGTCGCCAGGGCTAAGGGCCCCAGCGACGCGGCTTAAGCCAAATTAATCGGCGTTTTCAGCTGGTTCGATATCGAAGATATCTTCCGGGCTGTCCTCTGGCTCACCGAAGACGGTTTCTCCGGCGGATTCACCAAAGACCAATTCGGCTTCGTCTGCGGCTCCACCGGCACCAAAGTCAAGGCTACCGGTTTCGCTACCGAAGCCCACATCCATTGGGCGATGCAGGCGGATATCCAAGCCCAGGCCGCGGATCTCATTGAGCAGCACTTCGAAGGCCATCGGGGTGCCATAAGTCAGCGAGCCATCGCCCTTGACCATGCTTTCGTAGATGCGGGTACGACCATCAACGTCATCGGATTTGACGGTGAGGACTTCCTGCAGCACATTGGCCGCACCGTAGGCTTCCAGGGCCCAGACTTCCATTTCGCCGAAGCGCTGGCCACCGAAGCGAGCCTTGCCGCCCAGGGGCTGCTGCGTGATAAGGGAGTAAGAGCCGGTGGAGCGAGCGTGCAGCTTATCTTCCACCAAGTGATGGAGCTTGATCATATACATGACACCAACGGTGGTGCGCTGATTAAAGCGCTCACCGGTGCGCCCATCATAAAGCCAGCTCTTGCCGTCCTTCTCAAATCCAGCCTCAACCAGGAGGTCTTCGACCTCTTGCTCGCTGGCACCGTCGAAGACGGGGGTGTAGCAGCGAATGCCGAGGGCACGCGCAGCCCAACCGAGGTGGGTTTCCAAAACCTGACCCACGTTCATGCGCGATGGCACGCCCAGGGGATTGAGGATAATGTCAACGGTCTGCCCATTCTTGAGGAAGGGCATGTTTTCTTCGGGCACGATGGTTGAAATCACACCCTTATTACCATGACGGCCGGCCAGCTTATCGCCCACCTTGAGGGTCAGCTTACGGGCGACAAAAACCTTCACCATTTCCAGCACGCCGGTGGGCAAATCATCACCACGGCGGACTTCCAGCTTTTCCTTTTCGGCTTCGCGGCTGAGCTCGTCGATCAAAGGATCGATTTCCTCGTAGACTGCGCGGGCCTTACGGCGCTTGCCACCGACGAAGTTGAGGGCTTCCACCGGCAAGCTGCCGTGGAGCTTCATCACCTCTTCATCGGACATGGTGGGCGCGTAGTCGATAACTTCGCCGGTCTCGATATTGACCACATTGGCCCCAGAAATCTCCCAAATGCGGTCGAATTTCTGGCGTACCAACTTGGACTTCTTGACCATAAAGCGGGTGTCCACTTCGCGGATACGCTTCTCTTCTTCGCGCTTATCCTTGTCGGTAAGGGCAGCACGGCGCTGGAAACGCTTGACGTCTACGACGACGCCACGAATGCCTGGCTTCATTACCAAGGAGTCGTCACGAACATCCTCACCGGCGCGACCAAAGATGGCGTGCAGGAGTTTTTCTTCGGGACTAAGCTCAGATTTATTCTTCGGCGTCACTTTACCAACGAGAACATCGCCAGGGCCCACCACGGTGCCCTTGCGCACAAAGCCTGTCTCATCGAGATTGCGCAGGGCTTCGTCAGAGCGCCCAGGGATTTCACGGGTGAACTCTTCTTTGCCGAGCTTGGTTTCGCGAATTTCGACTTTGTATTCTTCAATGTGGATAGAAGTCAAACGATCTTCGCGCAGCAGACGTTCGTTGACGACAATGGCGTCTTCGAAGTTACAGCCATCGTAAGGCATGAACGCCACCACCATGTTTTTGCCGAGTGCCAATTCACCCTGATGGGTACCACCGCCATCGGCGATAATCTGACCCTTGGTGATTTGGTCGCCCTTGCGGACAATGGGGGTTTGGTTGAGACAGGTGCGCTCGTTGAGGCCGTGGAACTTGCGCAGATGGTAGACATCATCGCCGGCACTCGTGCGAACCACGATATGACGGGCATCGATTTCCACCACCTCACCATCAGCGCGAGCAATCTGCACCATGGAGGAGGACTTGGGGCACTCTTTTTCCATGCCGGTGCCGACATAGGGAGGATCGGTAACTAAGAGCGGCACCGCCTGACGCATCATATTGGCACCCATCAGGGCGCGGTTGGCGTCATCGTGCTCAAGGAAGGGGATGAGCGAGGCAGAGATACCAAGCATCTGCTTGGGGCTGACGTCGATATAGTTGACTTGGGAAGTCGGCACTTCTTCGAACTGCCCCTGGACGCGCACCTGGCAGCGATCCTGCAGAATCTTGCCCTTAGCATCCAAACGAACGGTTGCCTGGGCAATGCGGAAATCAGATTCCTCATCGGCCATGACGTAAACGATTTCGTCGGTCACCACCCCATCAACCACCTTACGGTAAGGGGTCACCAGGAATCCGTACTCATTGACGGCGGCGAAGATGGAGAGAGAGACGATCAGGCCAATATTGGCACCTTCCGGCGTCTCAATGGGACAGATTCGGCCGTAGTGGGAGGTGTGAACGTCGCGCACCTCAAAGCCTGCACGCTTACGGTTCAGTCCGCCAGGTCCGAGGGCCGAAAGCCGGCGCTCGTGGGTCAGCTGCGAAAGCAGGTTCGACTGGTCGACCACCTGCGACAACTCGCCGCGCTGGAAGAAATTGGCGATGGAGGAGTCCACGGCCTGGGAGTTGAAAAGATTGCGCGGAGCCAAGACGGATGCCATATCCTCTTGCTGCATGTCGCGGGAGAGCTTTTCTTTTACCGCCCGACGCAGCTTCAGCAGGGAGGCGCGCAGCTCATCGGCGAGCAGATCGGCAATCGGACGGATGCGACGGTTGCCCAAGTGATCGATATCATCCACTTCACCCTGGTGGGCATTGGTGCGAATGAGCTTAAGCAGATAGCGCATGATTTTCACGTAATCATCGATGGTGAGAACCAAGCTATCTGATTCCAGGCCCAGCTTGCGATTGATACGGAAACGTCCAACCGAACCCAGGTTGTAGCGCTGTTCATTCAAGAAGCGGTCAAAGAAAAGCTCTTTCACCTTTTGCTCATCAGCCGGATTGCCGGGGCGCAAACGACGATAGATCCGCACCAAAGCCTCTTCGTGGCTCTGGGCTTCATCATCGCGCAGGGTATTGAGCAACACGTCATCGGGCTTCACCGGCTCATCAATGACGTCGATCTCGGTGACACCGAGACCCTTGAGGGTTTCGAATTGGCCTTCGGTAAGTTGTTCGCAGGCACGCACCAGGGGCTCGCCGCTCTCGGTGTCGATAATATCTTTAACCACCACGGCACCGATCAGGTCGCTCTTATCAGGGCTGCCCTTGATGGGCTTGGTGGCAGTGGCGAAAAAGCCGCGCAGGATCTGCTCGGTGGTACCAAAGTCAGCCGACATAGCGCGCAGGAAGCAGGTGGCTGCAATCTTGTGCGACTTGTCGATTTTGATCTGCAGTTGGTCTTTATTGGTGGCTTCGATCTGAATCCAGGAGCCGCGTTCCGGAATGATGCGGCAGGAATGGATGCGACGACCATTGGGGGCCTGATCGGTAGCAAAGTCGACGCCGGGGGAGCGCTGAATCTGGGTAACGATGGTCCGCTCGGATCCATTGACAACGAACTCACCGCCGCCGATACGCACCGGCACATAGGCGATGTGGACGGCCTCCTCAAGCACCTCAGGCATGCCTTCGGCTTCCACCCGAATGTGCAGCTTTAAGCCGCGTTGGTAGGTTTGCCCCAGGTCACGGCACTCGGGCTCGTCATGCTGGGGGGGAGAAAAGCTGTAGCCGTGATAGCTGACTTTAATTTTCCCATCGAAGCCTTCGACCGGGAAAAATTCTGCCAAAAGGCCATTGAGACCTTCATTGCCACGACGGCTTGGATCACCCTCAATGTCGAAAAAGGTGTCGTAGCTCTTGGCTTGCAGCTCGACTAGACTCGGAACCGGCACGATTTCCCGGACCTTGCCAAAATGTCGAATCTCCATGTAACCTCCTCGAAAGACGGGGCTTAGAACCTTGTTGCGGATTCTGCCCGCGAGCAGGTGCGCTCAGCCGGGCAAAATTGGTGTTGTAAGCTAGTGAGTGGACAAACAGATGCAAGCGCCCCAGCAGCGCGCGGCGTGCTGGGGCCAGTTTGCATCTGCAGGCACAAACCCCTATTAAGCCGACGGCCTAATAGGGGCAGGTGCGACAGATACCGGGCAACATGAGGATTGCCCGGCCTGTGGGGTTTATCAAGCGGGCTTGATCTCAACAGAGGCACCAGCCTCTTCAAGCTGCTTCTTGAGATCTTCGGCTTCGGGCTTCTCAACACCTTCCTTGACGGTGCTAGGAGCTTCTTCGACGAACTTCTTGGCTTCGGCGAGGCCGAGACCAGTGAGCTGACGAACCACCTTAATGACGTTGATCTTCTTGTCGCCAGCGGCAGCAAGGATCACATTGAACTCGGTGGGCTCTTCGGCAGCGGCTTCACCGGCGCCACCGCCAGCAGCGGCAACCATGACTGGAGCAGCAGCAGCGGCGGACACACCGAGCTCTTCTTCCAGGGCCTTGACGAGGTCGGCCAGTTCGATAACGGTCAGACCCTTAACGGTCTCGACGATCTCTTTCAGCTTGTCGCTGAGGGCAACAGATTCGGACATGATAGTCTCCTGATTGGGGCCATTGTCAGCTGACAACGGCGTGGTTTAAAAAAACGTGGATGACCAGCGGTGGACACCCTTGATCCCGAGAACAGGGATCGGTTGACGGGAAGAACAGGATGCGCTGACTATTCGCCCTTCTTGTCGCGGTAAGCCGCAAGCAGACGAGCAAAGGAGGCAGGCACCTCGTTGAGCAGACGGACAAAGTTGGACATGGGCGCCTGCAGCGTACCCAGCAAGCGGGCCTGCAGCTCTTCCTTGGAGGGAAGATCGGCCAGACTCGCGGCGGTGCGCCCATCGAGGGCACGGCCCTCAACGACGCCAGCGCGGACCTGAACCTTTTCATCCTTGACCAGCTTATTGATAATTTTAGCAGCGGCAGCCACATCAGCAGCGGCGACGATGCCAACGGTGCCCTTACCTTCAAGATAGGGCTGAACATCAGCACCAAAGGCCTCGCGGATAATGCGGCGCTTGGCCACCTTCATCTGCGCGCCGATACCGAAAAGCTCACGGCGCAAGGCCAGGCTTTCAGCGGCCTTAAGGCCTGCGGGGTCGATAAGGAGCACAGAGTGCCCCTCATCGACAATCGACTTTACCTCGTCGAAAAGCAGTTCGTTAATGAGACTCGGCATGGTAATGACCCCTTTCTCAAACCGCGATACGCACGCCAGGGCCCATGGTCGAGGAAACGGTGACATTGGTCACAAATTCCCCCTTCACGGACGATGGACGGGCATCGGTGATGTGACGGAGAATCGCCGCAATATTCTCGGTGAGCTGCTGTGGCTCAAAAGCGACGGTGCCGACACGAACATTAACATTACCAGCGGAATCGGCGCGATATTCGATCTTACCGGCCTTAAATTCATTCACGGCCTTCACCACATCTTCGGTGACGCTGCCGGACTTGGGCGAGGGCATTAAGCCACGGGGGCCAAGCACGCGGCCGAGCCGGCCAACCAAGCGCATGGTTTTGGGCGTCGCAATGGCAACGTCGAAGTCCATAAAGCCGGCCAGAACTTCGTTCATGAGATCTTCGCCACCAGCCTTTACGGCCCCCAATTCCAAGCATTGAGCAGCAACGTTACTGTCGTCAACGAAGACCACGATACGGACGTCCCGGCCCGTACCATGGGGCAGGCTAAAGCTGCCGCGGACTTGCTGATCCGCCTTACGGGTGTCGACATTGAGACGGATAGCCAGATCTACCGACTCCGTGAATTTAGCACTCGCGCAATCCTTGACGGTCCGGATAGCATTATCCAGCGGCTGCGGCGTTTTGCCGGGAACCTTACTCAAGAAATTGCGGTACCGCTTTGAGCGAAAACGCATAATCATCCTCCGTGGTCGTTGACTCCCCGATCCTGGAGTCTTCCACAGTTATGGTGAAATGGATCGGACGGATAGCAGACGGCGACTGCCGCCCCCAAGCGCCGCCTATTCGGCCAGCACAATGCCCATCGAACGGGCGGTACCAAGGACGGTCTTCACGGCCGCCTCTTTGGAATGGGCGGTGAGCTCTGAGAGCTTGCGGTCGGCAATTTCCTCGACCTGGGCCATGGTGACGGTGCCGGCCTTGGCCAGCAGACCAGGCTCCTTGGCACCGCTGGAGATACCCGCGGCCTTCTTCAGCAGCACGGGCACCGGCGGCTGCTTCAGGATAAAGTCAAAGCTCTTGTCCTTGTAGACGGTAATCACCACGGGGATGATATCACCGCGCATCTGGGCCGTGCGGTCGTTAAATTCCTTGACGAAGCCGGCGATATTCACGCCCTTTGCGCCAAGGGCAGGACCAACCGGAGGTGCCGGAGTAGCACTGCCACCCGGAATCTGCAGCTTGATTTCGCCGATCTTTTCTTTTTTCTTAGCCATGATGGAATTCCCTTTTTCGAAGCTTCATTTGCCGGGGTGCGGACGGGAGACTGAATCCCCCTCCCCCTGCTTGCCCACCGTGCGGCGGTGGGGCCGTTAACTGACGGGCGGCGCTTTATGCCACCAACCTTGACAAAGCCAAGGACGAATTTTTCGGCCGGGCTTAAAACCTTGAACCGACGAAGCAAGGCTCTGATGGATTAGCCGACCTCTTCGACCTGCCAAACTTCCAATTCGATGGGGGTTTGACGGCCAAAAACGGTAATCAGTACCCGGAGCGTGCCCTTCTGACTGTTGATCTCGTCGACCACCCCCTCCATGCCAGCAAAGGTGCCCTCTTTGACCTTAACCTTGTCGCCCAGATTAAACGGAATCTGTACCAATACCGCGCGTTGATCTTCAACCGACTCGGCGGAGGCAATGGCGATAATACGCTCAGCCTCTTCGCTAGTCAGGCGATCAGGAGCCTCGGGCGTTGAACCCAAAAATCCCGTGACGCCATCGACATTGCGAATGACGTCAATGAGATCCTGATTAAGATCTAATTCGGCATAAATGTAACCAGGGAAAAGTTTGCGCTCGGTGGTCACCTTGCCACGCCGCTTCACCTCGGTAACACGCTCGGACGGCACCAAGAGTCGGCCTAACTGCTCGCTAAGACCGGCCTGGCGGACCTTCATTTGAATGGTGTCTCGCGCCTTGTTTTCGCGGCCAGAAATCGCCTTTACCACAAACCAGTTCATCGCCATGGTGGTTAATTCCCTCCAATAATGTTGGTATACACCAGCCAGTAATTGAAAAGATCAACCACGGCAATAACCACTGCCAGAATAACCGAAAGTAGGGCAATCAGGATGGTTGAACGAATGAGATCGGCACGCGATGGCCAAGTCACTCGCGCCATCTCCTGCTCAACCTCAATCAGAAACTGAGCGGGCTTGGGCAGTACGACGACCGCCAAAACCCCATAGATGAGGATGATCGCGCCAAGGCTACCCAATAGGCCCATGTAAATGAGGTTTGAGAGATCACGCTCGGTCGCGGTTGCCCATGCGCTATACTGACCCCAAGCACCCAATCCAAGATCGAGCGCCATCAAAATGACAGCAACCAAGACGATAACGCGAAGGATGCGGCCCTGGGGCCAACGGTACAACATACGGTATCCCACGACAAAGAGTCAAACCGAACAAACCCGCCAAACGGCAGGCAAAACAAACGCCCCCAAACCTGGCGCCTGGATATCATCGCCAAGCGACTACCCACCGCGCCCCTTCAGCCCCCCGACAAAGACCCCCTGAGCACAGAGGAGGCGGCGAATGCCG
>REDX01000051.1 GCA_007695355.1 Planctomycetota bacterium
AAGTGAGGAGCGCTATCGGCAATTAATCGAGCACATTCCCGATGCCTTTTGCCTACAAGAAACCGGCGTCGATGAACAGGGCAAGCCCTGCGACAATCGTATTTTGGCCGTAAACCCAGCCTTTGAACGCCTCATGGGGATGTCACGCCAAGACATGGTGGGACGGCGGGTGCGCGAACTCTTCCCCAGTATTGAGGATTATTGGGTGACCACCTTTGGTCAGGTGGCCCTGAGTGGGATGAGCACCGTTTTGGAGGACTTTAGCGACGTTGGCGAACGCTGGTATCGCATCTCCGCTTATTGTCCCCGGCGCGGGCAATTTGCTGCCTTTATCTCCGATGTCACCGAGGAGCATCGTCAAGCCGAAGCCCGGCGGCAGTTGGATCAGCAGATTCAGCAGACCCAGCGCCTGGAGAGTCTGGGCCTTCTGGCTGGCGGAGTGGCGCATGACTTTAATAATATCCTCATGGCCATCGTTGGTCACGCCGAGCTGTTGAGCAATCGCTTGCCGGCAGAAACGCCCGGGCGCGAGCATCTCGAACACATTTACAATGCCGCGCAACGGGCGGCGGAACTGTGTAAGCAGATGCTGGCCTATGCCGGTAAGTCATCGCACATCAAGGAAGCCATTGATCTGGGGGCCTTGGTTCGCGAAATGGTGGGTTTTATTACCACCGCAATAAAAAGTCAGGCTCGTTTGGAGCTGGCCATCGACGATGACTTGCCCACGGTGAATGTGGACCCCAGTCAAATTCGCCAGGTGCTCATGAACTTGATTATGAATGCCTCCGATGCCCTGCCCGATAGCAATGGCCTGATCAAGGTGTCCCTCAGCCGCAATGATTGCAGCGCCGCGTATGTGGCCAGCACCGAACTGCATGGCGATCTTGAGCCTGGGGCCTATCTCTGCCTGGCGGTGAGCGACAATGGTTGCGGCATTGATCCAGAGGTGCGCAAACGGATTTTCGAGCCCTTCTACACCACCAAATCCCAGGGCCGTGGCTTGGGCCTGGCGGCCATATTGGGCATCGCTCGCGCCCATTCAGGGGGCATGCGTCTCAGCAGTGAGGTGGGCCGCGGCAGCACCTTTGAACTTTTGCTGCCTTTAGAACAGCAGCCATCGCCGAGTATGGGTGAGCATGGCCCTGCCGCTGGGCCATCCCTGCACAGTGGTGGCGTATTGCTGATTAACACCGAGGCAGACTTTGGCCAGGTGGGCGAGGCCATGCTTCGTTCCCTGGGTTATCAGGTGATGCTAGCCAGCGATCTCCCCCAGGCCTTGCAGCTGTATCAGCAGCAGCGCAGCAATATCGACGCCCTGGTGGTGGGGCGCTGTGTCGATGGGGTTGCTGGGATTACCCTGCTGCAGGATTTACGGGAGCAAGGTGTCGCCAGCCCCTGCGTCCTCGTCAGCGCCGATGACGAGGAGGATGCCGACGACATGGCACCGCTCTTGCGGCAATTGGGAGTGGTCGCCGTGCTGCCCAAGCCATGCACAGTGCTGGAGCTGCGCGCCGCAATGCGTAGGATCAGCGGCGATCAGCGCTCTTTCTAAGGGTTCTCTCCGTGGTCTATGGCCCTGGGGAGAGTGACAGGGCGGCGCAAAGCTTGTCCCTGGGAGCGCCGATCTCCCGATCGGCCAGCAAAAATCCCCGAAGGGGTGTTTTTGCGCTAAAAGTATGCCCCAAGCGGGCATTCCTTATCCAGACAAGCTTTGCGTCGCCCTGGGAGAGTGATTCTTTGCACCTTGAATACTCCTTAAAGGGGGTAAAAACTGCTGTGTTCTGCCGGATCGAAGTGATTGGGCCAGGACCACTCTTTCCCCGTTGTCTTTCCCCGTTGTCTTTCCCCGTCGTCTGTCCCCGTCGCTTTTCGCGGCTCCTCCTGCGATGCCATCCGCAGCATCACCTCAGGGCAGCTAGGATTGCGGCCGGTCCGCTGGCATAATCAGGTGCACCAAAGTCAGTGCCCAACGTTGATACCTGTGTTTGATTACTCTTTTACTTGGAGACCACCATGCGCCTCGTGAGCTTTTCTACTGTCCTTTGTGCTGCCCTTAGTGCTGCCAGTGGCAGCGCCCTCCTTTTGTTGGCCCTGTCGCCATCGCTACATGCCGAGGAGGGCAGCGATGAGGTGGTGGTGGCCAATGAGGTTGAGGTAGTCACTGAAGGTGACGCCGATGATGCCGAAGCCAGCGCCGAGACTGCTGAAGCCGAGCAAGGAGTAGAGGAGGAAGTGGCGGAAAGCGAGGAAGAGGCCCTGGTCAAAGCCATGCGCGAAGAGATCAAGCGCTTAAGCGTGGCCCAAGAGCTCAAAGAAGCGCGGATGCGCGAAGCACTCTCGGAAATTAAAGCCGAAGGGCAGCGCATCGAGGCGGAACTGGCCATTGCGGCACAGCGGCGGCGGGCCGAATTAGCCGAGCTGGAAGCGGAAAAGGAACGCCTGCAGGCCCAAGGATCCTTGGAAGAGGCCCGGCAGCAGGCGCAGCTGCGCGAGCTTCGGCAGCAGCAAGAGCGTCAGGCCTTAGCCTTTCAACTGAAAGAGCAGGAACTGCGCGAGGCCGGACTGGCGGCGCGGCAACGGGGCCTGGAGCGCGAGCAACGGCAAAGCGAATTTGAATTTCAGCAGAGCCAGCGGCAGAACGAACTGGCCGATCTGCGTTTTGAAATGGCGCAAATGGAAACCAAGGTCGAAGCCTTCCGCCAACGTCAGGAGGCAGGGGCAATTGTGGAGCAGCCCATTGAGCGACGCAGCGAGCCCTATGTCGACGGCGTATTAACCATCAGCGATCGGCGCATTGATCTCAACGAACCAATTATTGCCGGCACCGGTGATTGGATTTCCCGGCGCATTAACTACTATAACAACGATTCCGCCGAAGATCCCATTTTCTTGGTGATCGATTACTGCCCCGGCGGTTCGATTATGGATGGCGAGATCATCCTGCGTGCCATGAAAGCCAGCGATGCCCCGGTGCATGTGGTGGTGAAGAGCATGGCCGCCAGTATGGCGGCGATTATCCTTGGCGACGCGCCCCATTCCTATGCCCTACCCAATGCGGTGATCATGCATCACCAGCCCTGGAGTTACACCTGGGGTAATTTGGCGCAGCAGCAAGAGTGGGTGAAGGTCTTCCGCCAATGGGCCGAACGGATCCACGGCCCCACCGCCGAACGCATGGGCTTGACCATCGATGAATTCTATTCCCGCATGTACGAAGAAACCGTCAGCGGTGACTGGAGTGAATTTGCCGACAAAGCCCAGGAGTTGGGTTGGGTGCAGCATGTGGTGAATGAAATCCGCGAAGATAATGTGCGGGTCAAGCCCAGCGACAAATCTCCCTGGCATAGCCGCAGTCAGTACTGGAGCGCCGAAAACCAGAAGGAACAGGTCCGTCTGCCCCGCCCTCGGGCGTATGACTTTTACTTTCTGTTTAATCGCGACGGGCGCTACGTCATCGGCGAACAGTAGGGGGACAACACCCGTACTGGGGTTGGACGCGGGTTTCAGGAGTGCTGAAGACTTTGCCTAGCCAACATTAAAGCTAATCCCCGCCGCCTGCAGGGCGCGGTGGATTTCTTCGATGTGTTGATGATTGCGAGTTTCAATGGTGAACACCGACGACACCCACGAAGGATCGAGGGGGGCAAAGTTGCGATCGTGACTGATCTGTTTGACGTTGCCTTCGGCGGCGGCAATGATTTGACAGAGCTCCACCAGGCGGCCCGGCTGGTCCTTGATGGAACAGGTCACCCGGCACATGCGGCCGTCGGCGGCGAAGGCGCGTTCGATGACGCGGTTAAGCACGCTGAGATCAATATTGCCGCCGCAGAGAACCAGGACGATTTTTTTACCGTTCAACCCTCGGTCGCGCAGGAGATTCGGCAATAAAGCCCCCGCCAAGGCCGCTGCGCCCGCGCCTTCGAGGACGGTT
>REDX01000173.1 GCA_007695355.1 Planctomycetota bacterium
CTAAAAGATGGGCCGTCGCGCGCCTGCAATCGTGGCGCATCCACAAGGCCATGGGGTTAGCCATGAATTAACCGAGCTTTGCGCCGCCCTGGCCGTGGGGGGCGATCCACCGTTGCCTCGTCGCAAACAGGCCTCACCATGCCGCTCTACCAACTGCTCCCGTCAGGCAGGTCCGTGGAGATAGGCTGTGTTCGAAGGTATTGCTGAGCGGTTTACTGGTATTTTTGAAAAGCTGCGTTGGGGCGGCAAACTTACTGAAGAGAATATACGCGAAGGTCTGCGCGAGGTCCGTCGGGCCCTGCTTGAAGCCGACGTTAATGTGCAGGTGGTGCGCGAATTTCTTGATCGCGTTACCGAACAGGCCGTGGGCGAAGAGGTGCTTTCCGGGGTTCAGCCGGGCCAGCAGGTGGTGCGCATTGTCCACGACGAGTTGGTGGCCCTTATGGGTGAGGCCGATGCCGATATCCCCTGGGCCAAGACTGGCCCCACGATTATCCTGATGGCCGGTTTGCAGGGTTCGGGTAAAACCACCACCTGCGCGAAACTTGCCCGTTTACTCAAGGAAAATGGCAAGCGGCCCCTCTTGGTGGCGGCTGACCTGCAGCGTCCCGCCGCCATCGACCAATTGCGGATCCTTGGTGAACAAATTAGCGTCCCCGTATTCCATGAACCGGGTTTGACCCCGCCCGAGGTCTGCGCCAAGGCCCTGAAGACGGCCGAGGCCGATGGGCGCGATGTGGTAATTCTTGATACTGCCGGCCGGCTCCACGTCGACGACGCGCTGATGGCAGAGGTCGCCGAGGTGCACCGCCGCACCAGCCCGCACCAAACCTATTTGGTGGTCGACTCGATGACCGGCCAGGACGCGGTGAATTCCGCCAAGGCTTTCCACGAGCGCCTGCCATTAAGCGGCGTCATCTTTACCAAGCTTGATGGTGATACCCGTGGTGGTGCCATTGTCTCCCTGCGCCACCTCATTGGAGTGCCGATTAAATTTGTTGGCGTTGGTGAAAAAACCGACGCCCTGCAGCCCTTCTATCCCGATCGCTATGCCCGTCGCATTCTCGGCATGGGCGACGTGCTCTCTTTTGTGGAAAAAGCCCAAAGCGTCATCGATGAGGACAAGGCCAAGGAACTAGAAGAAAAATTTGCCAAGAATAAATTCGATCTTGGCGACTTTGCAACTCAACTCGAGGCCATTCAAAAGATGGGCTCGATCAAAGATCTCCTTGGCATGATTCCGGGGGTGGGCGCTAAATTCAAGGCGCTCAATGTCGACGAGTCCATTTTCAAGCGTTACATGTCGATTATTTCGTCGATGACTCAGTATGAAAAGCAGCATCCAGATCTCATCGATATGAGTCGCCGCCGGCGCATTGCCAATGGTTCTGGATCGAGCACCGCCGATGTTCAGCAGCTGCTCAAGCAATTCAGCACGATGCGCAAAATGATTGGCAAATTTGGCGATATGCAGGATATGGTGGGACGTTTGCCGGAAAACGAAGAGGAATTGACGCCGGATCAATTGGCGAACCCCCAGTCCTTCATGCCCAATCCCAACCGTCTTTTTGCCACGCGCGAGGATAAGAAAAAACAGCGCGAGGCCAAGCAGGCGCGCAAGAAAAAAGCCAAGATGAAAAAGAAGTCCAAGCGTTAGCCGAACGGTTAGTGAAAGCGAAAAAACAACATCGTCATTCCTGGCTTGGGGATGCACGGAAAGGACGAGATCTTGGGCATAGATAAACGGCTGCATTTCGGAGTGTGTTACTACCCGGATCACTGGCCGCAAGAGCGCTGGGCTTATGATATGCAGCTGATGCGCGATGCTGGGCTTGAGTGTTTTCGTTGGCTTGAGGGTTCGTGGACCCTGGTCGAGCCCGAAGAGGGTGGTTTTGACTTTTCCCTGGTTGATGCCGTTCTTGAGTGCGCCGATCGCCATGGTTTAGGGGTGATTCTCGGCACTCCTACCTATGCGGTTCCGGCTTGGGCCGTAGAGCGCTACCCGGATATCGTTGCCCGGCGCCGCGATGGTAGTGCATGGTATCACGGATCGCGTCGCTGCTGGGATTACACCAATGGTGATTACCGCCGCTTGTGCGATCGGGTGGTTGTCGAGTTGGCGCAGCGCTATGCCAAGGACTCACGGGTTTGGGCTTGGCAGGTAGATAATGAAATGTGGTGTCACCTGGATGAGTTATGGGGTGAAGGGGTAGAGCGCGCTTTCCAAGATTGGTGCAGGCAGCGCTACCATCAGCCGGAAGCCTTAAATCAGGCCTGGGGTTTGGCTTTTTGGTCGCGGCAAATCGCCCATTTCGGACAGGTCACCCTGCCTGGGCCCACGCCGGCTCATCTCAACCACCATCAGGTTGCCGATTATCAACGTTTTCTTTCTGATCTCGCCATTGGGTTTCTCTTTGGCCAGCGCGATGCGATTAAGGCAGTAAATCCTCAGGCAGCGGTGTTGCATAATTGTCCCTTTGAGCCCATCGATCGGCCAAGATTGCTTGAGGGGCTGGACATCTATGGCCATGATCATTATCCAGCCTTTGCGGGTGGTGCTGCCGGCCGGCCACAGATGGGGCTGAATTACGGCCGCTTTCGTCGCTACGCCAAGCGTTTATGGGTGGTAGAACAGCAGGCTTCGCAGGTAGGACAGACCAGTTATCGCTTGCCCACCGCGCCTCCAGGCGATTTGAGTGTCAGCGCCTTGCAGTCTATTGGTCATGGTTGCGATCTTCTGGCCTGGTTTCGTTGGCGCAGTTATCCGGCAGCCCAGGAGACCAATTGGGGAGGCTTGCTGCCCCATTGGGGAGAGCCAGGCCGTCATTATCAAGAAATGTCGCAGCTCATCGCTACGCTCCGTCCCCATGCTGAAGCCATTGCGGCAACGGTTCCGCAGGTATCGGTGGCGCGGATTTGTTCTTTCGATCAGTATTTGGTGCACCGTGCCGAGGGCTGGATTGCCGATCGCATCGGCGGCCCTGAAGTGGGCCGTGGGGCGCTTATAAGCCTGGGCTTAAATGAGGATCAGTTGCGCGCCACGGATTTAGATGGTCGCTATCAAGTGGCCTTGGTGCCCCATGCCGCAGCGCTGAGTTTAGCTGACATCCGCGCCTTGACCGCCTTTGCCCAGGCCGGTGGGGTGGTGATTATCGGCCCCTTGGCCGGCCATCGCGATGCCCAGTTGCACGCCCCTGATCAGGCCCCACCGGGAGACCTTGCTGCCCTCACGGGCACCTCGAATGCTGAAGCTACCACCTGGGACGAGGGCGAATTATCTCTGCATGAAATCAACGGTGGTTCAAGCGTAAGCGCTGGACATTGGGCTGAGATTATCCAGCCGGTGAGCGAGGGCGTGTCGATTTGTGCCCGCTATGCCACCGGATGGCTAGCGGGCCGCGGCGCGGTGAGCCAGCGCAGCTTCGGCGCCGGGCGGGTAATCCATGTTGGGGTTGCCCTCGCCGATCCCGTATTGTCCTGGTTGTGGACCGAATGCGCCCTGCCCCTACCTGATCAGCCGCTGCGTGTTTTCACTCTCGGCGCCGAGGTGCTGACCCGCTTTGGTGGCGGACATCGCTATCATTTCGCGCTCAATCATGGTGAAGCGCCAGCGGTATTTGAAGTGCGTCGCATGCTTACCGATCTCGCCACTGGCAAATTGCTTACTGGCCCCTTTACCCTTGAGGCCCGCAGTTGGCGCGTCCTGCACGAGGCGGATCCCAGCAGCCAAGCGCTTGCTTCTTCATGAGTGACGCGGCCCTTCTCAGGCGGCGTTCAGGACTAAGGGGTGGCTTTGGGGCATAATCGATCCCGGGCCTGGATAAGGGTTTTTGCACAGGTTTCGGGATCCATTCCCGCGAGATTGAGGTGCCCCATCTTGCGCCCGGGGGCTGGACTGGCCTTACCGTAGAGGTGCAGTTTTAATCCAGGATCGCTGCCCAGGGTGGCGGCCCAGTCCGGTTCGCCCTGCTGCCAGCAGTCACCCAGTAGATTGGCCATGGCGCCGCCACCGTGCAGGGGATCGGTACTGCCCAGGGGCAGGCCGCAGATGGCGCGGATATGCTGTTCAAATTGATCGGTGCGGCAGGCGTCGATGGTGACGTGGCCGGAATTATGGGGTCGTGGCGCCAATTCGTTGACCAGCAGGCTGGGCCCATTGCTGGCGCTGGGGACAACGAAGAGCTCTACCGCCAGGGTGCCGACGACGCCAAGGGCATCAGTAATGGCGAGGGCCATATCCCGGGCGCGGCGGCGTAGGCGCTCATCAAGTCGGGCCGGCATGCGCGTAATATCAAGGATGTGATGGCGGTGTTCATTCTCAAACACCGGGAAGGTGCTGCCGCGGCCATCGGCAGCGCGGGTGCAGATAACCGAAGCTTCGCTTAAAAACGGCACCACTGCTTCGACAATGGCATCGTTGGTACCCAGTTTTTCCCAGGCGCTGGCCACCTCATCAGGCGCGTCAACGCGGACCTGCCCCTTGCCGTCGTAGCCAAATTCGCAAGTCTTAATAATTGCTGGATAGCCAACCGCATCTAAAACCGCGCGTAGTTCTCCAAGGTTGCGGGCGGCACCAAAGGTGGTGACGGGAAAACCGTGATCGCGCAGGAAGCTTTTCTCCCGCACCCGGTGGCGGGTGGTGGCCAGCACTTGGGGACGGGGGGCAACGTTCACCATTTCGGCAATGGCGCTCAGGCTTTCGGCGGGAACATTCTCGAATTCTAGGGTGACCACGGCGCTTAAGGAGGCGAGTTCGCGCACCGCGCTGAGGTCCCCATAATCGGCGGCGATCATGCGATTCACAACCTGGCCAAGGGGCCCGTCAGCCTGGGGATCAAGGCCGACAATGCCGTAGCCGAGGCGGCGGGCGGCGATCGCCATCATGCGGCCCAGTTGGCCGCCGCCAAGAATGCCAATGGTGGCCCCGGGGGGGATCATGCATCGCCCTCCAGGCTGAGGGGGCCCAGGGCAAGCACGGCCTCGCGCATGGCATCGCGGGCGGCTTGCAGGCGGGCGGCCAGTTGAGCATCGGTGGTGGCGAGGATTTGCGCCGCGAGGAGGCCGGCATTGCGGGCCCCGGCCTCGCCAATGGCGAGGGTGCCCACCGGAATGCCGGCCGGCATTTGCACGATGGAGAGGAGGCTGTCTTGGCCGGAGAGGGCGCGGCTTTGCACCGGCACCCCCAGCACCGGCAGGATGGTTTTGGCGGCGCACATGCCGGGCAGATGGGCGGCGCCGCCGGCGCCGGCGATAATCACCTTCAGGCCGCGTTTGGCCGCCGTTTCGGCGTAGCTAAAAAGGAGGTCTGGCGTGCGGTGAGCGCTGACCACCTGCATTTCATAGGCGACACCCAGTTCAGCCAGGGCCTCGGCGGCCTTGCGCATGGTTGGTAGGTCGCTGGTGCTACCCATAATAATTCCCACACGGGCCGGCGTAACCTCGCTCATCAGACGGTCTCCCCTGGTTGACTGCTGTATCTTGGCCGCTGATCCTGGGGCACTCTCCCCTGCGGCAAGCGGTCACCGGCGCGGCATTGCGCCGCGTTTTCCCCCTGCCCAGTGGCTGCGCGGGAAAGCGCCCCACCTGAAACATCGGGAAGCCTTAGCGGGCCTTGCCTTTACCCGCCTCCGACTCGAATCCGGGCCATGCTATTCGCCCTGTTAACCCTGTTTTTGTGGACCGGTGCGGCTTATGCCTCGGCCCGTTCGGCCCGCTTAGCCGGGGCCTTGCGGGCCAATCGCTGGCGCCTCCTGGTGGCCTTGCCGGTGTTGGCGGCAGTGGGATGGTGGTGGGCCCCGGATCCCCTGGGCCCTGGGCTGTGGTGGTTTTTGGTCGCTGGCGCCCTGCATCTCGGCCTTGGGGACATGGGCTTGTTCGCCGCCTACCGCCGTCTCGGCCCGCGCCTTAGCCTGCTTATCGCCCTCTGCCTAACCCCGCTCATGAGCGGGGTTATAGAGTGGTGGTGGCTGGGTACGCGCCCGGGCTGGGCCCAAGCCTTTCTGGCCTTGCTGGTGCTTGCTGCAGTCGCGGTGGCCCTGGCCCCCACCGAGCGTCTGCGTCTCGCCCCCGCCCTGTGGTGGAGTGGTATCGCCTGCGCCGTGGCTGCGGCCCTGGGTCAGGCCCTGGGAGCGGTGGCGACGCGCCAGGGATTTGCTCTGCAGCCGGATGCTGGGGCGGTGGCAACAGCAGCTTGGCGGGTGGCCGGTGGCGCCGGGGTGTTGCTTGTGGTGGCGCTATTCTGGCGAGAGCCGGCTTTTGCCCGCGGCCATGGGCGCCGGCTTGCCCCCTGGCTGGCGGTATCGGTGCTGCTTGGGCCCTGCCTGGGTATACCGGCCTATCAACAGGCCCTGGCGACGGTACCGGCGGCTTTGGTGCAGGCGGTTATTGCAGCTCTGCCGTTGACCATCATCCCCCTGGCCTGGATTTTCGATGGCGATCGTCCATCGCGACGGGCGCTGCTGGCGGGCTTGGTTGCGGTGGCCGCCACCAGTGCCATGATGCTCCTTCCTGCTGCCGCCTGAGGATCTGCCATGACTGACGAATTCCCTGCCGCCCCGGAACCGGGTTTCGCCGAGTTAGAAGCCGAGGGCTGGACGGATCTCCATCTCCACCCCACCGATTCCCGCTGGTCTTTGCCCCTGGCCGAGGTGCCGGCGCTGCTGCGCCGCCTTGGGGCCCAGCGTCTGGGCCTGCTGACCTTGCACAGCGTTGAGGATCTGTGGGACGACGCTGCTGACATTCCTGATCCTTTACTCGAGCGTGAGGATGTGAGCATCGAAGAACTGTCGGACTTGTTAGCCCGCGATGATATTCGCCATCTCAGCGCCGTTATTGATCCGGCGCAAACCACCTTATTGCCCCTCATCGCCCATTGCCAAACCGCGGAGTGGCATGCCTGTCTGCTCAGTTTCGGCTGGGGCTTGACCACCATCCCCGATCCCGATTGCCAGCGCACCGCAGCCCGCTTCCGTTGTTCCTTGGCGGTTGGTGGGCCGGGAGTTCCTGCGGCGCATGCTGCCTTCGCCCGTAGCGCGGTGCAGAGCGAAGCGGTACGCCAGGCCATTGCGCAGGTGGGTGAGTGGTTTGCCACACCCTGCACTGCAACCGTCACCTTCGGTGAGTGAAAGTCCTTTGATACCATGCGCATAGCCCTCGCCCAGCTCAATCCCATCATCGCCGATCTTGGCGCCATCCGTCGCCAATTGCTGGCCGCCGCCGAGCAGGCCCACGCCGCGGGGGCGCAGTTTGTGGTCTATCCGGAATTGGCGGCCCTCGGCTATCCGCCGCGGGATCTCTTGGCGCGCAAGCGCCTGGTCCTCGACCAGTGGGCGATGATTCAAGGCCTGGCAGCCGATTTACCCCTGCCGGCGGTGCTTGGCTGCGTTGAGCCCCTCTACGACGAGGGCCTGTCGCCGCACCTCGCCAATGCGGTGGTGGTCTTGCAGGACGGGACGATTACCGCCTCCTACCACAAGCGCCTGCTGCCGGTCTACGATGTCTTCGACGAGCAGCGCTACTTCCGCCCGGGCTCTCATCCCGAGGTGGCGACCATCGCTGGGTTACGGGTGGGCCTTACCATCTGCGAGGATATTTGGAGCCAGGATTTCTCCGGCGTGCGCTATGGCCAGGATCCCCTGGGCGATCTCGCCGGCCGCTGCGATGTGCTGGTCAATTGCTCGGCCAGTCCCTTCCACGATCAAAAGCCGGCCCTACGCCGCCGCCTGCTGGCCCAGGTGGCCCATCGGGTGGGTGCCCCGGTGGCCTACTGCAATCAGGTTGGCGGCAATGACGAGCTTCTATTTGATGGCGATAGTTGCGTGGTCTCGGCCAGCCCCGACGGCGATATCTACCACGGCGGTTGCGAACGCTGGCAGGAAGGGGTGGTGGTGGTCGATACCGAGCAGCGCTGCTCGCCGCCGCCGGTGCCGCCGCCGAATCAGGATCTTGCCGCGGCGCTGGTTGCTGGCATTCGCGACTACTGCGCCAAGACGGGCCAGTCCCAGGTGGTTTTGGGCCTCTCCGGCGGCCTCGATTCGGCTCTGGTGGCCGCCCTTGCGGTGCGCGCCCTGGGCCCGGATGCGGTCACCGGCCTTCTCATGCCCGGCCCCTATTCCAGCCCTGGTTCCATTAGCGATGCCGAGGAGAGCGCTCGCCTGTTGGGCATGCGCAGCTATCAGATTCCCATTGGCGCTGCCAATCAGGCCCTGCTCGATGGTTTGACCCCGGTCTTCCACGGTCGCCCGGCCAATGTCGCCGAGGAAAATCTGCAATCGCGCCTGCGCGGCACCCTGGTGATGGCGACGGCCAATAAGCTAGGGGCAATGGCCCTCACCACCGGCAATAAGTCCGAGATGGCGGTGGGTTACTGCACCATTTACGGCGATATGAACGGCGGCCTGGCGCCCATTGCCGATGTCTATAAGACGCGCTGTTATGACCTTGCGAAATATCTTAATAGCTGCGCACCGATGATCCCCGAAGGCTCGATTAGCAAACCGCCCTCGGCGGAATTGGCGCCGGATCAGAAGGATGAGGATAGCTTGCCGCCCTACCCAGTGCTTGACCGCATACTCTTCGCCTACATCGAAGAAGAATTGGGGCCGGCGGATATTATTGCCCGCGGCGAAGATCCGGCGCTGGTGGCGCGGGTTTTGCGCCTAGTCGAAATTAACGAACATAAGCGGCGCCAGGCCGCGCCCACCCTGCGCGTGAGCCACAAGGCCTTCGGCGTTGGTCGGCGCATGCCCCTGGCACGGGGGGTTGAATGAGTCAGGACGATGATCTTAATACGCAGCGCGTTGCCAAATTAATGGCCCAGCGCGGCATGTGCTCTCGCCGCGAGGCCGAGCGCCTAATCGAGGTGGGGGCGGTGCTGGTGGATGGCCAGGCGGTGCGCAGCCAAGGGGTGAAGTGCGCCATCGATGCCGATATCCGCCTCACTGGCCATGGCGAACGACGCATTGCCGCCCATACCACGGTGCTCTTACATAAGCCGGTGGGCATTGTCAGCACCCAGGCCGAAGAGGGCCAAATCAATGCCTGGACCCTGCTCACCGCCGAGCGGGCTTGGGGCCGTAATGACGCCGAAGCGATGGAGCGGGTGCTGGCCAAGCCCTGGACCATGGCGGTCTGCGGCCGCCTGGATCAGGACAGCCGTGGCCTTTTAGTGCTGACCCAAAACGGGGTTTTGGCCAAGCGCCTCACCGGCGGCCATGGGGTGCTCAAGCATTACCGCGTTACCGTTGATCGCCAGGTGCGGGCCGAGGATTTGGCCCGCCTGCGCGGCCCCTGGGAATTGGATGATCGCAAGCTTAAAGCGATGGAAGTCAATCAGGCCGGCACCAATGAACTGCGGATGAGTTTGGTCGAGGGCATGAAGCACCAGATCCGCCGAGTCTGCGCCGCCTGCGAATTGCAGGTGGTCGACCTCCTGCGCGAGGGCGTTGGCCCTTGGCGCCTGGGCAAGCTCCCCGAGGGCCACTGGACGGTGGTTGAGGGCGAGGCGGTGCAGCGCTTTTTGGACACCCCGCCGCCCAAGGAACGCGGGGGGCGGAGGCGCTAGGGGATTCGCTTATCGACGATGGGCGCTGGACGATTGTCTCTCGTCTCTCGTCGACGGTCTCTCGCCGCAATCCCTCAATCGTTGCTGGGGGCCTTGATCCAGGGGCGGGCTTCGCTGCTGAGGGGCCCATAACGGAGGCGGGTATGGGTGACGTTTGCTGGTGGGGCCAGGTCGGCACCGAGGGCGGCGGTCCACTGCCAGTCCTCGCCGGGTGGGAGGTGGTCGGCGGGCCCGCTGAGGGGCAGGCTCCAGACCACGGTTCCCTCGGCATCTAGGCCTTCCAGGCGCAGCAGACCCAAGGGCACCAGGGGGGCGGCAATCTCGCCACGATTGCGCAGGCTAATCACCGCCCCCGTGGGGATGCCGGCATCGTCCTGGCTGATGCCGAGATCCAATTGCAGGCGCACCCGTGCTTCCGCCGCTGGTCGGTCACGCACCGCCGCTTCGGCCCGGGCTTCGGCTGCTACAACTTGATCGACCACCGATTCCGGGAGGGGGCCGGCATCTGACAGGACCTGCAGATCTCCGTGGCGGTGGCGGAAGGTCCGCGCCTCCGCGGCGAGGGCCTCAAGGACGGCATCATTATCGGCTGCTTCCATGCTGCTTTCTTCCTCGGTAATGCGAGTCGGCTGCGGGCTGGCTGGGGCTGGTGCCGAGCGATAGGCCGGGGCGCTGCTCGGCGCCCTCGCGGTTTTACTCTCTTCATCCAGGCTAAAGCTGAGGCCGCTGGCATCGAGGGTGGCTTCAAGGCGCTGTGCCGCCGGCTCTTGGGGCAGGGCTTGCATGCGGCCATGGCTGGGGATGGACTCGGGTTCGTACTGCCTGGCCAGGGTGAGGTGGTGGTGGTCGCCCTCCCGATACAGCCAGAGGGGAAGGGTGATGGCGATGAGGCCAGCGGCTACCCCGGCTGCGGCGAGCCACATCCAGGTCACGGATCCGGGGCCGGGAATCGGAGCAGTGGGCGGCGCTGCTGTCTCCTCTAGCGGCGGCGGGGCCGGCGGCAGCTGCAGCGGCGGCAGGGCGGGCAGAGGATCGCTGCGGCACCATTGGCGCAGGGCCTCGGCGGCGGCCAATTCTTCGGCCAATTCCGGGCCGTGTTCGGCCAGGGCCTGCTGCCAGGCGGCATCGTCGAGGAGGCCATCAAGGCGATCGCTAATCAGGGCTTCGCGGGCGGTAGTATCAGCGCTCATAGTGGCCCCCCGTCTTCACCGCCGAGATGCGGACGCAGCAATTCGCGCAGGGCGGCGCGGGCGCGGGAAAGGCGGCTTTTAACCGTGCCCTCGGCGGTGCCCAGGGCGCTGGCAATGCTGGCGTAATCCAGGTCTTGGAAATCGCGCAGAATAATGATTTCCCGCTGCTCCGCCGGCAGTTCTTGAAGGGCACGGTGCAGCAATTGGTGTCGTTCCGCCGCCACCAGGCTATCGCTGGGACTGGCTCCGGCGGCTTGGTCGAGGTCTTCGACGCCGCGCAGGCGCGGCTGCTGCCGGCGCAGCAGATCCAGGGCGCGGTTGCGGCCAACGCTCCACAGCCAAGTGGCAAAGGCGCTTTGTCCGCTAAAGCGATCAAGGCGCTGCCAGACATGGATAAGCACTTCCTGGAGGAGATCTGCGGCCTGCTCTTCGTTGGCCGCCATCCGCCGCAGCAGGTGGTAAAGCCGGGGTGCATGGCGCTGGACCAAAACCTCAAAGGCCCCGCGATCGCCCTCGCGGGCGGCGCAGACCAAATCCCAATCAGCAGGCGAGGCATCGGCATGCCCTTGAGACGCTGGAGAAAGCCTAGCGTTCCCCCCGATATCCTCGCCGAGCTGGCTAATCTCCACGGTCCAATTAGAAACCGATACGACCCGTGCGGATGGAGACGGCAACGCCGCCCACCAGCACTGTCCGGCGATCCATAATATCGCGGCTCTTGGAGTCGACCCAAATATGGCCGGCGGCGAAGGCCGAGAGGTAAACCACTTCCAGGGGCAGGGGCATGGTGAGTTCAACGCCGATTTCGGCGGTGGTTAAACCGGTGCGATCAAGGCCAATGAGATGGTCGCGGTAATTGCCATAGCCGAAATTCAGCTTTTCGTAGGCGGCAATATCGAGGGTGCCCAATTGCACGAATTGGCGGGCACCAATAGCACCCTTCCAGCTGGCATTATCGGTAAGGTCATAGGCGAGGCCGCCGCCCACCTCCAGGCCCTGCCAGGGCAGGAGGTACCAAGCGTCTACGCCTAGCCAGTGGGCCTCGCGCTCCCAGCGCTTGCGGCTCAAACCAAGATCTGCTTGGCGACCGTTAAAGGTGCGATGATTGCCGTTGGCGGGGTAGAGACTGGTCTCGTAGTAGGGCAGCACCTGGAGTAAACCAGCGAGCTCCCAATTGTAGTCCAAGCGTACCCGCACTTCATCGACTTCACCGCTCTTAATGCGGGTGGAGCGATCGCGGTCGAGGGCGGTGTAGGTGTCGAGGTTCACGCCGACATTCATAAAGCGCACCGAACCGGCGGCATGGAGGGTGGTGCTGTCGATGCGGGTTACACCTTCGCGCACATAGCGATTCATTAATGCCGCCTCGGCGCTGATCTCATTGGGACCAAGGCGCAGGCGGGTCTCCAGCGCGCTGAGGTGGCTGAAGGCTGCGGATAGGAGGAGCAGCACGGCAAATAGGTACGGCTTCATAAGTCTTCCTCTCGGGCCTCGCGGGCGAGGAGGCCGGTAATGGCTTGGTCAACGGTTGTATCTCCTCGCAGCAGCGATGCCACCTGCGAAGCGATGGGAAGCTCGACGGCGAGCCGTTCACCCAGGCGCACCGCCGCTTCGGCGGTCCATGCACCTTCGGGGACGGTGCCGGTTTGCGTGCAGAAGTCTTCAAGACTTCTGCCTAGGGCCAGGGCTTGGCCGAGGGCGCGATTGCGGCCGTGGCGACTGTAACAGGTGGTCAAAAGATCGCCGATACCCGCCAGGCCGGCGAAGGTTTGTTCGTGGCAGCCGGCGGCGCGGCCCAGGCGCCGCAATTCGGCGAGGCCGCGGGTCACGAGGGTGGCCTTGACATTGTCCCCCAGGTTTAGGGCGTCGACGCAGCCGGCGGCGATGGCGATGACGTTTTTCAGGGCCCCGGCCAGCTCTACCCCCAGAACATCGTGGCCCAGATAAACCCGCAGCGGGGTACGATTAAGCAGCTGCTGTAGCTCGCTGCCTTGGGGCCCGCTGCCGGCCAGCACCAGGCCGGCGGGATGGCCGCCGATCACCTCCTCGGCGTGGCTGGGGCCGGAAAGGCACCAGAAATCGTGGGCCGGCAGGCATTCGGCAAGGATTTGAGAGATGCGCAGCAAACTGCCCTGTTCCAAGCCCTTGGAAACGCTTACTACCCGCTGGCAGGTCTGCAGATGGGGCTGTAATTGTTGGGCAACGCGCCGAGAATGCTGTGTCGGCACCGCCCAAATCAGGGTTTCGGCACTGCCCAGGGCCTCGGCATCGGCACTCATGGGCAGGTCTGGGGGCAGGGGGTGCTCGCCGAGGCGGGGATGACGGCGCTGCTCGCACAGTTGATCAACCATATCCTGGCGGCGACCCCAAAGCAGCACCTCAGCGCCGGTGCTGTGAAGCAGTGAGGCCAGAGCACAGCCCCAGGTGCCGGTGCCAATAACGGCGATCGTATGCATGGGTGATAGCAGAGCACAAGCCGGACGGCGGTCAATGCCATCGCCGCCCTGAGGGCCAGGGCGGCGCAAAGCTTGTCCCTGGGAGCGCCGATCTCCAGATCGGCCAGCAAAAAAGCCCCGGAAGGGGTGTTTTTTGCGCTAAAAGCATGCCATGCGAAGCTGGCATTCCTTTTCCAGACAAGCTTTGCGCCGCCCTGCCCTGAGGGCCACCTCGGCCGCACCATGGACTCCCTGCCTAAGCTCGGTAGTCTCATGCCATGCCTTCGACGCTATCTCTGGAAATCAAAGTCGGCCTCCTCCTGATCAGTGGTTTGATTGCCCTGGTGGCCATTGTATTGGTGAGTGAGCGGGTGGATTTTGAGAGCCGTTATGCCGTCGCCGCTTATCTCCCGGCAGCCGATGGATTGTTAGTGGGTTCGCCGGTTACCCTCTCCGGTATCCGCGTTGGCAAGGTGGTGCGGATAGAGCCAGATATCACCGGCCGCAGTGCTATTCGTGTGGATATGGAAATCCTTTCGAGTTTCTCCATTCCCAGCAATGCCACCCTCACCCTTGCCACCTCGGGCATCCTTGGTGACTCTTACCTCGCCTTTGCTGCACCGGTTGGCCCCCCGGGCCCAGCCCTGCCGACGGATGGGAGCGCAAGCGTCGATGGTAAACCGGGCTTTTTTGACGAGATGTCCGTCCAGGCGCGGGCGGTTATGGGCGCGGTCAATGAACTGCTTGATGAGGAATCCCGGGGCGATATTCGCCGCCTTCTGCGCGCTAGCGCCGATACCATGGAGCAAACCGCAGAGCTCATGAGCGGCCTGAATCAACGTCAGGAGCGCCTAGATGGGCTCTTCACCCAGGTAGAAGCCCTGCTTACCAGCGGCGAGCGCTCGCTTACCCAGCTTAGCGAAGAGGGCAGCAAAACCCTCGGCGAAATCAACCGTACCCTCAGCGAGGCCCGGGCCGGCATCGAACAGCTACGGCCCCTGCTGGCCGAGAACCTGGGCGGCGTGCAGGGCCTCATCGCCCGCATGGAAGCCCAGTTTAATGATCCCAAGCAGGGACTGGGCGCCATCCTTGGGCCGGCCAGCCAGGCCATGACCGCGGTCGCCAGCATCTTTGCCGACCTCGCCGATGGGCGCGGCGTCCTGGGCCAGCTGCTGCGCTCTAGTGACCTTGCCCAAGATCTCAATGCCATCGCCATCAACCTCGCCACTGCCGCTGAAACCATCGCCGACCGGCCCTCGGTGCTGGTCTGGGGCCAGGGCCGCCGCGATACCGAAGCCAGCCGCGAGCGCCGCACTCAGATTCGCCAGCGCCGCGCCTTTATGGAAGGGTATGGCAGCGCAGGGATGGGCGAAGATTAAGCCTGCATTGGCAAAGGCTGCGGCCCGTTCATGGACGGGCCTTGAGCGCAGCGATCTCAGCTTGCCGCTGGCCATTGGCGCCCCATAGTGCGGCCCATTGCTAAGACTCTCGCACCCCACCCATCGAGGAGTATCCCATGCCTGATTGGCTTATCGCCCTATTGATTATTGGTGTCGTCTTCCTGGTGTTGGTGATCATAATTGCCAGCATGTATAATGGACTGGTGGCCTTGCGTAATCGGGTGAAGAATAGCTTCGCTCAGATCGACGTACAGCTCAAACGTCGCTATGACCTCATCCCCAATCTGGTCGAAACGGCCAAGGGCTATATGGCCCACGAGCGGGAAACCTTAGAAGCCGTAATCGCCGCCCGTAACCAAGCCTCTGCGGCGAATACCAAGGCCGCTGGCAATCCCGCCGACCCCGGCGCCATGAAGGCCCTGCTTGGTGCAGAAACCGCCCTCACCGGGGCCATGGGGCGCTTCTTTGCCCTCGCCGAAGCCTACCCGGATCTCAAGGCCAACCAGAATATGATGCAGCTCAGCGAAGAGCTCACCTCCACGGAAAACAAGATCGCCTTCGCCCGCCAGGCCTTCAATGACGGCGTGATGACCTACAATACCAAGCGCGAATCCTTCCCCACCAATATTATCGGCGGCATGTTTAATTTCCAATTGGCCGAGCACTTCGAGATTACCAATCCCGAAGAGCGCGAAGCGGTGAAGGTGTCCTTTAGCTAAATAACTAGGGTCGCCGAGCCCCACTCGGCAAAAGCAGATAGCGTCCGCCAGTCCGGTGCTTTCGCATCGATCCCATGCGCCCACGGGGTTTTTGCCCCATGGGCCTGGCGCCCTGCCCCAAGATCTTGCCGTGCGCCGCGCTGCCAAATTCAGGGCCAGCCCGACGAGGAGACGATTCCATGGATTTCTTTTCCGAACAGGACGCAGCCCGTCGCCGCAGCGGCCGTTTAGCCCTCTTCTTTATTGCCGCCGTTATCGCGATTATAGCCGTCGTCTATGTGGTCCTCATGATCGCCCTGGTCTTCGCCGATCACCATCCCCCCGGCACCTGGTGGGATCCTGCTATTTTTGCCGCCACCGCCATCGGCCTGGCGGTGGTTATTGGTCTTGGCTCGCTTTGGCGCATAAGCTCGTTGAAGGCGGGTGGTCCGGCGGTGGCAGAGATGGTTGGCGGGCGCTTGGTTAGCCCCACCACCACCGATGCCCAGGAGCGACGCCTGCTTAATATCGTTGAGGAAATGGCCCTTGCCTCCGGCACGCCGGTGCCGCCTGTTTATGTGATGGATGAAGATGGCATCAATGCCTTCGCCGCCGGTTATCGCCTTGATAATGCAGTGGTGGGGGTCACCCGAGGGGCGATGACCCGCCTCAGTCGCGACGAATTACAGGGCGTTATCGCCCATGAATTTAGCCACATTCTGCATGGCGATATGCGCCTAAATATTCGCTTAATCGGCGTTCTCTACGGCATTCTCATGCTCTCGATTATCGGTTCAGTAATGATGCGCTCGGTCTTCTACTCGAGTCTTGGTCGCCGGCGCAGTAGTGGCCGTGGTCGTGATAATGGGGGCGCCGCGCTGATTGGCATATTCGCCCTTGGCCTCGCCCTCTACATTATTGGCAGCATTGGCGTGCTCTTCGGTCAGCTGATTAAGGCCGCGGTCTCGCGGCAGCGTGAATTTCTCGCCGATGCCTCGGCGGTGCAGTATACCCGCAATCCCGATGGCATCGCTGGCGCGTTGAAAAAACTCGCTGGCCGCGGTTCGCGCATCGAGAATCCCCAGGCCGGCGAGGCTAGCCATTTCTTTTTCGGCGCCATTTCCAGCTTAAATTTTTCCGGTCTCCTGGCCACCCACCCGCCCCTCGATGAGCGCATCCGCCGCATCGATCCCGCCTATCAGGGCAAGCCCTCCTCCGCGGGCAAGGCCAGCGCCGCCCCCGCCAGCCCCCAACTCAGTGGCTTTGCCGCTGGTGCCGCCGCCCCCGCTGCCTCCATCTCGGCAAGTCGTTTTATGCAGAGCGTCGGTGATCCCCAGGCCGGCCATATGGCCTATGGCCACGCCCTGCTGGCGGCGATTCCGGTGGACCTGCACCAGGCCCTGCACGAACCGTCAAGCGCCCGCGCAGTGGTCGAATGCCTTCTCTTGGACGATGATCCGGCCATTGCCAAGGTCCAATTGGCGGCCCTCGAGCGCCACGGTGATCCCCAGGTGGTGGCCGAGCTGCATCGCCTGCGGCCCCAGGTTGCCCGTCTTCCGGCCCACAGCGCCCTGGAAATCCTCGAGCTATCCCTGCCTGCCCTGCACACCCTCTCCGCTTCCCAGCGCCGCCAATTCCTGGCCATGGTCGATGCCCTTATTCAGGCCGATCAGCGGGTGACGCCCTTTGAATTCTCTCTTCGCCACATCCTTCACCGGGCCCTCAATGAAGACTGGCAGCGCGCCCATGCGGGCCGCGGCGATCAAAGCGATGCCCGTCGGGTACTGCAGATGGTGGCCAGCGTTGGTCATCCTGAGGATGCATCGGCTGCCGCCGCCGCCTTTGCCGCCGCCTGTCAGCATCTCGAAATGCGCGCCGAGGCCATGCCCGCCGCGGAAAACGATTGGCCGGCCATGGACCGCGCCTTGATTCGCCTCGCCCGCCACCGCCCCGCTGCCAAACGCAAACTTTTGGGCGCGGTGGTTACGGCGGCGGCAGCCGATGGGGTGATTACCGCCGATGAGGCGGATGTGGTGCGCGCCATCGCCCTGAGTCTCGAGTGTCCTCTGCCGCCGTTGCTGGCTGAAGTTCAGCCAGCGCCAGCGGCATGAGCGATCCTTTTTTTGCCCGCTTTCCCCTGCGCGCCGCCGACTGGCGCGCCGTCATTGGCGCTGCCGCCTTGGCCCCGGCCCGGCAGCAGATCCTCGCAAGCCTTGGCGATGCTCCCTGTTTGCCTCCCCCAGAACAGGTCTTTGCCGCCTGCGAGCTCACCCCACTTGCCCAGGTGCGGGTGCTGATTATTGGCCAGGATCCCTACCCCACCCCCGGCGATGCCCACGGCCTCGCCTTCTCCGTTGCCCACGGCCGCCCTCCCCGCTCCCTGGTCAATGTCTTCACCGAAATCCAGCGCGACTGCGGCGGCGAGCGAAGGCGCAACGCCAATCTCAGCGACTGGGCGGCCCAGGGTGTGCTACTCTTAAACCGCGTCCTTACCACCGCCCCCGGCGCCGCCGGCAGTCACCGCCGCTGCGGCTGGGAAGCGATTACCAGTGCCATGGTCAGCGTTATCGCCGATCCCCATAGGACGACACCCCTGATCATCTGTTGCTGGGGCAAAGACGCCGCCGCCTGTGCCAAACTCATCCCCGACTCCCCGCATCATCGCGTCCTCATCAGCGGCCACCCCTCGCCCCTCGCCTACCACCGCCGCGGCCCCGACTCCTTCCAAGGCTGCGGCCACTTCGCCGCCATTAATGCCTTCCTCAGCGAACACCACCAAGCCCCCATAGCCTGGGTTTAGTACACCGTCCCAGAAATCCCCATAGCCTGGGTCTAGTACACCGTCCCAGAAATCCCAAGCAAGAGCAAGGGGTTGACGACCTTGTGGCTGCAGGCGAAGACCCCGCTACGGTAC
>REDX01000050.1 GCA_007695355.1 Planctomycetota bacterium
GGCCCAAATCGAAGACCCCGGAAGTCGGGCTGAAACCTTTATCGGGTGTCACCTACTGAAGGCAGTCGATGGTTGGAACGATCTGGGATTGGGGCGATTCCAGCTCGCCTACCTGCGCGATAAGGCCAAACGCGAGGTGGATTTCATCGTCATTCGTGATGGTAAACCTTGGTTCCTAGCCGAGGTGAAGAACGCTCAGACCGCACGCAGCGACGCCCTGAAATATTTCCAGGAGCAGACCAAAGCGCCGTTCGCATTCCAGGTGGTCATTGAGGCCGACTATGTCGACGCAGACTGCTTCGCTCAACCGCGCGCCCCCTTGGTCGTCCCGGCACGCACCCTGCTTTCCCAGCTCCTGTAACCATCCCCTGCCACCGCCCGAATGCCCGCTCCGATGGCGAAGCCCAACTGGCCGGTGTGCGCCTGCGGGTGCTGGGCTGTTGACGGGGGGCAGAGCACCGATGTTTAAGCCCCTCTAAAGGGAGGCGACGGCATTTACATCAATTATGCACCAAGCTGGATTCGAACTCCGGTAAAGTGACATGGAAGCTCATGGGCAGACTCATTCTCCATTCTCAAGAGGGGTGCCTGAGAGCAGGATGGGGCGGTAGTTGGTCGTTGCGGTTATTTCGGTTGTCTGTTATACTGGCGTTTATAAGGGAGGGATCTCCATGACCACGCTGACCATGCCAGAGCCGATTGCGCCGTCCGTTCACGACACCGAATTAGCACAGATTTCCTCTCGCCAATTGGCCCGCTTCCTCAGACATGACCTCAAAGTGCGTGCTGGCGAAGGAGACGAAATCATCACGATTCCGGCGGCAGCTGTCCGCCTCCTCGTTGATCTGCTTGCGGCGATGGCAGAGGGCAACGCCGTCACCGTCATGCCGATCCACGCCGAGCTCACCACCCAACAGGCCGCGGACCTGCTTGGAGTCTCTAGGCCCTTCATCATCAAACTCATCAAGGAGGGGCACCTCCCCCACCACATGGTCGGTACCCACCGGCGGGTGTTGTTCAAGGACCTCATGTCCTACAAAAAGGATCAGCAGGTGCGGCAAATGAAAGCCCTGGAAGAGCTCGCTGCCGAAGGCCAAGCCATTGGTGAGGGATACTGACTCGTGAACCGCTTCACGGTTGTGCTTGATGCCTGCGTTCTTTACCCCGCATCACTCCGAGACCTGCTTATGTGGATGGCTGTCGCCGGCCTCTACCGAGCTCGATGGACGGAAACCACCTTGGGTGAGTGGTCTCGAAATCTTCTGGCTAATCGTCCTGATCTGAATGAGCGGGCCTTGCTGCGTACCCGCCAACTGATGAACGAGTCAATTCTGGACGCGGTGGTTACCGGCCATGAATCCCTGATTGCTGGCCTGGAATTGCCGGATCCTGACGATCGCCATGTGCTCGCCGCGGCAATTCGATCCGGGGCCGCGGCTATCGTAACTTACAACCTCAAAGACTTTCCCAACGAGGTGCTCAGCGACTACGGCGTCGAAGCCCTGCATCCAGATGACTTCCTCCTTCATCAGGTAGGTCTGGCCCCGGGTGCGGTTGCCGCCGCCGTCAAACACCACCGCGCCAGCCTCAAGAACCCTCCGCGATCAGTGGAGGAATACCTGGACACCCTCGAATGCCAGCAACTGCCAAAGGCAGCAGCTCGACTCCGCGATTTCGCTGCCCTCATCTGACGACCAGCCCCCCAAACCATGAGCCTGGCGGCAGTCTTCACACAAACTGTGGCGAGAACGGGCGCATGGAATGACAGAATTAGCGGGGCAGACCTTCTACCTTTGGGGATCGGTGCCAGGGTTTATCCTCGCCAGCTTGCCGGGCGGTGTTGGTGGTCAGGTGATCAGCGGTTGTATATCTGGCTGATCGTATTTCGTTGTCTTATACGGGCAGCAGCGCCGTCTGTGTTCCCGACGCCCGCAAGCGTGCTCTGGTCCGGCTGAGCAGGCAGCGGGCCGCGGCAGGGATGATAAGATCAGTTGGGAAGAACTCACCGTGGCCGGTGTGCGCCTGCGGGTGCTGGGCTGTTGACGGGGAGGGGGAGCAGCTCGCCATGGGGTGAGGCCCGATGGTTCAGGCCACCGTGAGTGAAGGAGGCGCATGTGCTTTTGCGTGAGCACTGTGTTCGTCTTCTCCGAACCTGGGGCCCTATAAAACTTGAAAAACGACACCGTCATTGTATTTTATCGCGATGTATCACGAGCGCATTATTACCGGCCGCCTGCAGGCTGCCTTGGCCGCGGTCCCCGTGGTCGTGGTGGTGGGGGCGCGACAGGTTGGTAAGTCCACTCTGATGCGTCACTTACGCCCTCAAGCCGCGGCCGTCACCTTTGACCCGGTTCAGGACATTGCCCAGGCCCGTAGCGACCCCGATCTCTTCTTGGCCAGTCAACCTCGGCCGCTGATCCTCGATGAAATCCAGTATGTGCCCGACTTGGTGGCGGCGGTCAAACGCGCCGTCGACCGCGATCGCTCCCCCGGCCAGTACCTGATCACCGGTTCCCAGCAGTGGCAGGTCATGGCCAGGCTCACCGAAAGCTTGGCCGGCCGAGCCCTGATCCTGGACCTAGAGGGCTTTACCATCGGCGAAATCGCCAGCCAGGCGCAGACTTGGCTGCCGCAGTGGTTGGATGACCCGAAAGCCCCGCCAGCGGGCCTGGTGCCGCCGCCGTACTCCTTTGCTGAACAACTGTGGCGCGGCTTTCTGCCCGAGGCGCAAACCCTTCCGGCCCAGCTCATTAGCGACTTTCACCGCTCCTATCAGGCGACCTATGTCGAGCGCGATGTGCGACAGATGGCTGCGCTGTCCGATTGGGGCCTGTTTGGCCGCTTTGTGCGCCTCCTCTCGGCCCTCACCGCGCAGGAGATCAACCGCGCCCAATTGGGCCGTGAGTTGGGCATTAATCCGCAAACCGCCGCCGCCTGGGTGGAAACCCTGCGTGCCACCTGCCAATGGCATGAGGTGGAACCGTTTCACGGCAACACCCTGAAACGGCTGAGCCGTAAACCCAAAGGCTACGCCGCCGATAGCGGCCAGGTCTGCGCCAGCCTAGCCATCCCCTCGCCACAGGCCCTGGTCGATCATCCCTCTTGGGGAGCCATCGTCGAAACCGCTCTCGTTGGCGACATCCGCCGCCAAACCCAGATCATGGCCACCCGCCCGCAGATCTCCCACTGGCGCTCCCACGGTGGCGCCGAGGTTGACCTGATCCTGGCCTACAACGGGCGCCTGCACCCCATTGAGATGAAAGGTAATTCCCATCCCACCCGCGCCGACATGCGCGGCATCACCGCCTGGCGCAGCACTTACCCAGACCACGCCCAAGACCCAGCCCTGATCCTTGCCCCGGTGGCAGCGGCCTACCAAATTGCTGATACCTGCTGGGTCATACCGTGGAACGCCACCGTCGCCCACCCGACAGATCAGAACCCCGTATAAAAGAGCCCAATCTCGCACACAGGCAGGGCGGCAGTATTTATTTGCCTACCTTTTTATATTTTGACACAATTATAGAAACTATTTTACTTTATTCCAAGTGGTGATGCCATCGGTAAAAGAGGTAACATCATCGTTTATTCTTATAATATTATATACCCTCCTACCAAAGTTAAGGGTTAGTAATAACTCGGAGTCAAGTTTCCAAGTTCCTCTAATTCCATCTTGATTAATTAGTTCATTATTGGGATGTAAAACATGGACTCTTCCATCGTGTGTTCTCCAAGAGCCAACCAATAAAATATTGGTTAATTGCTCTTTATTCACTACTTGATTCCCCAGCAAATCAAACTCCGCTTCAACTTGCTTCTTTAACCATCCCTCATTCAACAACTCAACCATCTGTCGAGCCGCTAAAGCACCATCCAAGTTCCCCCTGCGGGTTTGCGCTTGGATCT
>REDX01000288.1 GCA_007695355.1 Planctomycetota bacterium
CCGATATGATGACATAGATCCTCCTTTGATGAAAGGAGGAAGCCTAGCGACGACGCGAGGCCGTTGCAAAGGATGCCGGTAAACCGGTTACGAATAGAAGCCCATCCCATCCGTGTTCATCCGTGTTTATCCGTGGCTCAAAAAATTCTCCCCATCCGTGGCCTTGGAAGACGCTGTCACGTCCTGACGCGGGGTTCTTACCATGCTGAGCACAACCCAGCGGTCTCTTCGCACGGGGCCCTTAGCTTCAGTGGCATTGCCCGTTGGGATTCGATCTGTGCAAAGCAGAGGGTGTTGCGAACGGCAACGGCCATTGGTCTCGAACCAAACCGCAACCCCTGCAATGCCTGGGCATGGTGGGGATAAGCTCACTCAATCGCCGTACTAATCCTCTGATGATGCGGAAAAATCCCGGACCACCACCTCATCGTCGTGGCGATCTAAGCCATTCACCGTCCAGGTCGGGCCGTGGTCGGGGTAGGCAAAGCCGGCGTAGTCGAATTCGTTATGGTGGAGGTGGAAAGCGATGCCGTGATTGAGCATGGCGCGTAGGGGGGCCCCGTATTGGCGTAGGCGGATTTCCAGGTTCCAGTCCTCGCGGCGAATAAAATCTTCGTTGTAGCCATTAATTGCCGCAAACACGGTGCGCGGTAGGCTGAAATTACAGCCCATCAGGCCCTTGTTTTTAAAACGGTACAGCAGTTGGCACAGCCACCAGGGATAGCGCGGCGCATTGCCCCAGTTGCGCACGGTTTTTTGTTTTCGGCCTTGCCACAGCAGCGTCGAAAAGGCCGAATCCAATTGGCCGCCGAGAATTTCCTGATCCGTGATGCTGGCGGTGATTTCCGGGCCCAGGCGCACCCGTCGCCCACACCAGACGCTGCGCCCATCGGCGGCGTGGAGATGATCGGCCACCCAATCGCGGTGCGGGATGGTATCGCCATCAAGAAACAGCAGATTATCAGCCGTAGCCAGGGCGGCGGCGCGATTAATGATCGCCCCCTTGCGAAATCCACGGTCGGGGTGCCAGATATGGCGCAGTGGGATTGCCGAATGGGCGGCAATGCCCTCAATCATCTGTGCTGTTTCGGCGCTGCTGCCGTCATCGGCGATTAGGATTTCCTGCGGTGCTTGGCGTTGGCGCAGCAAGGCACAGCAAATCAGCGCTAGCCACTGCGGGCTATTATAGGTCACCACAATCACCGAGGCGGCACGACTCATGCCTGCGCCAGTTGTAGATAGCGAGCAAAAACCTGCAGCGCCATGGCGTGTTCGCGGGCTGGATCGCGAAACTGCGCGACCCAGCGATGGGCATTGCTAATGATCGCTTCGGCCTCGTCCGGGTGGGCTAGGTAATACGCCATTTTTTCTTCTATATCGCTATAATCGTTGGCGACTTGCACAAAGTGATGATTGGCGATCAGCCGGCCTTCCATATACCAAGTTTCGTATTTGGGTTTGGCGGCAAAGCACAGGGAATTGGATGACATAATCCACTTGAGATTGGTTGCCACATCATTGCCTTCGATGCTAATGATAAATTTGTGGCGTAGTTGATCGACAATGCTCATAAAGGGGCGGTAGCCGGGGCTGCCTTCCAGTTTGCTATCGATCAGGCCAATATCACAGCCTGGTTTGTCGATGAATTGATTAACAAAATTAATCCGGTGCGGCTTGCTAAAACTTTTCCCCCGCCAGACCACCACATCCTTTTTATCGCGGAAGGGGATCCGGTCATTGACGAAGTAAAAGTGGCGCATGGTTTCCATGCGCACCAGCACCGAATTTGCATTATCGCCATCGATGGGGCGGCTTTTCACTAGGGCCGGATACTCAGGGATTTCGGTAACATCGCCGTAGACATAGGCGATGCGCGCAGCGCTGGGAAAATGTCGGGCCATTTTGCACATATCGTAGTAATACATTATCTGGCCATTGGCGCGTAGGTCGGCAATGCGCTCGGTAGTGGCGGGAAGCGCGAAGGGCTCCTGCAATTTCATGTAGTAGGCAATGCGCGCTTGGGCGTCGGCGTCATCGCTGATGCGCTGCAAATAGTTGGACAACTGGCGGCGGTACCAGGCATCGGGCACCATTTGGGCCAGAGTGTTGGTCAGGTAGAACCATTGTTTGCGGCAACGGCGGGCGAACTTGGTTTTCATACCTGCTCCTCTGCGCCCATTGGTGCTGATGGTGCTGATGGTGCTGATCGTAGACCACCAAGAAGGTGATCAGGAATATCCTGTCCGGGCATCCATTCTGCCTGCCACTGCATGCCGTCGCAGTGCATCGCCTCGCGTCCTTTGCCGGGAAACCATAGGGAAGGTTTCTGCCCGAGAAATATCGCCCACGACGAAAAAGTTGATCCGCTCGCAATAATCAGGTTACCCTGGCTTAGCGCCCAAATATCGTGGATTGCCGATCCGGCGGTGGAACGGTTTATCCCCGGCAGCGCGAGCACTGGCGCTAATTCATCAGTGCTGCCATCGGAGCAGAGGCGCACGGGCACCTCTGTGCCCAGCTGGCCGCGAATCTGCTGAATCGCTTCGGCGTACCAAGAGATGGGCAAGCGGGTGTTCAGTTGTTGGCTGACCGCTTCTCCTTGAGCCACCTGGAAGTCGCCGCAGCGGATGTGCATGGTGATCAGTGGCTGCCGATCGGGGCGTGGCGCAGGCCGGTGACGGGCCTTGGTCATGGCCCATAGATCGCGGGCGATCAGTGGCTGCAAATCCATGAAGGGCGCAAAGAAATCGCGCATGCCGCGGTATTCGATAATTCGTCTGTCGGCCTGTTCGGGCGCCATGCCTTCGGCGCTGCGGCGGCGAAAGAGCAGCATGCTGACCCGGCGCAGGCCAGCAATATCCGTCGGTAGGCGCTGGAAAAGGCCGAAATAACCACGCAGATCGTAGGGATTGCGCCACAGGTTCTTGGGTTTAATTGATGGCCAGGTGGGGGCGATCATGTGCCAGCCGTGACGCTCGCAGTCGGCGCGACAGCGGGCCCAGGTGAAGAGGAGGTTGCCAAGACCGTTGCCGCCCAAGCGAAAGGCGATGAGGTCGCCATTGGAAAGTCGGGGATAGGCGGCAATGGGGGCCATGGATGAGTGATCTTTCATGGTCGGCATCGGGTTCAGTCAGCCAGTTATAGTAGCGTAAGGAACCCCGGCGTAGGGCAATCCCAACGCTGCCAGCGGCGCCCAGGGCTTAGGCCACGGCATAGGCGACGATGGCGAGGAGAAACATCAGGGTGCCGCCGATAATGAGGTACAGCATGAGGGCGAGGCTCATACCCTCCCAGCTGCGCTGGTCGGCGGGGCTGGGGTTCGGGGTGTCCCGGCACAGATAGCGCAGATAGCCGGTAAAGGTCATGCGCGGTTCCAAGGCGCTCATTAGGGCGAGGTCGCCGACCACCACATGGATATACCAGGGGCGGAAGCGGGAATTATAGAGCACGAAGTGGTGCTCCCCATCACCGGCGACAATGATGACATCGCTCAGGCCCTGGCGCTGGTGGTCGGGGATGACATTGCGGCCGTACTGCGGGCCGGCATAGATTACCAAACCGCTGTCGCCCAAGGGTCCGGCTCCGTAGCGGCGCAGCCAGGCCTTGTAGTCTTCGGGCAACTGGTGGCCGTCGTGGATCCCGCCGTCCGCGGGGAGATCGGGCAGGGGAGTCAGCTGCAGGCCGGGAAAGCGCTGGTGCAGCAGCTGCGCCAGCTCGTCCAAGGCGTCGAGGTCATCGGGCTCAGCCGTCATTGCCGGCTGAGCCCCCATATGCCGCAGTCTGCCGCCGTGCTAGCCACCGACCGAACCCTGACCCAGGGGATCGGCGCCAATGGTGCCGACCAGGCTTTCCAGGT
>REDX01000117.1 GCA_007695355.1 Planctomycetota bacterium
ATAGCTTTTACCTTGTCAAATGCCTCGCACGCAAAGTCGACATTCGATTTACCCAAGGACCTATAGGCAAGTACGCAACTATCATGAGAGCTTGATTTCAGATGAGCTTCATAGGCTTCGCTCAGTCTGTGAGCATAATATGCGAAAATAACCGAATCCGCATGACTGGCATAGCGAATAGGACGCTTTTTGTCCTCGGTCTTTCTCTTATCAGGCTTGTACCTAGGTGTATTGACGATGACGGAGAGGAGAGGGTAGAAGGGGTGCTTCTTGACTTTATTAGGGTCAAGAGCAAGGGCTCTGGCATCATCCTCAGTTACGGGCCAGTCAAAATGGCGATAGCTACGCTTTTGCCACCACTCGCCAGGCCGCCTTCTTCGTTGATAAGCTTTTGGAGAACCTGCCATTAGGCCGCTCTCAAAAATAGCAAAGCAGGGGCGGGGAGTAGCGTGTCCCTCCTAAGGTACGAATGCACCTCCAAGCCGCCCTGCGCACGATGGAAATAGGAAACTTCCATTATTGACCCAGCCGTAGCCAGGGAACCACACGCAAAGTAGTAGCTATAATGAGCATTCATTCGCTCATAATCAATATCACTCTCAGCATAAATACCGAAAGGAGTCTTGACATGTTCAAAGAATGTCCCCCACCACTTATGTTTGGAAGGGTAAGAGTAACATAGGACCATTTCCGGATTCAGGCAAGCGTCTTTCATTTTCGGCATCCAGTGGTCTGCGATCGGCCCTGGGGCGTATCAGCAGCCGCCCCACCCGCGCGTACCCAGGCATCAACCTCAGATCGTTTGAATCGCCAGGCGCGGCCAACCTTGCTGCCTGGCATGCCTTTGCCTGCCAGCCAACGGCCGATGGTATCCTCGGATACCTGAAGGTAGTCGCAGATTTCCTTCATGGTTAGCCAGCGTTGGTCTTCAGGCACGCACTGCTCCTCGCTCATCATTATACGCATGCCGCCCAATGCGGTCTACTGCGGGTAAGGGCAGCCTAGCTATGTTGGGGGCCATTCGCAAGGGCGGCTGCCTCGCCTGCCCCACGGTTACTCCGCCAGTCGCCCGCGGCCGTCGATCCAGCGGGCGATGGCGTTGCGGCCGCCGGGGCCCTTCCAGCCTAAGAGGCGGGCGGCGTCGGCCTTGTTTTGGGTGATGGCGTAGGTGGCTTTGATATAGCGTTCGATGACGGTGTTGATGGGTTGTACGTCTTCGCTGTTGGCGGGCAGGGGAATGGCGGCACCGCCGTAGGCTTGGGCCTCAAGCCAGGTGAAGGACCAGTCATCAAGGCGGAAGGCGCGCTCAAGGGCTTCGGCAAGGCTGGAGAGGTTGTGTGGCCATTGGGCGCGGGTGAGTCGGGAGAGGGCACCATCGATGGCATCCAGGTCTGGCGGTGGGCCTGGGCGACCGAGGTTTTGTGCCATAACCGCGGTCATGGCGGCGGCGATAATAGGGACATCCTGGGCGCGGTCGGCCAGGGCGGGGAGTACTACCGGGTGCAGGCGGGCAAGGACGCGGTGGCGGCTTTCTAAGCGGTGTTGGGCGTCGATATGGGCGGTCATCACCACAAAGGCTTGATCGTTGTCCAGCAGGGCTTGCAGACGCATCCAGGCCGCATCGCTGAGTAGGTCCACATTGTCGATGGCAATCAGCATGCGCTCGCCCGGCGGCGGTCGTTGGGGGATTTGTCCGGGAGCGCAGCCGTGGCCATCAATCCACAGGGGTGTCAGGCGGCGGCGTAGGCCCAGGCGTTCGCTGAGTAGGCGCAGGATGTGGCTTTTGCCGGTGTGGGATGCGCCCAGGATCAGGCCGCTGCGGCGTCGTTCGTGAAGGAGGTCGGCAATGCCTTCACGGGCTTTGATGACGGCGTTACTGCGGCCTGCCAGGGAATGCAGAAGCAGTAGCTGGGTGGTTTCGGCATGCAGGAGTGGGTCTTCCGGATCGGCCACACCAAAGGCATCCAGAAGGTCGCGGTCGATGGTGGCGTGGCCATCGGTGGCGGTCCACCGGCCGCCACGTAGTTCTTGCGGCAGGAGTAGCACCGGTAGTCGCTCTTGAATGGCGTATAGCCGGTCTTCGGCGGCCGCGGACTCATTGAGGATGACATCGGCTTTGCGTTCTAGGCGACTGCGCTGGGCCAGGAGGGCGGTAACTTCTTCGGTATGGCGGTCGAGTTCGGCAAGACGCTCGGCCACGGTGGTGATCAGATCATCGCCGTTGATTTCCCGTAGCTGCCCCCCATCGCGCAGGCCTTGGGCGTGATCAGGAGCGGTGAGGCCAATGAGCCAAGCCTGGGTACTACGCATACCGCGCACCGCCCGCAGTTGGTTGGGCAGATCATCGGGATCGATCACCCAGATATCAGGGCGGCGAGGCGGTGCGCCACCGGTTAAACCCACCGCCAGCAGGGCCGCGGCGGTAATGGCGGTGGTCATGGGCGGGATAATGACGATGTGGGCATGACTCATAGGGGGCACCTTGCATGGCCGTGGGGTGGGGCGAAGGCAGTCACGCATGGCTGCCATGCAGGTGAGCATGCAGCGTTCCCATGCGTGGTTGCAATCAGGCACGGCAAAGATGGGCGAGGATAGAGGGTAACCAAGGAGCCGTTATCATGAGCATTGCCATCGATCCACAAACCCGCCAAGCCATTATTGTTGCCTTGCGCACCCTGCTGATCCGTCTGCATCCGGCCGAATGTGAGGAAGTCATCGAATCGATCCACACCACCTTTGATCGCGTGGGTCTTCACGGTTGGCCCTCTGCCAGCGTCATGGGCGATTCCACGGGCAGTGCCGATGCATCGAAGGTGAATGTGCCCGATAGCCAAGGGCCCACAGAGCCATCCTGAGCCCGAAAGCGCATCCAGATACGATGGGTGCCCATGGCAACGGCATCAAAGCGCAGCCACTGATCAGGCTTGCCCGAGAGTTTTTGCGGCTGCGGGCCCCAAGCGAACTCAATGGGGGGATCAGCCAAACCACCAGGAAAACTGGGCCGCAGATGGAAGCTAAGGCCGCGGGTGGGGTGATTTTGCGCCCGCAACTGCCAATCGTCTTGCTGTGAAAGCTGCGCCACCAATGCCACCGATCGTTGAATCGCGGGATCTGGTGGGATGGCAAAGGTAAAGGGCTGTCTTGGACTGGTTTCTCCGGCAACGGTAAGAAAGCGCAGATGGATGGTGCGCTGTCCGGGCTCTGTCGTGGGGGGGAGATTGAATTGGGGACTGATGGCTGCGACCCCGGTGAGTGGATTGGGAAAGCGACGCAGGTTTTCGCTTTCCTGCCATTGCTTGCCATCCTCAGACCACTGAATGCTGGCGATGGCTGAGAGGTCGTGCCCAGCAGGGACGGCGACGATGGTGGGAATGGCCTGTCCGTTGAACCATCGCATTTCCGCCCGCGTGACGGAAAAAACTTGGGGGAGCTGTTCTTCGCTGATGCTGGCCTGATCGGGGAAGGCGGCATGGCTGGCAGGGCTTTCCTGGCTGGTCTCTGCCCTTTGGCTGGGCGGTGTTGCTGCGCTGGATTCAGGGCTGGACTCGCCTGAGTGGGGCCACCAAAGCCCCCACACCACGATCACCACCAGGGCCATGGTGGTAACCGCTGCAATGATGGCGGTCTTGCGGCGAGGCCCGCGGTTAGGGATGTGGGTGGCTGCCAGGGGTATGGGGTGCGGGGGCGGTGTTCCGGCAAGCAAGGCTACGGCCGCATCGGCTGTGGGGCGATCGCTGGGCTGCTTAGCAAGGAGTCGATGCGCCAACTCGGCCAGCTTGGGCGGGACGGATTCGGACAGGGACGGCAATGCCGCATGGCAAATCTGATGGGCCAGGGCATCACGGTTACTGCCGCGAAAGGGCGGGCTGCCCGTCAGGCAGATCCAGAGACAAATGCCCAGGCCGTAGAGGTCGGCGGCTGGTCCTACGGCTTCACCGCGCCAGGCCTCTGGGGACATGGCATAGGGACTGCCTGGGGTGCCTGCCAGATGCAGGGTGGCGGTTTCATCCAGTTGCCGGGCAATGCCGAAGTCGGCTAATTTGGCGACACCATCAGGGCTTACCAGGATGTTCTCGGGTTTCACATCGCGGTGGATAATGCCTGCGGCATGGCATCGACTCAGGGCCTGGGCAATACCCGTTAGCACATCCGTAGCTGCGTCTGGGGCCATGGGGCCAGCACTAAGAATGTGAGCCAGGTTCTGCCCCTCAACGAATTCCTGAACAATATACCACGTCCCATCCTGCACGCCAAAGTCATATACCGTTACAAGGTGGGGGTGGGTCAGCTGTGCGGCCAGCCGTGCCTCGCGGCGAAATCGTGCTTCGGCCTCAGTGCTGTGGCGGTCCGGGCGGATCAGTTTCACCGCCGCCAAACGGTCCAGATGTTCTTGCTGGGCAAGCCACACTTCGCCCATGCCACCGCTGCCCAGACGGCGGAGCCAGGTTAATCCGGTGATGTGGAGTGGCGGTGGCATCATGGCAGTTTAGCCATAATCCCCTCAAGGGCCAGCCCTGACGCATCGTGGCGATGCGTTACCGTGTCGTGCGGCCGTTTGCTAGGCGTAGCCTGAGCCCATGCATCGCCATCAGACACCCATCCGTTCAGGCATTCTCATCCAGCCGCCTGCGCAAATCGGCCACCATATCGCGCACATGCTGGGTGCTGTGCGCCAAGTGGGCGGCATCGATAAATTGCTGCGTGGTTTCAGGGTCCAAATCCAAGATAGTTGCCCAGTCACCTATCCGATTCAAGGGCGGGCGACGGGTCTCGGCGAGGATCTGGGAGATAAAGCCTTGATCGGTATCGGCCAACTCAGCAAAGCGGGATTGGCTCAGACCGGCATGGTTCAGGTAATCACGCAACAATTCCGCAAAGGGCTGCATCGCTGCATCGTAGCGATGCCCAGGCAAATTTCAGTATCGACTTGAGCTATGGCAAAAGTGCCATAGCATCCCCTCCCCGCAGTCTTCAAAGGAGCAACCATGAGCGAAGATTCATCGCAACAAACCCCAGTCTGGGAAACCATGCTGGCCAAATTACCCTTCCCGCCTGCCCAGTTGGCGGCGATGGCAGGGGCGGCCGCGTTAGTCTTGAGTTTCATTCCCTATATCCGCCTACTGGCCATTCCCTTGGCCTTCCTTGCCATCGGACTGGGGGTGCTGGCATTTATGCGTCCGCAAGCGGATGATGCCAAGCCAGGACCCATCCCGGCACCCGCCCCAGCCCTTGCCGGTGGTGGCGCAGGCGCGGCCTTCCTGGGCCTGATACTGGCCGTGGTGTTTATGGCCAGTGGTGGGGGATCAATGATAGGAGGCGGCGGGAATTTGTATGACCTTGCCCGACAGGCACTGCAAGCGGAAGCCGACTCCGATGGGTCAGAAGAAGCCCTCAAAGAAATAGAACGCCGTTTTAAATCGAGAATGCAGCTTGCTGTTGGAAGAGGGTATAGCGTACCCTTTGAAATTACGGATGATCTTGCAGAACTTGTCGATATTCGCGATGTGAAGGTGGTTGCAGGCCTTCGATGGATGGGAGCCTGGCGCATGGTATTCCTCGTCGAAGGTCGACTCAAAGACGATCTTTCTTCAGCACCCTCTGGCCGCAGTGTCATCATTCGTGCGGAGCTATTGGACGGGGATGGAGACTTGCTGACCAGTATTGATTTTTATGTCAGGAAGGAAGAGGGAAGAAGTTTTGAGGAAAGCAACAGTGCACCACGCATTCTGTCCGTGGAAGGTTTGGCGAAAGTCATGTTGTCCATAGGGAGCAGGTAACCAAGCAGGGTGGAGGCGGGGGCAGTGTACTATGGCTTCGAATACCAGGATGTTTTTCGAGCCTTGACCCTCGCACACGAATACCATTGCCCGGACGGACCTCACAGCACAGGAGACAGCATTATGGGAATTACCGCAGAAATCTTTTGTTCGGGCAATGGTGGATCGTATCTGCGTTTGCACGAGTCGGATCGGGCCTTGTGGGAGATCGGTGGCTTAGCTCAGCGGTTTCATGATCGGGTGCAGGGAAGCATGATATTTCAGGTGTCCAAGACGAGCCCGTGGTCACTGATACCTGAGGGGCCCGATACCATCTGGCAAGACTGGATGGTGTTGGCGGCACTGTTTGGCCTTCAGGATCGGCCAACCCTGGATGCGGTTCCTGAACGCTTGTTCAAAGAATCCGCGTCCCGGCGGCGGCAGCGCGAGGATAATGATAATAATGATGATAATGCACGCCCGCGGAAATCAGTTATTCCTCATGGTGAGCATCGATTGCGACTCATGCGCCTGCCGCAGCGTATAAATCTTGCCGCCTTATCGGATGCGGAGCGGGATGGCTTGCGACAAGTCGCCCATGAGGCTTTGACGTGTCGTTGCCATCTGATGATTGTGCGCCCGGATTATTGGACGGCCGAATCAGTGTTACGTGCACTGGCGGGCTTTGGCGTGGCCGATGTGGAGGTGTTTACCACGGCAGGAAATACGACTTCGTTTATTGAGGCCGCGGAGGAGGGTCGCTGATGCCGATTCGGGTTGAAGCACATGTGACGGGATATGGTGGTGCCATTCTGCGCATGTGGGATAATAGCCGGGTGGGCTGGGATGTGGCCTTAGCCGAGCCACAGGGTGACCCCAGTCGCCGTTACCCACCACGTCAGCGACTGCCTAACCGGCGGCCGCTGCTGATTCCCAAAAGCAGTTATACTATGTGGCGTGATTGGTGGATTCAGGTGGCGGTATGGGTGGCCCAGGATGATGATACCTTGCTGGCCTACCCCAAAACCCGTTACCGCTATCCGCAGTGGAAGCATGAGGTGACCCAGCCTCAAGATGTGCTGCGCTATCTGCCCTTTCGCTTTGACCTCACTGACTGGACGCAGGAGGAATATGAGGTGCTGCTGAACGCGGCCCTTAAGGTGCGATCCTGTCGGGTGCACCTGATGATCATTGATACGATGAGCTATCAGACTGCCAAGGTACGCAAGGCCCTGCGCGAGGCGGGAATGGGAGACGTAATGGTGGGAGAGCTGGCCTGACCCGATGTGCTGGTCTGGCGCAACGCCAGGGACGCGCAGAGATCCCATTCTGGGGCTTTTGGGGAGTAAAGGGCATCCTTGGTATGGGTGAAGAAAAACGTGCTGTGATGGCCGTGCAATGCGCCTGCCAGCGGCATGCATTGCGACGGTGCGTGGATGCAGTTCTTGACACTCGCGTGCGTATAGAGTGAACCCATCACCCTAGCCCACGAGGACTCAGCACTATGACCACCACATCGCCAACCTCAGCCACTTGGTATCTCGCTTATGGATCAAATATGTCGTGGGATCGCCTGCGTCAGCGCATCGACGTTCATGTCCTTTGTCATAGCCGGGACGGCGCATTGACGGCAGTCCTGCGCGGCTGGAGGCTGTGTTTTGACAAAGCCGCTGGCGATGGTTCTGGGTATGCGGGATTAATTGCCAATGATGGCTCGGCCCCAGATGCCGAAGGGGTACTGTGGCCAGTGAGCCCAGCAGGCTTGCAGGTGCTTGATAGCTTTGAGGGCGTGCCCCGGCACTACTGTCGTGAAATGTGGCAGGTGGTTTGCAGTGATGGTGCCACGCGCTCAGCTGCGGTCTATATTCAACAGGCGGCAGTAAGCGAAGCTGGGCTTCTGCCACGGCGTGATTACCTGAACCATATACTTGCAGGCATTGACCTTTTGAGCCCTGCCTATGGCGACTGGCTGCGCTCTTTGCCGGTATGTGGTCAGGAGGTGTGCTGATGAAACCACGGGAAAAGAAAGACGGTAGTTGGGCAGTCGTATATGTTGTCGAGCGTATTCTGTGCGAAATACTGCTCACCGATGTGAACGTAGATGATTTAGTCGACTCTTTGGTGCATCAGTCCTTAGTCGATGGGGTTGATATGTGCCAGAGTGACCGGGAGGGTATGCCCTATGTCGGGACCCTTATTAAGGTAATCATTGGTGCGGTAGTTGATTCCTTGCCCGTTATGCGTGCGCTTCTGGATCACGATGAGGTGCAACATTGGGCGAAAGGGCATGGCTGGGATGGCGATAGCAGAGCGCAACTGGCGGAGGTAATGGCCAGAAAATGGATTACCACGACTCCGGATATCATGCCCCTGCGGGACGTATTGCTCAACAGCAAAAGCCGCGCAGAGCGTGAGGCCCTGTTGTTGGATGACCTGAATGCAACGAATGGCCAAGCAAAGGACTCCGTTACCGATTAAAACACCTCCAATAAAAGGAACAGTACGACCATGAATGAATCCAAGCATCATCTTTCGGCGCAACCAACAACGTCAGGCCGAGTGGGCGTCCTAGAGGCATCGTTGCGTCGGGTACTGCGGCATATCGCTGGTGATATAGGCGCGACTCAGGAAATGGCCTTGCCGCATTTCGCCATTGTAACCTCTTGGAGAGGAGAACCCGGTAACGAGGAGCGCGCGAACGCCCGGCGACGCTTATTGCCTGAGATCAGTGCCAGCAGATGGGGGTGTATCCGTCTGATTGGTTCATGGCTCACAGATGGCGATGCTGATCTGAGAGAGTTGAGTGACCGTTCTTTTTTTATTCCCGGTGATGTTGGAGATCTCGCCTTAGAATCCCTGTTTTCAGTGGCGAGTCATTGTCGTCAGGATGCCGTCATCTACTGTGGTTCCGAAACGGGCCATCGGGTCAGGCTTGCTGTTGAATCTCAGGCCACCGGTCAATGGGAGATCCAACAAGAATGGGCTCATGTACGCCAACAAAGCGCACACAACATTGCGGTTGCCCTGGAGACCTTGAAGCATGGCCTGGCTGCTGAAGCAGCGAACGAGTCGCAGTCATGTCCTGTCCCTCTGGAAACGCTGTTTGAGGACTACGTACCTACCTTTCAGGCCATCTATCAATCCGTGGCAATTGCCCCTGCCTCCCTGGGAGTGTGTTGGGTCGAGGGCAGATATAGTGGCGTGTTAACCGCACTACATCATGTTCGTCATGATCCGGGCTATGATGGGCCGCGCCTGAAACCGCCGGGTGGACTCATGAAACGCAGTCGCTCATAATCATTGCCCCTATTCCCAATCACCTCCCCATTCCCCAGAGAAGGCCATTCCATGATGCCAACAACGAATCGCCATCATTATGACCAAGTTGTTTGCGCGCCTCTCATCAAGGTGCGTTGGGCCAGCATCAGCCTCAAAGCGAGCCACAGGCAGGCTTTGATGACGGTTGTTGTGATGCATGCGGGGTGCAGTCATGACTAAGGGCGCACAGGAGCATCCAGACATTGGCGGTGACATTGGCGGTGCGCCCTTTGATTCCCACACGGCCTTCCGGGCCGTCTGCCAGCGTTGGGAGATCGCCCGCCGTCTCACCGCGGCCATGGAGTGGCTTTCGCCAGATGAAGCCAAGGCTGCTCAGCGCGCCCGTGCCCTGATCCACGACTGCTGTGAGTACCGCAGTGCCTATGCAAGCAGTGAGGCCCATTCCCTGCGCGCAAAGCTGACCTTCCTCATGACCACCGACCTCGGTAAGGATCGCCACTTTGTAGCCCTTGCAGGCCCCATTATCGAGCACATCCGAGCCTTCCGGTGACCCCGCCCCTCCCCTGGGCAGAAGCCAGTCCCTACCTCCCCCAGGAGCAGGCCCAGGCCCAGCCCCAGACAGCTGCCTTCAGCCCCCCATGCTCAGAACCATTCAGCCCGCATTGTGTGGGTGGCTACCCCTATCATCGCTCTGACGGCTGCCCTTGGCTGCTCCCTCGCGGGTCAGGCTGGCCAGGGAGTTGAAATCTTTGACGATTTTGAGGCGGAGGATACTCAAGTATTTGAGGTTATGAGACCTCAAGACTCAAACCGGTAGGCCGCTCCCCCAATAGCGTTCAGCTTCATCTGCCCGGATGAGATAAGTGGTCCGCCCCCCGCGCCCATTGGGGCGAGCTGCCGCCTCAATGGCACCTATGCGGATTGCCTCCTTCACACGGCGGTGGTTCAGGCGGTAGCGTTGGCAGACCTCGTTGATGCTCAGGTACTGGAGATCGGCCTTGCGCCGGAGGATGGCCTCCAGCATTGCCACCTGCCGCTCCAATGTTTCGCATCGGTTTTCGATCTGCTTGGCAATGAGCCTCTTGATCGCCCTTTCGTCTAGGCGGTGAGATGAGTCGTCGTTGGCCTTCGGTTCAGCTTGGTTTTGCATGAGCCTAGATAGGGCAGCCAGCGAATTTGATGCCGCGCCACTGGGTCTTTGGCCTGCCCTACCTAGACTTCACCTAGACCACTGGGGAAAGTCAGCAAAAATAAATAAGCCCCAGCCGTATTGACTGGGGCTTATAACCTGCTATAAAGCAGGAGGTTACATGGCGGAGAGAGGGGGATTCGAACCCCCGATACCCTTTCGGGTATACCGGTTTTCGAAACCGGCGCATTCAACCGCTCTGCCACCTCTCCATGCTTGGGCTGCGATCGCTGGCGCAACCTAGCGGCGGAGGGTGATGAGGCAAGAAGGGATGCGCCCACCCTCAAAATGCCGGTCTGGGGATGGGGTTTTCCTATGCTTTGCCACAACTGCCACGACAAAAGGGCGGTGGACCCGTGGCCGGTGGGCTTAGAATGGGCTCATGGCATGGCTAGAGTTAAGCGTGGAAGAACTGGCCGCCTGGCGGCAGGCGGGCAAAGCCCATACCTTGCTTGATGTGCGGGAACCGTGGGAGATCAGCACCGCTAGCATGGGGGCGGATCAGATGGTCCCGATGGCGGAGATTCCTGGCGCCTGTGCCGTTTTAAGCCAATTGCCGCAGCCGCTGGTGGTGCTCTGCCATGCCGGGGTGCGCTCGGCGCGGGTCGCGGCCTTCCTTAGCCAGCAGGGGTTTACCCAGGTCTATTCGCTTGCGGGCGGGATCGATGCTTGGTCATGCCGAGTCGATCCGAGCGTCCCCCGCTACTAAAAGGGCCGGCTCAAGGCTGATTCAAGGCCGGCTCAAGGCTGATGCCGAGCCCTAAATATCTGGCACCTGCTTTGCGTTGATCTTGGGCGCGACTCCCTTATACTCTCCCTAGGTTTGTCCCATGATAAGCGTTGGCTATACGATCACCAAGATTCAAGCACGGATTCTGCTCCTTACCGGGGTTGGATGGCTGGCCTACGGACTCTATATGGGCGGCGATCCCTTAACCATCGCTTGGCGGGCGGCGGCGGGGGCCCTGATTGCCATGGTGGTCAGCGGTTACCTGCTGCGCTTGGGGGCTGAAGTCATTGGTCAACGGCTGAGCGAAGTTGAAGCCGCAACTGCCCCTGAAATCGCCGGGGCCAAAGCCAATGGAGCACCTGCCCAATGAGCGGTATCGGCAAACGATCCGCCGGCCGGCTGGCCGCCTATCGGGCGGCGGAGCGCACCTGCGTGGCCGATGAACGCGACGGCAAAATTATGCAGCACCTGCCTTTGGTGCATTCGGTGGTGGAAAAAATCGCCGCCTATCTGCCCAGTTCGGTGGAACGTGATGACCTCTTTCACGCCGGTGTGATTGGCTTAATGGATGCCATCGATCGCTTTGACCATACGCGGGAAACCGCCTTTTCCACCTACGCGGTGCTGCGTATTCGTGGTTCTGTCATCGATGAATTGCGCGCCCGCGATTGGGTGCCCCGTAGCACCCGCAGCCGCGCCCGCGATTACCAAGTGGCGGTCAATCATCTGCATCATGAATTGGGACGACTGCCCAGTGATGATGAATTGGCCAGCCATCTGGGCATCCCCCTGGCTGAATTAGCTGATTTAGAGCGTTCAAGTCACCTCGCTAGCCAGGTAAGCCTGGATAGCCCAGTGGGCGATAATGCCACCCTGGGCGATGTGGTGGGAATTACCAACGATGCCCCGCCAAGCCAACGGCTTGAACGCGATGACCAGCGCTCTGCGCTCTTAGAAATCCTTAAGGGACTCAAAGAGCAGGAGCGACTGGTGATCAAAATGTATTATTTTGAAAATATGCTGATGAAGGAGATCGCCGAGGTATTAGGTGTCACCGAAAGCCGCGTGTGCCAAATCCATGCGCGACTGATGACCCTGCTGCGTGCGCGCTGTCAGCGGGCAGGCCTCGGAGTATGAGTAGCCCGGCCCCATCAGCGGGGGGCCAGGGATCGGGGGCGGCTTCCTTTACCACCGCCGATGGCCGCAGTGTCGACCTGCGCATGAGCGAACAGCAGCTGCGGCCGCTGACCCAAGTTTTAAAGCCCGGAACTGAAGTGACCGGGCGGGTTTTAGAGCGCTTCCCCGGAGACACGTATTTAATTAATTTGCGCGGGCAAAATATTTTCGCCGAGAGCGCCACCGCTCTCAGTCGCGATCAAATCGTACGCTTCAATGTACTGGCCACCGAAGGTGGACTACGGCTGCGTTTGGCCGATGCCCAGATTGGCGATAGCGCCCGTACCTCGGGCATGCTAGACCGCCTCGCCTCCCTGGGCCTGGGGGATACGGCCAGCACCCGCCTGGCGCTTGCCGCCTTTGAGCAGAGTGAGGCCCCACTCACCCCTGCCAGCCGCCTCCAGCAAGCGGCCCAGGCCCTACTCGCCGCAAGCGCCCAGGGGGCCAGTCCGGCCGCCCTCTGGCAGCTAGCAAGCGCCCACGCCACCCTTGCCCGCGCCGGCCTGCCAGCCACGCCAGCCCTAATTGGTATTGCCCAGCAAGCGCTGGCCAGCAATGGCAGCCAAGCCGCGCAGCAACTGCAGCAATTACTGCGTCAACTGCCAGGGCTGATCTCACAGCTGCCGACAAACCCAAGCCCAGCCAGCTCTCCCCCAGCCTCGCTTACGCAGCCCGGGCCTGGCCAGGGCCCCATTGCCGCTGGCCCGGCCCTGGCCGCAGCCCGGGCAACTCCAGGGGCGACGGCACCCGCCGCCACCCCAGCCGCGACGGCGGCCAGCCCGCCGCCCTTAGCCGGTCAAGCCCCAACAGTGACGGCCCCCAGCCCAGGGGCCCCAAGCCCAGCCACAGCAGCTGGCGCCAGCGTCCAGCCCGCCCCCGCCGCGACCCCTGCCACGACCCCTGCCGCTGGTCCGGTAGCCGTCCCCGTCAATCCTTCAAGCACCCCCACAGCGACGCCTAGTGCCGCGGCGGCCCCGCTGCCGCCAGCCGCTACCGCCGAGCAGCTTCAATCCCTGGTTGCCCGCCTCGATTTGCAGATGGGCCGCGGAGCTGTGCAGCAGAGTCTGAGCTTTATCGGCGTCCATCCAGCGCCGCCGACAACGCCCCCCTCTCTCGCTGCCAGCTCCGGCCAGATGGCGCCCCTGTCAACCAGCAGCCCAGGTAGCAGCCCAGGGGCTGCCGCCATGGCCGAACTTCTCGCCAGCCGCTCCGGCAATGATGCCCCCCTGCAGTCTTTGCAGGAGCTGGTGCGCAGCCTGGTCCAAATCCAAGCCGCTCTCAGCGCCGACGATCCCGGCCTACGCGGCAATCTGCACACCATCAGCCGGGAAGTGCTTGCCGATGCCCTCCTGCCGCCGCGCCATCTTCATGACTACGATGTGGTTCTGCCCCTACCCTTGCTTGCCAACCAGCAGCCGCTGCCAGCGCGCCTAGCCATCAGCCAGCGCCAACAAGGCGGCACCAGCGCCACCTTCCTGCGGGTAGACGTCGAACTTTCCCAACTCGGCCCTCTCTCCCTGCGCCTGAGCGAAGTTAGCGGCCACCCCCTGGGCATTACCCTCTTTCACGGACCCCAGGCGGCAGCATCACTGCGCAATGGGATAGTTGATCTGCGGCAGGATTTAGAGCAACTGGGCATTGAGGCCCATATTCGATTGGCTGATATCAATTCATGAACCTGCCCAAACGACCGGAAGCCGTAGCCATGCGCTACGACCGCGAACACGACAGCGCTCCTCGTCTGCTAGCGAAGGGTAAGGGAAGTGTTGCCGAGCGCATCCTTGACCTTGCCCGCAGCCATGGCATTCCTTTGCATAGAGACGATGACCTCGTCTCCTTACTAGGGGTTCTCGACCTTGACGTTGAGATCCCGCCTCGGCTGTATCAAGCCCTTGCTGAGGTGTTAGCCCATGTTTACCGGCTCAATTCCGCTGCCGCCAAAAACAGTTCGGGTTTGCATCAACATCGGCGATAGGGTATGCACCGCCCGCCGCACCTGGCCGGGCCCTTTCTCGCCCGCATGCACCATGCTTTAGGCCACAAAATACCTGGGGAACTACGCCATGATGCATTACGCACAACGCTTCGCTGCCGCATGTCCTCTAATCTTGCTGCCGATTGCAGCCAGCGCCGAAGAAGAGAATTCCTTCGCCGCCACTTTGGATGTCGCCTATAAGTGGATGTTGGTGAAGGGCAGCGCCGTGGTGGTAACCATCGTCGTCGGTGTCCTGGTGTGGCTGGTTATTAAAAACCTCATCCATCGCCTCTTTGAACGCACAAATATGGTGCCGGTCTTCGCTGCCTTCGTGCAGCGTGGCCTGCGCTGGATTATGGTTCTGATTATTTCCCTAGCCGTTATGCAGCAGATTGGCGTGGAATTAGGCATGCTTTGGGGCCTGCTTTCCGCCGGCCTGGCCATGGTCGCCATCGGCTTTGTTGCAGTCTGGAGCATCCTCTCGAATTCCACCGCCGCTTTCATCCTGTTAATGGCGCGGCCGTTTCGCATTGGCGATACCATCGAAGTGACCGAGGCCACCGGCGGCGGCAGTTTACGCGGCCTGCTTACCGACGTTAGTTTAGTCTATACCACCATCGAAGAGCAAGGCCCCGATGGCCTAACCCACCAGGTACGCATTCCCAATAATGTTTTGCTACAAAAAACCATCCGCGTTATTCCCGCCACCAATGGCGGGATCGACCTGGGTGCCCATTTAAGCGAAAATATGATGGCGAAACCAGATCGTGAAAATCTGATGGACATTGCCACCTCGGCCAGCGGTGACTAAATGCGGGCGATCAAAGGGCCAGGATCCTTAGACCCCCTTAATTGACGCGAGCATTTAGCGGCCCCGAGAGGGCACCGCCGCTCAGCAGCAGGTTGACATACTGAGCGCGCTCAAAGGCGAATGGATCATTTACCGCCTGCTGCGATAGGCGGCCGCGCAAGTCATCAACGCTGTGGTGACCGCGCTCATCCATCCAGGCCTCTAGGTCGCGCAGCATGGTAGCGATATGATGAATGCCGTTCTTGATGACCGAAGCGGCGATTTGCGTCACTGTGGCCCCGGCGAGAATGGCGCGCACCATATCTTCACCGCGGTGCACACCGGTGCTAATGGCCAGATCGCACTTAACCCGCCCGGCCAAGAGGGCGACATAGCGCAGGGGCAAACGTAATTCATTGGGCGAGGACAGGGGCATGGCATTGGTCAAGGTTTCAGATTGGGGATCGATATCGGGCTGAAGGAAGCGATTAAACAGCACCACACCGCCCACCTTGCGCTGATCTAACTGGCCCACCACATTAACTAGGGACGTGTAATAGGGGCTCAATTTGACGCTCACTGGCACGCTGGCGACGCTTAAAACGCCTTCCACCAGCTCTAAAAGCTGCTCTTCAATTTGCTGACTGCTGACATTTAGATCGGTGGCAACGCTATAGACATTCAGCTCTATGGCATCGGCACCGGCTTCCACCATTTGCCGCGCATAGCGAGTCCAAGAACCGTTATTCACCGCATTAAGACTGGCAATAATGGGGATGCTCACCGCCTTTTTGGACTCTTCGATGCGCCGCAGATAGTCGGTGGCGTCGGCATGGGACACCGGCGGGAAATAATCTTGAGCCTCGGCATGGGATCCAGAAGCAGTATCGAGAACCTCCTCCAATTGCGAGCGATCTGCCAAGATCTGCTCTTCAAAGAGCGACCGTAAAACCACCGCCCCTGCCCCGAAGCGATCGCAGAGTTCAAGATTTTCAATGCGCGCCGTCACTGATGAGGCAGCAATAACCAAGGGATTGCGCAAAGGCAGGCCCAGGTAGGTCGTGGCAAGATCGGCCATGGTCTATCTCCTTCGGAATGCGTCACAGTCTAGACCCGGCCAGCCTGGGACGAAGATCCAGATCCCTATCCTTGGACAGTGGCGGGGGCCAGCCGAGATCATCGGGGGGGCGACCAACCAGCCGACCCTGCCGTAGCCTTAACCGGGTATAGCCAGATGATGCGCCAAGGAAAGCAAGACCCCCGGACAGGGCGTCGCAAGGCTTGTCCCCGGGACCGTCGATCTCCAGATCGGCCAGCAAAAAAGGCCGGAAAGGGGTGTTTTGCACTAAAAGCATGCCATGCGAAGCGGGCATTCCTTTTCCAAACAAGCTTTGCGTCGCCCCCGGGACAGGGACCGAGAGAGGCCGCCCTTGTCCCCCCGCGCTGGCATCTACCATGCCCAATCTTCTGTTGTTTTCCCCTCCCCCTCACCGGCGCTGCTACCGATGGCGCCCCAGTACGAGAGAGCTGACCATGAAATTGGATATTAGCCGCGATTTTCTTGATGGCATTATGCTGCAACACCCGCAACCGGTCTCCGGAAAGGGTGAGGTGAAGGTCAATGCCGGACTCAACTTCTTACCGTCCAGCCCCGATGGCAAACTGCATACGGCGGTGGTCACCTTTCACCTAGTGGTCGAAGGCCAAGAACAGCCCTTTGCCCGCGGCGGCTGGCGTTTCCTGTTCACCTCTTCAGAGAAGCTGGTGCCGCAAGAACAGGGAGGCAGCGACTTTTTCAAGCACCTCCTGGTTACAGGGGTCACTAAAATCACCACCGTCTTAAATCCCTTGTGCCTGCATGCCAATCTTCCCGTCATTCCCATCGACGCGGGGCGCATGGCCCAGGCAGCGCAAACCCAGCCCCAAGCCGGGGCGACAAACAAGCAGCCCCCGGCCAGTGGTGCCGGCCCTGGATCAATGCCGATTCCTTAATCTTGAAAGCCGCAATCCCGCCCCCTCTGCGGCCTGAGCCTCCGGCAGGCACGATAACGGCAGACACGATTAGCGCAGAGGGACCGCGTGGGATGTCTGTTTATCCCCCATGGGGCCTTAGGAAGAGATGTCTAAGCGCTTGAGACCCCGGATGAAAACTCATGAGCGCCCACTCGCCGGAGGAATCTCGTGTGCTGTCCACTCAATCCCTTGAATAATTCGCTGCGCCGCAAATGCCCCGGGGCGCAGAGAATTGCAATGGCTTTTAAGTAGACAGGAGAATGGACTAGACCGATGAACCAGCCCCTCTTTAGCCAACACCACATTGCCTGCATTTGGGACTTCGATCTCACCTTAAGCCCATGCTATATGCAAAAGCCCCTCTTCCGGGCTTATAATATCGACGAGGCCCGCTTTTGGCAGGAGGTGCGTGGACTCTCCAAGCATTATCGCGCCCAGGGCCTGCAGCACATCGCCGATGATACCATGTATCTCAACCACCTGCTGACCTATGCCCAGGCCGGACTATTGCCCGGCCTAAGCAATGCCCGCCTGCGCGAGTTGGGGGCTGAGATCGACTTTTACCCTGGCCTGCCCGATGCCTTTGCCCGCCTGCGCGAGGTGGTAAGCCAGCGCGATCCCGAACTGCGGCTCGAACACTATGTGGTCTCCAATGGTTTGGCCGAAATGATCCGCGGTTCGGCCATAGCCCAGCACATTGACGGGGTCTGGGCCTGCGAATTCATCGAACATGTGGCGCCCCCGGACTATCTTGGCCAGGCCGCCGCTGTCAGTGGCGAGGCCCTGATTCGTCAAATCGGTTACGCCATTGATAATACCACCAAAACCCGAGCCATCTTTGAAATCAACAAGGGCAGCAATAAAGGCAGCATCGATGTCAATGACAGCCTGCCCCGCACCCAACGCCGCATCCCCTTTAACCATATGATTTATATTGCCGATGGCCCATCGGACATTCCCGTGTACTCCCTGGTCCGGCAGAACGGCGGCCATTGCTGCGCGGTTTACGATCCGGCGGTACGAGAAAGCTATGGC
>REDX01000048.1 GCA_007695355.1 Planctomycetota bacterium
AGCGCCCTTCAGCGTTTTCAGCGGCCAATCCCTTGAGCCGCAGAAAGCGCAGAAGGCTTCAGGCCCATCTAGCCGCCCTTCCCAACCCTCTTCAGCGTCCTTCAGCGTTTTCAGCGGCCCCCAAGAAAAATAAGCCGCAGAAAGCGCAGAAAAGCGCAGAAGGGTTCAAGTCCTGCTAGCCGACCCTCTCTTCCCCTTCAGCGTTTTCAGCGGCCCTCAAAAAGATAAGCCACGGAAAGCGCAGAAGGAGTTTACTTGTGATTGTTGCCCTTTCCATTTCAGCGGTATGCCCACCACTCAGACATCTTCCCCGCCCGGGGCCTTGGGGTCATGGGGAATTGATCCCAGAAGTCGCCGTCGAGATTAGCAAACTAGGAGCCTCCCCGAGCCCGGCGCCCACGGGCGGTCAGTTGGTATTGCTGCAGCCGGCTATTGGGTTTGTCGGGGATGGTCATCGCAATCAGCCCGGCCGCCAGGGCTGGCTGCAGGTAGCGTTGGCGAAAGGATTTACGATCAGTCAGGCCGAGCCCCGCTTGCAGCGCGGCGCGGTCCATGCTGCCGTGAAGGGCCGCCAGGAGTCGTTTGACTTGGGGGTTGCCGCTATTCAAGGAATCTCTACGTATCCCTGCGTATGGCACCAATCAGGCGGTACACCGTACTGCCGATGGCGCGGGGCCAGTCGCTGGTCGGCGGCTGGTCGCGTCTGCGGGCACGATTCGTGGCTTGGGCGATGCGTTCAGGGGTGAAATGACGCGCGCTAATGTGTTTGTCAAAGTTGGGAAGATGTTCCCGCAGCCTGCGGTCAACCCCGGCCGCAGAGCCAACGCCATTGCCATCCTCAAAATGCAGCAGCAGCCAGTATTCAAATTTGGGATTGCTCAGGGCAAAGCCATGTTGGCTCTTATTATCCGACCACCGGTACAGCTCCCGCAACTGTTGGTCGGTCCAGGAATCTTTATCACATACCAGCCATGCTTCATCCTCCTCTTCCAGGGGATCGTTTGCAAGGTGCTTGCGCATCCGCTCAAGGACTTGTGGCGGAGAGCTGTGGTGCTTGCCCTTGAGTGGATGCACCTGGACTGTGGTATCGATGCTTTGCAAGAGTTGAAAATACTCCGGCTCGCTAATCGTGCCTTCGGCGGCGATGATCACCCGCCGTTTGAAGCGGCGGGTGCCCCGCTTGCGCGTCCGTTGATAGCCACGGCGAGAGCCTGCCATCACTGACGCCCCTCCAGGGGGGTAACAGCTTCGCTGCGCCAGGGAAGAATGCGCGGCACGCCGCCCATACGGCCCTGGAGATAGGCTTTGCGGATATCCTTATCGTAGCGGTTATCCTTATTGAAATCGCTGAACGGCACCAGTTGCGAGGCGCCGTGGGCATCCCGTTCCACCAGCCACATTTCATCGCGGCGGAAAAGATTTTGTTCCATCAGTTGCACATCGTGGGTGGTCAGCAAGAGCTGGCTGCGGGAATCCGCATGGCACGATTCAAGAAAATGCGTGATCAGCGAACGCGTCAACTGGGTATGCAGACTGCGATCCAGTTCATCAATCACATAGGTGATGGGCGCGCCCTCGCTCAAGGAAAAGAAGGCCGGCAATAAATCGATGGCACGCTGCGAGCCGTCGGATTCGTGCTGAATATCGAAACGGACCTTTTCCCCCTGGGCATTTTTATGGTAGGTAATCAAGCGCTGGGCTTCGATGTCCCCCGCCTTATTGCGACGCACAATAATGCGATCATCGGTTTTCGGGTGAAAAAACCGCACGGCATTGTGGTCGCTCAGGCTTCCCTGGAGATCCTCCATAAATGATCGGGGAATCCCCAGTGCCTCAAGATCCACCGGCTCGCAACCCAGCTCCGTGATTCCCGTATCCAAACGACGCAGGGATTCGCTAATGGGTCCGTGGAATGGCCCGTCCCGATCAACCAGTTTATCAAAGGCACCAAATCGGGCGTCTGGTGCCACCAGAATCAGACCCTTTCGAAACCAATCATAGATGGGCTTGAAGTCATCGATTTTTTGCGAGACCGTATTGGTCAGATACAGTTGGTTATCACGGGTGCCCTTGGCGGCAAACTCTAAGAAGCTGCGCTCGGATACGGCATCGGCTCCCGGCGTAATGACGCCGTCTTGACGCTCAAACAGCACACGCTCGCTGCTACGGCTGAATACCCGGAGTGATTCACTGACAATGCACTTGCGGGTGCAGCTGAACTGATACTGCCAAATCTTATCATCGATCAGCACTTCAATGGCAAAGGCGGTGGGCGTAGGATCGCGCTGGCCATCCAGGCGAAAGGGCTCCACCCGGATCGGGGCATCGATTTTCGTCCCCTCCACCACCAGGTCTTGCATAGCATTAAGGGCCTGAAAGAGGTTGGTCTTGCCCGAAGCATTACCGCCATAAATGGCGGCAATGGGCACCACCCGCTTTTGCAGGCCCTTGCTACGCGGCACACGCTCCCCGTGCTGCCGCTCGCTGGTGGCCAAAAGCGACAGCTCGGCCGGGTCACGAAAACTCATCCAGTTACCCACGCTAAAATTAACGATCATACCACGGTCTCCTGGCCGCAGCAGGGCTGCCTGCCGCATTGACCTTGAGGGTAAGCATCACTATGTTATGTAAAGAGAATTCTGCTCTTTATATCACCAGCCACATAAGCGCCTTCCCTGCCCGGGGCCTTGGGCTCATCGGGGAATTGATCCCAGAAGTCGCCGTCGAGTTTGCGGGTTAGGAACCTCCCCGAGCCCGGCGCCCACGGGCGGTCAGTTGGTATTGCTGCAGCCGACTATTGGGTTTGTCGGGGATGGTCATCGCAATCAGCCCGGCCGCCAGGGCTGGCTGCAGGTAGCGTTGGCGAAAGGATTTACGATCAGTCAGGCCGAGCCCCGCTTGCAGTGCGGCGCGGTCCATGCTGCCGTGAAGTGCGGCCAGGAGTCGTTTGACTTGGGGGCTGACTTGGGGGCTGCCGCCGAGATCGCTCAAGGCATTGCTGATGATCTCAAGCATGAACTCAATGAAGGCGGTGGAATTGCCCACGGCATCGCAGGTGTTTAAGGCGCCGTAATAGCCTACTTGCTGGTCGCGGATCAGGCTTTCCACCGGCACCAGGGCAAACAACGGCTGCCAGCGGCTGAGGATCAGAGTCTGCCACAGCCGCCCCATGCGGCCGTTGCCGTCGACAAAGGGGTGGATGAACTCGAATTCATAATGAAAGACGCAGGCGGCAATCAGCGGGTGTTCCTCGGTGGTGGCCAGCCAGGTCAGCAGGTCGTTGATCAGTCCTCGAACATTGGCCGCCGGTGGGGCCACATGCACCAGTTCGCTGCCGCGCTGGATACCGCTATTGCCGCTGCGAAACGCTCCCGGCCGCTCCACCAGGCCTGCCATCAGTACCCGGTGGGCAGCTAGCAGGTCATCACGCTTGATGGGGTCCCAGTCGCCTAGGGCCTCATAGGCGGCAATGGCCCCGCGCACCTCCTGCACCTCGCGCGCACTGCCCAGCACCCGCTTGCCATCCATGACCGCCGTCACTTGCTCAAGGCTTAAGGTGTTACCTTCAATGGCCAGGCTGCCCTGGATGGTACGAATGCGGTTGCCGCGCCGCAGCAGCACCTGCGCCGCTGCGGGCAGGCTGGCATCTAGGCGCCCCACCTGTTCGCTGATGGTGGCTACCTGCTGCACCATGGTGTTGGTGATGGTAAAGGGTGGGCTGGTCATTCTCGCCGGGCCCCTGGGGAACGACGGACGACATAGATGCGTTCGACCTGGCTTCTCACTTT
>REDX01000096.1 GCA_007695355.1 Planctomycetota bacterium
TGAATCCAGCATTCCGGGGCTGCGGATATGTTGCACTCTGCTTGACTCAGACCACTAGCAGGCTTCAGGCAGGACTTTCCCTTGTCGTGGCGCCAGCTGGGACAACTATTTCGCCTGTGTACCTAACCTTACTCCTTTTCTCGGTGACCGCTTACGGGCTCAATAATGTCTTGGTGGGCCATATGGCCCGCCAGTATGACCTTTTGTGGGTAGTCACGGCACGCGGGATATTTTTGGGCATGATTATGCTGCCCCTGCTGCTACTGGCCGATGCCGAGGCTCTGCGCCTGGAGGTATTGCTGCCGGTGCTGCCCTTCCTGGCCTTGGCCTGTGTCGCAGCCCTGGGTGCCAATCTCTGCCAAACTTACGCCGTGCGCCATTTGCCCATGGCCATCGCCGTAGCCATCGGTCAGGCCCTCGCCGCCCTGGTTACCCTCATTCTGGAGTTGACCCTGGGTTTGGGCATGCCCCACATCCTAGAATTACTCTGTGTCAGCGGGGTGGTGGCAGGGGTGGTGGTACTGGGCTGGATGAGCAGCCGCGACCAGCCGCGGGTGGTCACCGCGCGGCCGTTATGGGGGGTGCTGGCAGCAGTGGGGTTTGCCATCTGCATGGCCTCGGCCCTGGTGCCCCTGGGGGTGGTCTCGCGCAGTGCTGATCCCTTCCTGGCCGCCTGGGCCTGGGAGGCGGGTATTGGGCTTTGCGGTTTGCTCGCCTTGAGTCTGCGCCAATTCCGCCGCCATCAGCCTCTCATGCCGGCACGCATTATGTTAAAAGTGGGCCTCTGCGCCTCACCAACCATGATTGGCACCGGCGCCTACACCTACGCCACCACACTCGGCAGCATTACCGTCGCCGGGGGCGTCTTATCGGCAATGATGGTGGCCACCGCCATCTTTGCCCGCCTCATTTTTCGTGAATTGCTGCGTCCATCCCAGTGGATGGCGATTGCAGCCACCTGCCTCTGCCTGGTTGCCCTCGGCTTGGTACAGCGCTGGTTAAGCTAATTCTTGTGACTAATTGGTTCATTAATCGAACAGGGCTGGTCCTCGCCATGGGGCCTGCATAGTGAAGCATATGTCTGCACGACCAACCAGCCTACGCATGCGCTTGGTGTGGTATGTCGCCCTGCCAGCAACGCTTTGGATTGCCTTGGTGGCGTGGTACTCCACGCGGATGCTTGATCACGAACTTGAGCGCAGCCTGCAAGAAGATGTCGAATTGGTGGGCCGCGCCATTCGCGCACCCTTAGCCAGCGCCCTTCAAAGCGGCAATGTGCAAGAGGTCAGCAATACCCTGCTTTCCACCTTGGATATTGGCCGCGTCTACGGGCTCATGGTTTATGACGATCATAGCCAATTAATTGCCACCGCCGGGGATATTGATAGCGATGGCGTGGTAACCGATCTCGGCGCCCTCGCCGAGGAGGGCCGCTATGGCACCTACGAACGCATCGGCGGGCGTCGGGTATATTCCTATTTCCTGCCCCTCTATGATTCGGGTAATCGTCTCATCGGCCTCTTGCAAATAACCCGACGGCAGCGCGATATCGATCAGTCGCTCAATATTATGCGTATCTACGCCGCTCTATTGGCCGCCATAGGCGTTACCGGCTTAGCCGTATTGGCCATTTTTGGCCATCACCGTGCTCTGCGCCGTCATCTCAATCATTTGGGGCGCGATCTTCTGCGCTTGCAACATGGAGATAGTGCCCATCGGGTGGATATTCGCGGCCCCGCCGAAATTGCCGATCTCGGGCGCTCGATCAATGATATGCTTGATGCCATTGCCAATGCTGAGAATGAAATCGCCCAGCGCCGTGAGCGAGAAAATGAACTGCGCCAACGACTGGCGCAGTCGGAAAAGCTCGCGGCCTTGGGTCATCTTGCGGCGGGGGTAGCCCATGAGTTGGGAACGCCATTGAGCACCATTGATGGACATGCTCAGCGTCTGGCCCGCGCATCTGATCTGGATGAAGGCCGGCGCATAAGTCTTCAACGTATTCGTCAGGAAGTCCAACGCACCGAACGCACGGTGCGCCAATTATTGGAGGTGGGCCGCACCCAGCGGCGACAGCATTATCCTCTTGCCGCTAGTATGCCCCTGCGCGCTGCTGCTAGTGCCTGTGCCGAGATTACCCACCAGCATGACATCGACCTGCAGCTAGAGATTCTTACTGATGCCGAGATACGTATTTTCATGGACCCCGGCCGGGTGGAGCAGGCCCTGGTTAATCTCATTGCCAATGCTTGCCAGGCCTCGCCCCCCGGCGGCACCGTCACCTGCCGTCTCAGCCAGGGCGATGGCTTTATTTGCTACGCCATTGTCGATCAAGGAGCGGGGGTCAGCAAAGATCTGCAGCAGCGTATTTTCGAGCCATTTTTTACGACCAAACCGGTTGGCAAGGGCACCGGTTTGGGCCTAGCAGTGGTGCACAGCGTGGCCATTGAACACGGCGGCCAGATCAACGTCGATAATAAAACGCCGAGCGGATGCGTGTTTTCACTTACCCTTTCCCATGCATCGTCCGAGTCTTAACTATGGATAACGAATCCTGTCATATTCTTATTGTCGAAGACGATCTCCATCTGCGCGAATTGCTGACCACCGAAGTTAGCGAAGCCCAGCATCAAGTGACGGCGGTTGCTTCTGCCGAGGCGGCCCAGGCGGAATTGCAGGCGAGATATTTTGACTTGGTGATTACCGATCTACGTCTTCCGGGTGCCGATGGCATGGCTTTGCTTAAGCTCTGTCAGAGCATCGAACCGCCGCCAGCGGTGATGGTGATTACTGCCTTTGGTTCGGTGCCGCAGGCGGTGGCTGCCTTGCGCGCCGGCGCCGCCGATTTCATTACCAAGCCCCTGGACTTGGATCAATTACAATTGGCCATTCAGCGGGCCCTACGGGTTCAACGCCTGCAGCGCGAGGTAGAGGATTTGCACGGCCTGCTTGATGGGCAAAGCATACCCGGCCTGGTCGGACAATCGCGGACCATGCAAAGCCTCGTCGAGAATATTGCCCTGGTCGCCCGCTCAGCGGCGCCGGTGCTGATTACCGGTGAGAGCGGGGTCGGCAAAGAATTGGTGGCCCGCGGCATTGCCCGCTTTTCCAAGCGCAAACATGGCGAGATGGTGGCGGTCAATTGTGCCAGTATTCCGGAACAGCTGTTGGAGAGTGAATTCTTTGGCCACCGCGCCGGCGCCTTTAGCGGAGCCGATGCGGCGCGTAGCGGCCTATTCGCCCACGCCGATGGCGGTACCTTGCTGCTGGATGAGATTGGCGAGTTGCCCTTGGCGATGCAGGCCAAACTGCTGCGGGTGCTGCAGGAGGGCTGCATTCGTCCCGTCGGTAATGACCAAGAGCGGCCGGTTGATGTGCGCATACTCGCCGCCACCAATCGCAATCTCGAGGAAGAAGTCCAGGCCGGGCGCTTCCGCGAAGATCTGTATTATCGCTTGGAGACTTTTACCCTTGAGGTGCCACCGCTGCGCGATCGGGGGCTGGATATTGAATTATTGGCCGTCCATTTTCTACAGGTCTTTGCTAAGATGAATCAGCGGCCAGCCATGCGTCTCAGCAGCGAGGCCCTTGAAGTGCTGCGCCATTACCCTTTCCCCGGCAATGTACGCGAACTGCGCAATGCCATGGAGCGGGCCGCCACCCTCGCTCGCTCCTCAACCATTGAAGTTTGGGATCTGCCGCCGCGGCTGCGCCAATACCGGCGCTCTGAAAGCGCCCAGCACTTTAATTTCGCCGATATCCTTGAGGACGGCATAATGCCGTCTTTAGAAGAGGTGCAGCAGCGCTATGTCGCCCATGTGCTTGAACGCACCCAAGGTAATAAACGCCGCGCCGCCTCCCTCCTCGGCATTGGTAGGCGCACTCTCTATCGCTGGCTTAACGACAGTGATCCCGACTGACAGCGCCATGTGCCATCCTGGCACATGGGCCAATGCGTGCCTGGCACAGATACCGATGCTGAGCCTGCTCAGCTGAAAATAAGGGCAAAAAGGGGGTTTAAATTACTTAAGGCGCGGGGATCGTGCTTTGGCATGGCAAATGCTGATCTTCATCGCTCATCCATTTTCAACCCTCAATAAGGAGTATCTCATGCCGAGCATTTTACTAAAACTGTCCCTGGTCGCGATCCTGGCCCTGGTCGGTAGTCTCACCGCCCAGCAAATACAGGCCAACGAAGGCGAATGGGGTGCCGAACAGCAAAGCGTTTCCGTCGACGATCTTGATGAAGGCAAGATTGAAACCTTCGCCAGTGTCTATGGCAAGATCATTGAAATTGCCGTGGAATACGAGGCTAAGTTTGCCGAAGCCGGGGACGATGCCCAGCAAGCGGCTGCCCTTCAGCAGCAGGCCAATGAGGCCATGGTTGCGGTCATCGAAAGCGAGGAAAATCTAACGATTGAGGAATATAACCTCATCGTTACCTCCATGCGCAGCGATGAAGAGCTCTTTAATGCGGTACAGGAACACCTCGACACCTAGTTGCCATCGGCCGTAGGACAGCTCCGCGGCCAAGTACGGCAAGCTCAAAGAGCAACCATAAGCGCCCCCCGCCAAGCAGCGGGGGGCGCTTGTGGTATGGGGAGGATCCCAATTAGAGGATGCGTATAATTTCGCGATTGCCCCGATCGCCACGAGATCGCTTAGCCCATACAGAGATCCCGCAATACGCTGTGCAGAATACCCCCATTGCGGTAATACTGCCACTCGCTGGCGGTATCGATGCGCACGGAGGCGTGAAATTCGATAACCTTATCATCCTCGCCCTCGGCGCGGATGCTAACCGTTTGCGGTTCGCCATCGAGGTCGGAAATGGTGAAACGCTCGGCCCCACTCAGGCCCAGGGATTGGGCCGATTCGCCCTCCATAAATTGCAGCGGCAGCACCGCAAAGCCGACTAAGTTCGAGCGATGGATGCGCTCATAGCTCTCGGCGATGACCGCGCGTACGCCAAGGAGATTGGTGCCCTTCGCCGCCCAATCGCGGGACGAGCCACTGCCATATTCCTTGCCGGCGAGGACGATTAAGGGGGTTTGTTCGGCGGCATAGCGCTGGGCAGCGTCAAAGATAAAGCAGGTTTCGTCGCTGGGGAAATGTTTGGTCCAGCCGCCCAGGCGATCGGCGACCAGCTGATTGCGCAGGCGGATATTGGCGAAGGTGCCGCGCATCATAACTTCGTGATTACCGCGGCGGGAGCCATAGCTATTAAAGTCTGCCACCGATACACCCTCTGCCTGTAAATAGGTGCCGGCCGCAGAATGGGCAGCAATCGCCCCGGCCGGAGAAATGTGATCGGTGGTAATCGAGTCTCCCACCATTACCAGGCAGCGCGCCTGCTCTATTGCGCTAAGGGGTTTGGGCTGGCGAGAGATGCCGGGAAAATAGGGGGGCTTGCGCACATAGCTGCTCTCCGGCCAATCATAGCGCTGGCCCTTTGGACTGGGCAGATCGCGCCAGCGCTGGCTGCCGCGGAAGACATCGGCATAGCGCTCGCGATACAAGCGCGCCGATACCACCTGGGCCACGAGGTCGGAAATCTCCCTGCGAGTGGGCCAAATATCGGCGAGGTAGACCGGTTTGCCCTCCGTATCATGGCCCAGGGCTTCGTGGCTGAGATCCAGGGTAACCCGTCCGGCCAGGGCATAGGCCACCACCAAGGGTGGCGAGGCGAGATAATTAGCGCGCACTTCTTGGTGAATACGCCCTTCGAAATTGCGATTTCCCGAAAGCACCGAGGCCACCAAAAGATCTCCCTCGGCAATGGCCTCTTGGATTTCCGGTTTTAACGGGCCGGAATTGCCAATGCAGGTGGTGCAGCCAAAACCCACAATATGAAAGCCCAGTTCTGCCAGGGGCGCTAAGAGGCCAGCGTCTTCCAGATAGGCTGGCACCACCTGCGAACCCGGAGCCAAGGAGGTTTTCACCCAGGCTTTGCTGTGCAGTCCCCGCGCCCGCGCCTTCTGCGCCACCAGGCCAGCGGCGATCATAACATCGGGATTAGAGGTATTGGTGCAGCTGGTAATCGCCGCGATAACCACATGCCCATCCTCAAGGAGCAAGTCCTCGCCGTCCACACGGCAGGGGGCAGCCCCGGGGGCAGCTGCCGCCACCGCCGTTTGTCCGCCCTCGTCGCTTAAGCGTGCCGTTTCATTGGAGCTTGGCCGCTCGCTGTGCAGCAGCTGGGAAAATGATGGGCCCAATTGGGAGAGGCTTATGCGGTCTTGCGGCCGCTTGGGCCCGGCCAAGCAGGGCTCCACCGTGCCCAGATCCAATTCCAGCCGGGATGAATACTGCGCCTCAACCCCGGCTTCGCGCCACATGCCCTGGGCCTTGGCATAGGCCTCAACCAGAGCGATCTGCTCTTCATCGCGGCCGGAGAGCCGCAGGTAGCGCAGGGTTTCCCCATCGATGGGAAAGATGGCGCAGGTGGCGCCGTACTCCGGCGACATATTGCCGATGGTTGCCCGATCGGCCAAGGGCAATTCATCGAGGCCATCGCCATAGAATTCGACAAAGGCCCCCACCACCCCATGTCGCCGCAGCATTTGCGTGACGGTTAATACCAAATCGGTGGCGGTGACGCCCTCGCCCAGGGCGCCGTGTAAGCGAAAGCCCACGACTCTGGGCAGCAGCATGCTCACCGGCTGGCCCAGCATCGCCGCCTCGGCTTCAATGCCGCCAACCCCCCAGCCAAGAACGCCTAAGCCATTGATCATGGTGGTATGGGAATCGGTGCCCACCAGGGTGTCGGGGAAAACCCGGATAGTGCCCTGGTCATCGGCCTCGCTCATCACCACCGAGGCGAGGTATTCCAAATTGACTTGATGCACAATCCCGGTTCCCGGTGGCACCACGCGAAAATTGTGCAGGGCTTGCTGGCCCCAGCGTAGAAATTGATAACGCTCACGATTGCGCTCAAATTCTAGATCGGTGTTGCGCGCCAAGGCATCGCTGGCGCCATAATGATCCACCATCACCGAGTGATCGATGACCAAATCCACCGGCCGCAGGGGATTGATGCGCTGGGGATCGCCGCCGAGATCAGCCATCGCATCCCGCATGGCGGCCAAATCCACCACCGCCGGCACCCCAGTAAAATCCTGTAAAACCACCCGCGCCGGGGTGAAGTTAATCTGCGCCGGGTTTTCTTGCTGCGGCGCCCAGGTGCTCACCGCCGCAATCTGCGCCTCGTCCACCTGCGGGCCGTAATGGCGCAGCAGATTCTCTAAAACAATTTTTAGGCAGTAGGGTAATTGCCGCAGGCGCGTCGCATCGGCTACCTGATGCAGGTCCATAAACACATAGTCGCGATTCCCAACCCGCAGGGGGCTATAGGTGTAGGTCGATGACATCACCAACTCCTTTCGTGAAAACGGCGCCGGCACAGCGGCCGTATCTTATCTTGGCTACGGAGCTTACCGCCATCGATGCTCTGGTCCCAGCCGGGAATCCCCCCGTAGCCAGGGGCCTTGCCATGCATCCTAACCACTTTTCATCCCGTACAAATACCATCGCCGCAAGCAGCCCCAGGGCGGTTCAAAGCTTGCCCCCGGGATCGCCGATCTCCTGATCGGCCAGCAGAAACCATTTAAATAGAACGCTTTTTGTGCTAAAAACATTCGCCACGAGGCGGGAATTCCTCACCCAAGCTGAGCTTTGAGCCGCCCTGCAAGCAGCCCCTGCCCTGGCTCGTTGCGCGGGCATTGCTTATGCTGACAAATTTTGCGACACCATGGGCTGAAGATCCAGCTTCCATATTGATCGCCGCAAGCTGACAGGTAGCCTAGTAGTTATTATGCCCTGCACGGATTCCCCATCCCGATCATCGGCAAGGGTCACACCGCCCCGAAGGCCGCTCTGCAGCTTCTCGCCGCGGCCCTCCCTGCTGCTGCTACCCGTCCTGCTGGGATGGCTGCTGCTCGCTGGCTGCTATCGTCCAGGCGACCAAGTTTCCCACAGCCATCACCGCGGCGAGGTTATCGCCACCAAGGTGGCTGAGGAGGCCGGTGGCAATGTGCTGCTGTACCTGCTCACCCTGATCTTTGGGCCCTAGATGCGGAAGTGCAGTGATCATGCGGGTAATTGTGAGGTGCATTCATGCCAGTGCCGATCTCGCCGCGGCTAACCGTTCGCGCGTGGATCACAGCGAGTCGGCGCGCAAGAGCGCTGGGCCCTATGGTTATTCGGTTCGTCTGGGTGACCATCAGAGATAGACGCTGCGCAGCACCTCCACGATATCAGCCGTCGTGATATCGGTTAGTCCAAGATCCTTGGTCTGGACCGGCGCCTCGTCCAAGCCATCAATGAGAGCGATTATGTCTACCCGTCGTCCCGCCTGGATGAGTGCGTAGTCGTCGTCATTGAGTAGGATGGCGGAAAGGCTCGAGAGATCATCGCTTGCCCGGCACCACGAAGGCTTCGCCTTGCTCAGCCAGGCGAAGCCTGCCACGGGCGGTCATGTGGCCGCGAACATAGGCAACCTGCATCCCGGCTTGGTCGGCAATGCAGGTTACAAATGCGATCAGTTTGGGGTCATTTTTTCCCTGGTTTCGGCGGATTGGCCGCGCCGGCGAGGGTGCCGCCGTCGATGGTGAAGTCGGCGCCGGTGGTGTAGGTGGATTCATCGCTGGCCAGGTACAGGGCCAGGGCGGCGACCTCTTCCACGCTGCCGAAGCGGCGCATGGGGCAGTCGGATGCGAAGGTGCGCAGGAAACGATGATCGCCGCATTCCCCATCTTGTGACCCGTTTGTGCATGGGTGGCTTGGTGTTCTCCGAGTTTGGGTACGGAATCGCCGTTGCTCATACGGATGCCCAGGGCCCAGCTGACGGCCACTGCAAGGTATCTGCCGGAGCTTCCAGCATGGGCTGAAGAAATGTCATGACCGCTGCACAGACATCCTGGAACTGACCTGGCGCATCACTAGTCAGACCGCTGCGTTTGAGGAATGCCGCCCATTGTGACTGCTTGGACGGCAGTGCCGCAAAGTTTGACGAGAAACAGACCGCACCTGCATTTAGGGTGGTGCCGCGGTGTTCGAAGGTGCTGATGATGGCAGCGCGGAGTTCCGCACCCACGAAGGCCCGCGATTGGGATAGGGTCCAGATATCGAAGAAGTCTTTCATGCGGCTGTTCAATTCGCCGAGTTTGACCATGGCTTCGAACTTTTCCGCGATCGCCGTTTCCGGATTGTAGGCCATCAACTCGGCCCGCGGCATGTCGATGAGCGAGGGATAGACGATGGCGGTTGGACCAGGGGTGATGACATCGCTGAACCCCAAGTCGATCTGCATCGGCGCTTTGGCGTTACCAAGAAGGCCAGGGAAGGTTGCGCGCACGCCTTCATAGAGAGCGTCCTCAGCGATGCGCTCCGTCTGCACTGAGTGTGCATCGAACTGCAGACCATCATCCTCGACCGTGGTCCGGCAGATCTCGGCAACGAGTTGGTGGATGTGGTTCAGATCGTTATCCGCGCGCGCAAGCATGTCGATATCGCGCGTCGGTCGTGACCGAGGAAGGTTCCATGCCACCAGCATCAGCGCGCCTTTGAGGACGAAGCGATCGCGGTGGACGGATTTCGACAGCCGATACAGCCACCGTTCTAGGGCATAGTGTTGCAGGAGATCGTTGAATCGCTGGCCGCGCTGCTTGGCCAGATTCAGCAGGCGCTGATGCACCGACTTGGCGAGGTTCGCGGTCACAGGATTGCCTCCAGGTACGGCGTCATTTGCTTGGCCACGCGGTTGATGCGAGCGTAGTCTAGAACGTGCTGAGGATTCCAGTCGCGCTGACGGCGCCGTGCCTTCAGGGCCTCAAGAACCAGATCCAGGCCGATTTTGTTTCGGTACTTGAAGCAGTCGGCGATGGTCTTGTCGGCGTCGTATACCTGCACCGGGATGCCACTGTGATCGACCCGGGTGATGCCAGCTTCATAGGAGGCATTGGAGAAGCGATAGACCTGCAGAACCCCTTCCGGCAGGGAGGGATACCGTGCTGTTCGGGGAATGGCGAGATGGACCGCGCGGGGGATCTGGGTGGTCAGCTCATGGATCGCGAGCGCAGAAATCAGACAGACCACGCCATGCGGTATGCGCTCGGCCACCAGTGCCAGATCGGGATCGGCAAGGGGATCGAGCTCGGTTAGGCGATAGAGGCCCCGGGCCTGAAGCTCCAGCTGGCCGGCATCCCGCATGGCATAGAGCGTCCGGCGATGGATGCCGGCCCTGAGCGCGTCCGAGGTGCGGATGGTGCCGCCGCGACGGTGAATGAGCCCAAGTGCACGCTGCAGAGCGGTCGTCATGACAGTTACGGTACAAAAGTGCAGCCAATTGTCAATATCTGGTGCCGTTTTGGACCAAACCGACGCTAGTCGTCATGACTAGCGTCGGTTTGGTGTTAGACCAGTGGGGACGGGAGCGAAACGGTTCTCTGGGGGAAAGGCTGGGCCATTCTGACCATCAGGGTGGCAGTCCCCGCTCTCAGCGGCGAGCGCACATGCTGACTGGCGGCGTTGCTGATCAGCTAGCTGAGGCGCTTCACGTCGGTTGGGGCCAGGCCAACCAGGGCGCCATCGTTGGTGCAGATTCGGCCTGTCGATTTTTCTTCCGTTATTCCTTTAATCGCGAGAGGCTGATGATTCCTTAACCCACCCGCCGCGCCCAAGTCAGGGTTTGGGCGGGTAGGGAATAAGTGAGCTTCCACTCGAAAGTGATGGGGTTATTGCCGCGGTGGCTTTGGTATTGGAGGGGGCCGGCAAAGAGGAAGGGTGCAGTGCAGCCATTTGCCAGCTTGGCCCGTTCGCGGACAAAGAGCATGATGTGGTCACCATTTTCTTGGTGATTGATGTAGCGTTGTCCGGTGTTTGATTGCTGGCTGGTGGTCGATTGGCTTTGCCAATGAAATAGATTTTCGGTTATTGCATAATCTTCGTACATGGTGGTAGGCGAGAAAACTTTTTCATTTTTGTCGGTCGTAACAAAAAACGCGTCACATTTCCGTTCCGGTGAGCGCTTAGCCCCTTCTCGCAATGGCACAGGTTCTTGAAATGAACCGATACCCATGGCGAGTAAGATTTGTTCTCTGGTATAATGGCAGTGCAGAGAAAGAGGTCCAGTTGGTGCAAGGCTTATCTGCGGCCGTGGCGCGACTTTGCTGCGCTGCCATGTGAGCACTTCTAGCACATCGCGCATGGCATGGGTCGCGATCCAGTTTATAGAATCGCTCAGACTGCCGTCCCCCGGTTTGGTGCTGGGCCAAAATAGACAGTGGAGTAGGGCGAGTTGTAATTCTTCATTATCTGATTTGGGAGTGCTATTGTCTCCTTGCGTACAGGCGTAAATGCCAGAATCCAATAACTGGCGATCATCACAGGATAAGACATTGCGTAGACCCTTGGCTAGGGCCTTATGCAAAGCTGTTTCTGCTTGGGCTTCACATAGAACACTGGGAAGGCCATTTTTGAGTAAGGGATCTGGATCATCAAGGTGGAGGTGGTCCAAACATTGCTGCAGACTTGGCTGCTTGCCCAGGTTCTGGGCCAGTTGGCGCAGGGCACTGCGCATTTGTGGTGCGCGTTGGGCGAGGGTCTGCTGACGAATATTTGCGAGAATGGTGTCCTTTGCTTGGCGTTCTAAATGGACTAAACAGCCACTGGGCAGGAATGGCATGTCATCTTCGATTTGCTGGTCGACGCGCATGCCAAGTTGCGCTGAGAGAGCACGAAAACGATCGACGTAGCGGAATTGCCGATGCTGCGGGGCAATAAAATCCAATACCGTCAGGTGCGTCTTGTCGCGATGTAGCCGAAGTCCGCGACCAAGTTGCTGCAGAAATACGGTCAGACTTTCCGTGGGCCGCAATAATAAAATGGTATCGACGAATGGCAGGTCAACGCCTTCGTTATAGAGGTCTACGGTGAAAATGCAGAAAATTTCCCTCTGTTCTAGGCGCTTTTGTATGGAACTGCGTTCTTCTCGACTGGACTCCCCATGCAGGGCAGCCGCCGGGATTCCGTGTTGCTGGCAATAGTCGGCCATAAAGAGCGCGTGATTGACCGATACGCAAAAGCCAAGGGCTCGGCAATGACATGGATCGGTGCTCAGTCGATGCCATTGGCTCAGAACCCAGCGTGCGCGTACATCATTGTGATCCAAAATATTGGCGACTTCATTTTTCTGGTAGCCGCCACCTTGCCATTTAAGCCCACTTAAATCAATATTTGGTGCATCGCTGACCCCAAAATAATGAAAGGGACACAATAGTCGCCGCTCTACGGCGTCGGGCAGGCGTAGTTCGTGGGTAAACGTATCACTAAAATCTTTACGGATATCACGGCCATCTTGCCGCTCAGGTGTCGCGGTTAAGCCGAGTAAGCTAAACGGGCGAATGTGGTCAAGAAGTGCCTGATAAGAGACTGCGCTGGCATGGTGGGCTTCATCGAGCACCACATATTCATAGTAATCTGCGGCTAAGCTTTGCAGGCCTCTGCTATGCCAGCTTTGCACCGTGCAAAAAATATGGTTCATGTCACTGGGCTTGTGATTTCCAGTTACCAATTCGCCAAAACTGCCATCGCGCAGAACTTGCCGAAAACTAGCGCGGGCCTGTTTAAGAATTTCCTCACGGTGAGCGGCGAATAATAATCGTGGCTGGCGGCCATTCTGGCATTGCGCTGCGTAATCAAAGGCAGCAATCATGGTTTTGCCCGTGCCAGTGGCGGCGATGACGAGATGCTTATGAATTCCAGCAAGGCGTTCGTTAGCTATATCCTGCAAGATTCCTTCCTGAAACGCATAGGGTCGCAAATCAAAGTAAGTTGCCGTATCATCTTGCTGATCCTGCTGTTCCGAACTTAGGGCATGGCGAATGCGAGGCATGTCAGCCTGTGTACATTGCTCGAATTCTTGACCATCTTGCCAATGGCTGTTGAAGGTGCTGATAACTTGCTGCCAGACATGGGGCAATTCATACTGGCTAATTTTGGCGATCCACTCGAGACCCTCATCAAGTGCCGCTTTACTGACATTGGCCGAACCAATGTAGGCGCTGCCATACTGTGTAGTTCGTTGGAAAATATAAGCCTTGGCATGCAGGCGCGTGCGGTGGGTATCAAAGCTAAATTTAATTTCGGTATTCGGTAGCTTTAGCAATTCTTCTATAGCCTTGGCATCGCTGGCGCCCATATAACTCGTCGTGGCGATGCGTAGGCGCAGGCCATCGCGGCGGTAGGGATTGGGGTCTCTGGTTAGATTCTCTAAGGTGCTTAAAAGGGGGCGTAGGCCGCTCCACTTAATAAACGACACCAGCCAATCAGCGCTATCGCAGCTGGCGCATTCCTTGAGTAATTGTGAATGTAAACTCGGACAACGTGCCGAACCGCTTAGTAGCGCAGAAATGCTCAGCGGCGTATCAGGTCTCGTGAGGCTGCTCATGCTCAAGTGCTGAGTTGGATTGCGGATGGCCTCAAGTTGCTTTAATTTCTGCGCGGTAGGGAGATCCTTGATCTGCTGCAATAAATGGTTTTGCAAATGGCCGATTAGGTTTTGACGCCAGCCTAGTGCATCGCTGATCTCACTCCTTTTTTCCTTCAGTGACTCAATAACTGCCGGCCGCAAAATTGCAGCCAGATGTTGCAGCAGTGCCCCACTGGCGAGGGAATCCTCCACCGTCGTAATAACGGCCTGCTCTCCCAGCCCCTGCTGGTCAAGAGCCTTCTGCAAGGCATCGGTAAGCAAAGCTTCATAAAGACCAGGGTTTAGACGATCACTCATGGGTTTACCTTAATCGTCGTTATTGTAGAGGAACTAAATTTATCGTGTGATTCGTGGGCAAGCCGAAATCTCACTTTGCAAAGCCTTAGCGTTGCGTCCTCGTTGAGGAGGAGTGGGTCTTGGTCGCGCTCTCACAAACATAATTGTCCTTTCCACAATCTCCCATGTTGGCCTGCGGGATTTCGCTGGAGTGCCGGGTAGCAAGCAGAATGCTTTCCCTACTATGGGACCTGACCCAATTCCCACCGCAGTCGTATATGACGACGAAGGGATTTACGACAAGGCCTTCGCAATGAATCAGCGCATGATTCGTTGGGAGGATATGCATTCGATTAATCATTGCTCGGTGCGATCTGTTAAGGGTGAAATGACTTAAATTCGGCCTGTCCATGAATCCCGTCGTCGGCGAAACCGTAGTTGCCGGTCAGGAATTATCCCGCCGTACTATGCCAGCGCGTCAAGCAGGGGGGAAAGATCGCTCCAGGGGAGTACGGTGGCCGTTTCGCGATTCTGATGGGCAGTGCCGCCGTGGATAATCCAGGGAACCAGGGTGTGTTGCTTGAGCGTCGTGCGCCAATAATTCAGACCGTTAAAAAAGTCGGAGGCGATGGTTTCCCCAGACTTGATCGCAATGGCCTGGAAGGTATCGGGCGCGGTTTGGATAAGGGCGTCAACTTCATGGCCCTGTTTATCCCGCAGAAAATACAGGGAGGGTTTTATGCCACGGTTGCTTTGGGCTTTCAGCAGTTCGGTCATAATCCAGTTTTCAAAGAGGGCTCCACGTTGAGGGAGTGCCTGGAGGTGCTGGGCTTGCTGGACCCCAAGGAACCAAGCGGCGAGCCCGCAATCGCAAAAATACAGCTTGGGGGTTTTAATTAGTCGTTTACCCAGATTGCTGAACCATGGGCGGACGAGAAAGAGCACATGGCTGGCCTGAAGCACGGAGAGCCACGATTCGGCGGTGACGCGGGTGATGCCAGCATCTGCGGCGAGGGAGCTGATATTCACCAGTTGGCCAATGCGCCCAGCGCACAGCTGAATGAAACGCTGAAAGGCCCCGAGATTATGAATGTTGAGCAGCTGCCGAACATCGCGCTCAAGGTAGGTGGCCACATAATCTTGCAGCCAGGGGGTGGGCTTAATTTGGCGGTCATGGATCGGTGGGAAAAACCCCGTGTGCAGCAAGGCATTCACCGAGTCAACGGCGCGGTTGGCAGCCTGCAGCTCGCCCTGGGAAAATGGCAGCAAAGTAAGCATAGACGCCCGGCCAGCGAGGCTCTGAGTAATGGATTCGATGAGCTCAAACTGACTTGAACCCGTCAGGATAAAACGACCCATGCGGCGATCCGCATCGACAACGCCCTGCAAGTAAGAAAAAAGCGCCGGCACCCGTTGGACCTCATCAAGAATGGCGCCATCGGATACCTGACGCAGGAAGGCCCGCGGATCCTCGGTGGCAAAGGCCCGCGTATCCGGATCTTCCAGCGTGACATAGGGAAGTTCTGGAGCGAGCATACGCGCAAGTGTCGTCTTCCCGGATTGCCTTGGCCCCGTCATCGTAAGAATCGGGTACCCAGCAAGCCGCTCACGGGCCGTAGCTGCGGCAATTCGCGCAATCGGGCGTACAGGAAGCTGCGGTTGAGAAGTGATGTCCATGACTGATTGTATATCTAGATATACAATCAGTCAACACAGCCGCCGCGCCGATGGCGCTTCGGAAGGGCAACACCACCCCACCCATGTGGTCGGGTTCCGCGCAATCGGTTCCGTTCCGAAGGGGGCAAAGCCCTGGGGTTGCTTGATGGGCTACTTCAGGGCTAAAAAGGCCAGCTCCTTCTGGTCTAGCCTTAGCTTCAGTCGCATTGCCCGTTGGGGCTTAAGGTTAAAAACCGTTCAGAACTTCGACCATAAATCAGGTCATTGCCTGTAGCTGTGGCTTTTACCCCAGGGGGCCGCTCGTCCACCACCATACATAGCGAAGAACCTGCCTGGTCAATATTCTGAAAATGTGCCTATGCCCCACGGCGCCGCGAATCATACGAGGAATTCATGGCTCTGGGCACGAGAGCCCGTTATCGGCCAATGGTTTTCAGGTATAGTTGTTCGACTTTGCTGCGTGCCCACGGGGTTTTTCGCAAGAAGGTGAGGCTTGATTTAACCGACGGATCGTTGGTGAAACATTTAATACGAATTTCTTCACCTAAATATTCCCAGCCATAGTGGGCGACCAGGCAGAGCAAGATTTTTTCGAGGGTTAATCCGTGCAGGGGATTTGCTGGCTGAGGGTGGGGCATGGGCATGAGTATGGCACCAAATCAGCGCTGCCTAGTGGAACAGCAAGTGGACTCATGGCTGGTCGCCTCTGCGCTCGGTGGTTAGCGGGGGGCGGTGTATATCATCAATCATCGCCGCCCTCGCCCTCGTCATACTCAGGATATTGCGCAATCGATGCTGGGAACGGCTTGATTCGGGAACCTTCGCTGATGCCATCATGGTGTTTTTTGACGACGATGCGGAAAAAATGGTCATCACCGAAGTCGAAATGAAAATACATGACCGCTTTGGGCGACAGTTCGCTGAACAGTTCAGCTAGCGGAATCTCAGTGTACAGGTCATCATCATCCCAGGCATCAAGCTCCGGCCCCTGGATCTTCAGTGAGCGCTGGATCTGCTGATTAAAGGTTGTTCCGCCGCGCACTAAGCAGAATCGATAAAGGTGGTCGCAGTCCCAGCCAAGGGCCTGCAGAATGGCATGCGCAAGGTCATCGAAGGTGTAGCTCCACGGCAGCGCCAGGAGGGCTTTGTTGCGCTTGTTCCATTCGGGGCAGACCTCGATCTCCAGGCCGCCGGACCGTTTTATTTTGCTCATGGCCATAGGCTTAGAGAGCGGGCTGGGCTGTGCAAGCGCGCTTGGTGTGGGTAAACGAATAATGCCCCTGTTGCCCCCGTTGCCCCCGTTGCCCCCGTTGCCCCCGTTGTGTTTGTTTTGTTGGTGCTGGTGATGATGATGGTATCGGGAGGAGTAAGCCATGAGGACTGTGCATCTTGAAGAAGTTGTGGCGCCAACGGCGCTGGAGGTGAGCTAGGCGAGAGAATCCCTGCGTCGTTTAGCAATGCATGAGAAGGAAATCGCTGGCGTGCGCAGAGCTGACTCCGACGTGATCATTGAATTGTCAGACATTGCGGGCTTTTTTCATGGGGTAGCGGGGGCAGGATTTGAACCGTCGCCAGGGTTAATTGTCGTTGAGTACCAGCCTTTGGCGCTCCTTGCCTTGCCGGCGGCTCTAGTTATAGGTTGCTCATGCTATCCTGATGAAGTTGGTCCGTTTGTGTGATGATGTGCCCCTCGATGTGAGCGGCATCCATGCGTTACGGACCGCATACAGATAAACTTCATGGCTCGATCCCCTTTGGGGTTCGAAGGAGAGCATCGTGTTCGATTTTATCGAATCGATCGGTTTTCGTCTAGCATCGCTATCGGTCTTCACTGGTCGCGCTGCCTTTGGCGAGCGATCACATCTGCGCACAGTTGCTGCGCTACCCTCACCATCATTTTCACTAAGACGGCGGCCAGACCTCGCCCAAGCCGGACCCTATCAATCGGTCCGCTGCAGGGGTTATTGCGGCCATTTGGCCGACGGAGCGATGATCGGCGGAGATGGCGTGACCATCATCCCCACCACCACCATATTTATTAAGGATAACTATCATGAGTAATGGCAACGACTCCATTCACGAATTCGATCTGGATATGATCTGCGATTATTTCGTGGGGCTTGAACGACAGGGCCCCGGGAGCCCCGCGATGACGATCAAGGCCCTCGGCTTTATTGAGGGGCTCAGTGAATCATCGCGCATCCTCGACCTAGGCTGTGGAAGCGGTGGACAGACCCGTGTTTTGGCCCAGCACGCACCTGGCCAGATCACCGGCATTGACCTGTTCCCGCGATTCATC
>REDX01000122.1 GCA_007695355.1 Planctomycetota bacterium
TTATACCGGATACCGTGGTTCGACACCTTTTGGGGGCTTTGCCCCCTTGCCCCCCGGCGCTTTGCGCCGCCCGGAGGGTGGGACTTGAGTCCCACCAGGGCGCCAGCGAAAACCTACCACCTGCGGCCGCGCCAACTGCGCTGAGCACCCATGCCCATGGGTGGGTCACCGAACCGCCCACCGGGCCTCTCTCTATCCCGGAGGACCGGCTGTGAGGAGGTCGGGGCTGCGCCCCTTGCCCCCCGGCGCTTTGCGCCGCCCGGAGGGTGGCACTTGAGTCCCACCAGAGTGCCAGCGAAAACCTACCACCTGCGGCCGCGCCAACTGCGCTGAGCATGGCTTGCGCCTTATGCAATCTTTCCAAAGCACCAACCCATCACCGCAAGTCCGGCTGATGGGCTGATCCTTTTTCGGCGGGCTGGCGGCTTGCCCGGCCTGTCCGGCAGGCGATGCTCAGCGGCATGCAATTGCTGAACACGGTGTCCTATCGAGAGGTGCACTGGGGGCCGCTGATTATGGCCCTGATCCTCACCGGTATTGGCTTGGCCATGGTGGTTAGCGCTACCCTGGATCCCATGGATCCAGGCAACTGGGGCAGTGAAGCGCGCATGCAGTTACTGTGGTGGGCCCTGAGTTTGAGCACCTGCCTCTTTTGCCTTCATGTACCGCCGGCCACCTGGAATGCCCTGGCCCTGCCCATCGCCTTTGCCGCGCTGGGATTGCAGCTCTTTGTACTCGTCGCCGCTGGCTCGGCCATTGTGCCCTATATCAACGGCCAAGCGAATTGGATTGTCCTTGGCCCCCTGCGGCTGCAGCCGGGGGAATTTGTCAAAATCGCCTGCCTGCTTTCAGTGGCCAAGGTGGCCAGCGAGAGCCGCTGCGACCTGCGTGAGATCGGATGGGTAGCGGTGGTCTGCCTGATTTGGTTAGCTCCCATCGTCCTCCTCGCCAAAGAAGATTTAGGGACCGCCCTGCCCTTAATCCCCATGCTCATTGGCATCCTCTTCCTTGGCGGCGCCAGACTGCGGGTCATCGCCAGCATCTGCGCCAGCGGCCTGGTGATGGCCAGCGCCGGCATTGCCGTGATTCTCTCCGGAAACTCGTACATGGCACGGCGGGTTTGGGCCTGGCTGCGGCCCGAAGAATATCTCCTCACCGAGGCCTTTCAGGTACAGCGGGCTTTGCGTTCCATTGGCTCTGGTCAATGGTTTGGCAAGGGCTACGGCCTGGGCGATCAAAATTTGCTGGGCTGGGTTCCAGAAAAACACACCGATATGATTTTCTCGGTGATCGGTGAAGAACTGGGCTTCATCGGTTCAAGCCTGGTCATTCTCCTTTTCTTCGCTTTTGGACTGGTGGGACTGTGGGCCACCCTAGCCGCCCGCGATCGCTTTGGCCGCCTCTTCATCGGCGGCTTTACCTGTATGATCATGGCGCAAGTTGCCATTAATTTGACTGTCGTCCTGGGCCTTATGCCAGTGACCGGAATTACCCTCCCCTTCTTTAGCTATGGGGGCTCTTCCCTGCTTGCCACCTATATCGGCATCGGTATCTGCTGCTCCTGCAGCACCGGTAAAACCCACCACTTTAGCCGTCGGCAATTGGAGTAAGGGCAGTGCCTGACATGGACCTCAGTCAGCTCATTCTCGACAGCATTGCCGAGGGCGTGATTAGTGTCGATCCCGCTGGGCGCATCCTCGCCCTTAATCGGGCGGCCCAAGACCTTACCGGCATGAACCCACAACAGGTGGTGGGCCAGCACTGCGCCGCCGTTTTTGCACCCCTCTGTGGCGGGGTCTGCGCCATTGCCGACACCCTGGCCAGTAAGCGGGTGGTGCGCGATCATCCGATCGCTCTGCCCAGTCCCAGCGGCACCCGCCACCTGCGCCTCAGCACCAATCTGCTGCGCCAGGGGCGACGGGTTATCGGCGCCGTGGGGGTGCTGCGCGATGTCAGCGCCGAAGCCACGCTCCGCCAAGAACTCAGTGGCCAGTGGCAGCAGGGTGACCTTATCGGCCGTTCCCCAGCCATGCGAAAACTCTTCGCCCTACTGCCCGCGGTGGCCGCCAGCCCCAGTACGGTACTGATCAGCGGTGAGACCGGTAGCGGCAAAGAACTCCTCGCCCGCGCCATCCACCAGCATTCTGCGCGCGCCAGCAAGCCCTTTGTTGCGGTCAACTGCGCGGCGCTACCGGAAAATCTCTTAGAGGCAGAGTTATTCGGCGTGCGCAAGGGCGCCTATACCGGCGCCGACCGCGACCGCCCCGGTCGCTTTGCCCGGGCCGAGGGCGGCACCATCCTCCTCGATGAAGTGGGGGATATGCCCGAAAGCCTGCAACTGCGTCTGTTACGGGTGCTCCAAGAGCAGGAAATCGAACCGCTCGGTAGTAGCCAAGCCGAGACCATTGATGTGCGCGTCATCGCCGCCAGTCACCGCGATCTACGCCACGAAGTCAGCGTTGGTCGCTTCCGCCTGGATCTCTACTATCGGCTGGCGGTGGTGCGTCTCCACCTGCCGCCCCTGCGTCAACGAACCGGCGATCTCCCGGTGCTGGCCGAACACCTGTTGCACCGCGCCTGCGCTCGCCTGGGCCGCAGTAATCCGGGCCTGACCACCGATGCCCTCGCCGCCCTCAGCCAGCATTCCTGGCCGGGCAATGTGCGCGAGCTTGAACATGTTCTTGAGGCAGCCCTGGTGCTCAGTACTGGCGGCCCCCTGCGCCGCGAACACCTACGCCTGGAGGCTTCACCGTTCGCGGGCGCGGCAGATATCGTCGCCGAAAATGCGGCGAACACCCTCGCCCCCGGCACCCAACCGGGTCAGCCCCGGCCGCGGGGCCGTCGCCGCCTCAATGCGGCCGTGGTCGATCAGGCCCTGCAGGCACAGCACGGCGATGTGCGTGCCGCTGCCGCCAGCCTGGGGGTACATCGCGCCACCCTCTATCGCCATCTGCAGCGCCGCGACCAGCGCCCCAGCTAGGCGCTGCGCCCTGTCGCGATATGTCGCAGTAGTCGCATTAAGTGCGACAGTTGCGACAAATCGCGACAGCGGCAGCTGCTCACGGGAACTCAATAAACAAATACATATCAGTGGCTTATATGAAATATTGTGGCCCTCAATGCCATTGGCACATCAGATGCTCTCCCTGGATGACTGAGAGGCAGTCGCAATACTGCCGTAACCACCAACCCAGGAAGCAGCCATGGAACTCACGAATTTTCAGCGAGATGTCATCACCGCCAGCCAGCAGCAAGCCGTAGTGGTGGATTTCCATGCCAGTTGGTGCGGGCCCTGCCGTATGCTAGCGCCCGTGCTTATGCAATTGGCCGAACAAGGCACCACCCGGGTGGTCACCGTGGATACGGATCGCCACCAAGACCTTGCGCTGCAGCACCGCGTTTCTGGCATTCCCGACCTGCGCCTCTACTACCAAGGTCGTGAAGTGGGCCAGGCCACGGGCTTCCGCCCCCTGCCCCAATTGCAGGCCTGGATAAACCACAGCCTGGCCAAAGCCGGCGCCGCGGTCTAAACTGCCATCCCCGCTTTCCCTGGAGCCCCCTCCTATGACCAGCCCAAATCCCACCCCACCCGCAAGCGATCAGCCCAGCGCCGAGACTCATCAGGCGGCCTGCCCGCTGGTCTGCGCCGCCGGCAATGTCATGTCGCGGCCAAACTGGAATCCCTTTATCGTCGGCATTGGCATTGGCATCCTATCCTGGCTGGCCTTTGGCTGGGCCGGCAAGGGCATCGGCATGAGCACCCAAGTCAGCGCCGCCGCCTCGCTTTTGGCCCTACCGCTGGTGGGTAGCGACGGCGTAGCCGATAACCCCTACTGGGCACGCACCGTCCTGCGCTGGGACTACGGCATTGTCTTTCTCCTCGCCACCGGCCTCGGCGCCTTCATATCCGCTCTGTGGTCGCGCTCCTGGGTTCCCCAGGTGGTTCACCCCCTGTGGCGCCAGGCCCGCGGCGGCGCCGCCTGGCCACGGGTGATTGCCGCCTTCGTCGGCGGCGCAATTATTATCTACGGAGCACGCCTAGCCGGTGGCTGCACCTCCGGGCACGGCATTACCGGCACCCTGCAATTGGCCGTGTCGAGCTGGATCTTCTTTATCGTCATGTTCCCCGCCGGCATTCTCAGCGCCTGGCTCCTCCTGGGCCGCCGCCTGAATCGCCTCGATCACGCTGCCCAGGCAGCGCCCTCCACCACCAAACAGCCAGGAGCCCCCTCATGAATCCCCTCATTATTGCCCTAATCCTCGGCACCATCTTTGGCATTCTCTTACATAAGGGCGGCGTCACTGACTACGGACGCATTGTCGGCCTCTTTCTCTTCCGTGACTTCACGGTGCTCAAAATCATGCTCACTGCGATCATTGTTGGCGGCATCGGCGTCCACCTCCTGGTAGCTGGCGGTCACGCCGCCTGGGAGATAAAAACCGCCAGCCTCGTCCCCGTCATTGTCGGCGCCCTGCTCTTTGGCGTCGGCATGGCCGTCTACGGCTATTGCCCCGGCACCGGCATCGCCGCCATGGCGGCGGGACGCATGGATGCCCTCATCGGCGCTGGCGGCATGCTGGTTGGCGGGGTGATCTACGCCTATACGGGCACCGCCCTCATGGCCCGCATCAATGGCATCGCCAACTACGGGCCCATCTCGCTACCCGACATTACCGGCATACCCGCCGCTCTGTGGTTTGTCGGCCTGATCGTGATGGCAGCGGCAGTCTTCGCCTTGGTTCTACGGGTCGAACGGCGGCGGGCAGCCTAAGGCGCATTGAGGATCGGTTCGGGGCTGAACCTGCGCACAGCCATGGGCACGCAGGGGTGGATCATTGCCGAGGCAGTGATCCACCCACTGTGCTTTAACTCGATACGATGGGCAAATGCAGGGTAAAGGCGGCGCCTTCACCCAGTTGCGAAGACACTTCGATGCTGCCTCCCCATTGATTGATCGCGCTGAATGCCGTTGACAGCCCCAATCCCGTTCCCTTACCAATGGGCTTAGTCGTAAAAAAAGGATCGAAGATGTCCGAGAGGTGCTGGGGAGCGATGCCCGGGCCAGTGTCGCGCAAGCGCACATACCAATTCCCGTCTTCGCCTAGCCAGGAATTTATATACAGATACTTCTCAACCAATTCCCCCTCTAACATCGCATCGCGGGCATTAATGGCCACATTGAGGATGACATTTTGCAATGACGGCCCATCTGCCACTACGCTTATGGACTGAGGCACATAGTCCCAGACCACGGTGATTTCTCTGGGAAACAGCGAAGCAATAAGCTGGCGGGCGCTAGCGAGAATATCAAAGGGATTAATCGGGGAAAAAGCGCTGGGGTCTTGGCGGGAAAAATCCAGGAGCTTGCGCGTAAAGGCGGCCGCCGATTCGGCTACATTGGCAATGGTGTCCAAGCACCGGGACAGGGACTGCCGAGTGGCATCGGCAAGCTGTGGGTCTGCCTGCAATTGCAGACGACCCAAATCAACAGAACCGATAATCGCTGACAGAGAATTATTATAGTCGTGAGCAACACCGCCAGCTAATTTGCCCAAGGCGTCCATCTTCTGGGATTGGCGCAGCTGCTCGGCCAGAAGTCGCTCTCGTTCTCGGGATCGCTTTTGCTCATCGATGTCTCGCATCATTAAGACTAAGCGCTCATCGTCGCCAAGGGTAAAGTAGCTAAGGCTGCAGTGGATCCAGAAGACATGGCTATCGGCATGTTTGGCCAGCCACTCATAACGCTGCGGCCTGCCAGAACTGCGACAAGTGGCAAGGATGGCCATGGCGTGGGCCTGGTCATAGGGCGCTTCGCCACAGCTCAGATCATCACCATTTTTTTCTAATAACGCTTCTCGATCATAACCAAAGAGCTGGCAAGCTGCGGGGTTTACCTCTAAAACCACCCCTTTATTGGCGTCAAAAATAAAAATAGCCTCTCCAGCAGCCTCTAGAATCGAACGGTATTTCTCCTCTGATATCTCCAACTGCCGAATACGATTCTGCAGCTGAGCATAATAGTTCTTGCGACCGGAATATTCACCCAGGCCCATAATGCTGCGCTCAAGACGCTGACGGCGCTCTTCATCAGACACGGATAAGTCGCCTATATAACACTTCCATATCTTCTCGTGCCGGCTGCCGTGGATTGGTAACCAAACACAAATCACTGAGGGCATTATCGATCATGCGCGGCAAGTGCTGAAGGTACTCATCAGCCATCAGGCCCTGAATACCCGGCATCGCCTGGGATTGCATGCCGCGAAGATGGTCCACTAGGGCCTGCTGAGAGGGCTCACAGCCCATTACCTTGGCCGCCAACTGGTATAATTCTGGGCATGTCGCATAGTTAAAATCCACCACCTCCGGCAAGATCACCGCATTACACTGTCCATGGGGAAGATCCAACATGCCACCCAGGGTGTGGGCAATAGCATGAACCAGACCCAGGCCAGCATTGGAAAATGCCAGCCCCGCGTGCAAACTTGCCTCCATCACCGCCTGGCATGCTTCAGCGTTCGTACGATCGCGCAAGCGGAGCGGGAGAAAGGTGGTTAAAAGATCAATCGCGCGCAGGGCATGCACCCGCGTGAGGTCAGATCCGGCAGTCGAGACCAAGGCTTCCATGGCGTGGGACAGGGCATCCATGGCCGTTTCCGCAATCAATTCCTGACTTAGAGTGTTGGTTGTTTCTGGGTCAACCAGGGAGACATCCGGGATGATGGCCTTACTGAAAATAATCTGTTTGAGACCATTTTCCTCATCATTAATCACGGCGAAGGGCGACACATCTGCAGAACTGCCAGCGGTGGTTGGGCAGCAAATGAGCGGTGGACAGGGCATGCGAACCGTATCCACGCCAATAAAATCCATAATGTCACCACCGCTACTCACCATGATCGCCACCCCCTTGGCGACATCGATGACACTACCGCCACCAATGGCGATGATGCCATCGCAGTCGCCGCTAAGGTAGGTCGCGACACCATCGCGCACCTGTTGAGGACGGGGATTGGGCTGGATGCCATCAAAGATCACACACGCAATCTCTGCTGCTATCAGCTGGGCCACGGCCTGATCTACCCAACCGGCCTGACGAACACCCTTATCGGTAATCAGGCAGACTCGCTTAAGGCCCATATTCACCGCCACCCGATCGAGCCACCGTCGAGAGCCGGGCCCATGGATGAGTTCAGGGCTAATGAATTTACGGAACTGCACAGACATATCACTGAAGGTTCTAGCAAGGCCTAACTTCCTGTCGAGCAGTAGCATTCCGGCTTTAAGCGCGGCCTTGCCAATTTTCCCGTAAGGCACAAGACGGAATCTAAGATAGCTGCCAACGCTGCGATTGCAGGACGCCCTGGGTGCCTTAACCTCAAGGTCTGACGGCCGAGTGGCCACAGCAATCTGACCACCTGGCAGCCAATATGCCGCGGAGGATTTATGGATATCGGATCACTGATGGCCAGCATGGGCCCCATTCAAGAACGCATGAAACAGCAAGAAGCTGAGCGCGCTGCAGCGGTAATTGAGGGACGCGCCGGGGGCGGCGCGGTAAGCATTTCCCTCTCCGGCGCCCTTGAGGTGAAGAAGGTCTCCATCGCCCCGGCTGCGGCCGCCGCCGCCAGCGACGACGCCAGCATGCTCGAAGACCTCATCCACTCGGCCCTGGCCGATGCCCTGCGCCAACACCAAGCGCGCTTCGGCGGCAGCCCCGAAGAGCAGCTGCAGAAGTCACTCGCTGGCGCCGATCTCAGCAGCCTACTGGGCGGGCTGATGGGTGGCTTTGGCCGCTAAGATTGCCCCCCGGCAGGCAGGTACACCCGGAATGTCACCCGGCCATCATCGCTAGAGAAACTCACCTGGCCATTGAGATAGCGCTCGGTGATGAGTTTTACGCTCCAGGTTCCGATGCCATGGCCGGATCCCCCCTTGGTGGTAAACGAGCGACGAAATACTTGTAGCCGAGCCTGGGGATTCATTTCGCCGGGGTTCTCCACCGTCAGCAGGGCCCCATGCTTATGGGCTTCACAGGTCATGCGAATGATATCGCCCGCAGCACTAGCCTCACAAGCGTTCTTCAAAAGATTGAGCAAGACACGCCGCAAAAGCACCCGATCGCAGAGCCAGCTGCCGTTGGCCTGAATCTGTAAACGCCGCCCACTCCCTTCCGGACTGCGCTGAATAACCCCGGCCACTTCGTGGGCCAATGCCGCAAGATCGACAGTCGCCAATGATACCTGCAAGGTGCCCGACTCTGCAGCAGATAGGGTGCGATGGTGCTGCAACTCTTCAACCAGAGCTTGGGCAGCAGGGCCCAGTAAGCCGGTGCTATCCCGACCTTCGAGTTCTAATAGGGTGGCAATGCCCTGAAGACCAGCGGCGCTATTTAAGACATCATGAAAGAAGCAGCGCTCCAAGACTTCCCGGCGTTTTTCATGACTGATATCATTGAGTGCCAGTAGCGTCCACCCGCCAGGCAATCGCGAGAGGCCTGCGGCAAATTCAAAACTGCTGAGCTGGCCCGATGCCTCACGGGTTATCAAGCATTCGGTGTGGATGGGCTCACGGTGCCCCTGTTCAAATCGTTGAAAGTTGTGCCCCGCGCCGCACTGCGCACAGGCCGCCGCACTGCCGCAGCCATCATGCCCCTTGATTGCCTCGACGCAGCCCATCGCTTCGCCTGGGCGCTGAGCCACCACGACCTCTTCACCAGTATGGCCGCAGGCCGTCAGAAAGGCCTGGTTCGCGGCCACAATTTGCCGCCGGTCATTCAAAATGAGCGCCGGACCAGGATAAGCTTCGAGCATGGCGATGATCATCGCATTGGCCCGAACCGTCTCCCATTGTTCAAAAACCTGCTTGTGATCCAGTCGAACTGGGGTCTTGGGGGGAACAGTTGCACAGACGGAAGCCTGGCCAAGGTGACCGGAAGCACCTAGCGAACTACGGCCATCATCGGATTGCGGCAGGGATTGATGCAAGTCAGAGCCCCTCTCAGGAGACCCTCCCTTTGTACATGACGGTGGATGCGGAACAAGGCCAGTTCTTGATGAGCTCTTGATGAGCAGAGTGGGCGGCGCAGGAAGCATCAAACACAACCCAGCAACAAGACTGGGCTGAGGCCATGCCTTGTCCCCTGATGCAAACCCAGAGCGACTCCTCTGTCGGCTGGCTGCAACGCTGCTTCCCTCTTCCCGCTTGCCTCTTGCATCTGCCCCCCTGCCCCACTACCTTCGGGAATGCCTTCGGACATCGACTTGCAGCTGTGTGAACAAGAACCTATTCATGCCCTAGGCTCTATCCAAGCCCATGGCTATCTGGTGGCCGCCGAGGCAAGCAGTGGTCGCATCGCCTGGGCATCGGCAAACCTCGACCAAGCCCTCGGCATTGACGCCCATCAGCTGGTGGGCCAACCAATGGCACGCCTAGTGGATTTTGGTCTCCCCACCGTGCCCGCCACCCTTGGCCAACAGGCCTACTACCAGCGCTTTCATAGAAAAAATGCCGGCACAGATGAAAATCAGGGCCCTGGGTGGGATCTATGGATGCATAGCCACGCTGGCCTCATTTTTTGGGAATGGGAAACGCCCCCCGCCGACCATCCCAGCTTAGAGGATTTAAGCCCTGATCGGCCGTGGTCTCAGGCAATGGCACAGCAGGTTCCCCTCACCCTCTATCGCGCCGCCGATCTTTTGGCCCGCGAATGCGCTGCCATAAGCGCCTTTGATCGGGTGATGGTCTACCGTTTTCTGCCTGATTGGTGCGGTGAGGTGATTGCCGAAACCCGCAGCGACGACCGCCTCTTACCCTTTCTTGGCCTGCGCTATCCCGCTAGCGACATCCCTCCTCAGGCCCGGCGCCTCTATGTCAAAAACCGCTGCCGCATGATTATTGATGTGCATGGAAAGCAGGCCTCACTGATCGGCTTCCCCGGGGCTGCCGCACCTGACTGCTCTTTCTGCCGACTGCGCAGCGTCTCGCCCTACCACCTAGAGTATCTGCACAATATGGGGGTGGCCGCAACCGTGGCCTATTCTCTGCTCCTGCCAGCGACAGTGGTCCCTGATCAAGCCTTAGACCATGATCACCTGTGGGGTATGGTCGTGCTGCACCATGGCCGCAGTCAACGGCTATCGCCGGAGCGCCAGCGGCAACTCGACGATCTCTGCAGCCGCTGGCAAGCTTGGCTGGTTGAACACCAGCAGCAGGACTTGCAGCAGGCTCAAAATCGCCGCCAGCGCGATCAACGGCACATCGCCAAAGCCCTTACCCATGGCGGGCAAAGTCGCGCTTTACGCCAGTTAATCGTAGGGGATCTGGTGTTACCTCGGCTTTTCTCGGCAACGGGGGCGGCCCTACTTATCGATGGTGGGATGATTCGCATGGGGGAATGCCCCTCGCCCGCATCGCTGCAGAACCTGGCCGCCCATCTGCGCCAGCAGATCGGCATTTGCGGCGTTTGGCACTGCAATAGTTTAAACGATGACTTAGGTTTACTCAACGATGCCCCTGGGCTCTGCGGCATTTTAGCGGGAATCTGCAGCACGCCATCAGCCATCACGATCTTGTGCTTCCGAGGTGAAGTCAGCCGTGATGTCTATTGGGGCGGTGATCCAGCCACCCCAGCTGAAGTGGACCAACAGCAGCGACTGCGACCGCGCAAGTCCTTTGACCTGTGGCGGGAAAGCGTGCGCGGCCAATCAGCCCCCTGGGAAGAGCACTTACTTGAGCGCATGGATGATGTGATTCATGGCTTAGAATCCCTGGCGGGGGCCGATGATAGCAGTACGCTGCTGCGGCAATTACGCCAACTTCTGCGCTTAAATAGCCGCGGTATTGAAGTCTTGGATCTGGCCCTGCGCGGCAGCAGCGATGGGGTGGCTATTGTCAGCGATGAAAGCGATTCCCCAAGGGTGTCGGCAAGGCCAGCGGCGGCTCAGCAGTTAGCCTATGCCAATGGTATGCTCTTCGAGCTATTTGGTGCCGATCCGTTAACAACCCAGCTTAGCGAACTCCAAGCCCTGATCAGCGCTGCGGGCATCGATTTGGGGTACCTCCATCCCGGGGCACAAAGCCTGGATGCGTGGACAAGCCTGCATGGCCAACGGCGTTTGCTCTGCGAACAAAGCCATGCTTTAAGCATTCTCTGTGATGGCCAGCAGCGTAGTTGGCAGGCCCTGCACCTGCGCGATGTCACCTTGGATCATCGGGTTATGCAGGCCATGACCGCCGCCCGGGATCAGGCCCGCCACGCCCAATCAGTGCAGCGGGCACTACTGGCCAATGTCAGTCACGAGATGCGCACCCCACTCAATGCCATCATCGGGTTTTCTGACATCCTCAACGATGGCGCAACCTGGGAAGATGCGCAACAACGCAGCGAATATCTTTCCTACATTCAAGACGGCGGCAAATACCTCCTGCATCTGATTACCAATATTCTTGATATCGCTGCCCTGCAAGGGGGGCGCATGGCCCTGGGGGCTGACGAGATGATCGATCTCAATGCCCTGGTACATGAGGTGCAGGCCTGGTTAGACACCTATGCCCGCCAGCATGAAGTGAGCATTAGCGGCAGCAGCCTTGGCGCTACGCCCCATTGGCTTTATGGCGATCGCCAGCGACTGCGCCAAGTGTTTATCAATCTCATGGCCAATGGCATTAAGTATAATCGGGCTAACGGCATCCTGAACTGGCAGATCAGCGCCGATCCATCCGGTGATCTGCTCATCAGCTTTCGCGATAGCGGCATCGGCATCGCCGAAGCAGATCTGCCAAACATCTTCGACCCCTTCACCCGCGTCAGCTCGGCGGAAACCCTAGGCCGCGAAGGCACCGGACTGGGATTATCCATTAGCCGCGCCCTGGTCGAACTGCACGGCGGAAGTTTGAGCGTGCGCAGTGAAGTGGGCCGGGGCAGCACCTTTACCGTATCTCTACCCCAAACCCGCCTCTGTGCGCCGCCCGCAGCCAAGACAGAAACCCCATGAGCCTCAGCAGCGAACTACGCCAAGCCACCAGCGACCTCCACCAAGCGGTGGAACAGCACCCCCTCATGCAATCGCTCGTAAACGGCGCCTGCCATACGGCACGCTATGGTGATTATCTGCAAGCCCTGCATCTGACCTATCGCAGTCTTGAGGCTGCCCTCAGCAAAGCCGCGGCACAGGGTCTGGCCTGGGCCACCCTTAGCGACCCCCGCTGGCAGCGCAGTCTGGCACTGCAACAGGACCTGCGTCACCTAGGCCGAGACCCGGATCGCGGAGAGCCCTTCCTGGCAAACTATCTTAGTAATGGACTGGGGCCAACAGCAAGCCCAGCGCAAGCAATGCCCACAGCCATTGCCACCGCTTGGGCCCGCTACCTGGGGGATTTGGCCGGCGGGCAAATCCTGCGCCAGCTCTTCAGCCGGCACCACCCGCAGTGGCCAAGCGCCTTCTATGCGTTTTCTCCCCATGATACTAATGCACTAGCCAATGAACTGCGCCCGCGCATCGATGCGCTGGCAACCGATGCCTCTGAGCGCGCCGCCACTATCACTGCGGCCCGCGCCCTGTTTGCAGCTCATATCCAACTCTTTGATCGACTGCTAGCCCAAGAACCAGCAGGGACCTGAGTCAACCCGTTGACCAGCGCACTTAGCTGGCGCGCTTGCTGAGATAGGCGAAGCTAATGGCCAGGCTCTCAAAGGGGTCACCAGGGCAGACATCCTGCTCGACAATAAACCACTCCACGCCGGCGGCATCGGCGGTGGGCAGGATCTCATCCCATTCCAGGGTGCCATTGCCGATTTCGGCGAAAAATGGCGTACCCTTGGCATCCACCGTAAAGTCCTTGAGATGGATCAGCGGCTGGCGGCCGGAGTATTTCTTCACCCAGCTGGCCGGATTGCCGCCGCCGCGCTGGACCCAATGCAGATCTAATTCGGCCTGCAAGTTTTCCGCCTTGGTATGGGCATAAATATATTCCAAGGCGGTTTGGCCATTGGCCATTTTCACAAATTCATTGGCGTGGTTATGATAGGTCAGCACTTGGCCGTTGGCGCGCAGCAGGGCGCCGGCCGCATCCAACTTGGCCACCAGGTTATCGACGCAGGCCTGGTCGGCGAAGTCGATACCGCGGGGGAAGGGATAGGCCGTGTAGCGGCATTCCAGCTTAGCCAGGCGATCGACCACCGCCTGGGGATTATCCAGCACCGTGTCCGAGGGCTCATGGGTGGCGCAGATCACCAGGCCCAGATCCTTGCACATCGCCACGAGATCGGCCTCGGGGATGGGCCCCATGCCGGAGATCTGCACCGCCTGGTAGCCAATGTCGGCAACCTTTTTCAGACTGGCCTGAATATCTTCAGGGGTTTTTAAAAAATCACGGACGGTGTAGAGTTGGGCGGCGATTTGCGAGCGCTTCATAGAAAAGACCTTGTGAAAAACGAGGTTGGTGGGGTAAAAAGTTCTACGCAGAGGAGGGCGTGGCCCAGTCCTCAACAATTAAGTCGGGGATGCGTGCGAATTCGCGAGTGTTATTGGTTACCAAAACACTGGAAGAGGCCAGCGCATGGGCGGCAATCAGTAGGTCATTCGGGCCAATGGGGCAGCCGCGACATTCTAGGTTGGAACGCACAATGCCATACCACAGGCCAGCTGAAACCGGGAAATCTTCAACCGTGCACGGTAGCAGAAAGCGTTCCAGCAAGTGGCGATGGCGTTCTGGGTCTGAGGATTTGCTACAGCCGTATTGGAGTTCGGCATAGGTAATGGCGCTGATGCACAGACTGTGATGACGGTGAGCGCGAAAGCGATCAATGATATCGTGGCGGCGGCCGCGAATGACTTCAATGCAGAGATTGGTGTCGAGCAAATAACGCATGAATGGGCTGCGAAGCTACCAGAGTTCTCTGGTTTCTGGGGTTCCCTGCTGGCGATCTGCCAAGAAGTCTGCATCAAAGCCCTCCACGGCTTCGGCCATGGCGGCAAAGGCATCGTCGCCTTGACCAATAAACACCCCACCGGGCACTTGACGGATGACTACAGTCCCCGGTGGCAGGCGGTATTCTTTAGGAATACGCACCGCCTGACTGGAACCGCTGGTGAAGACCTTGGTCAACTTCGCATTACCCATGGAGAGAAGTATATATGGATTATATATCCTGGCAAGGGTCTTAGTACGAGCTCGCCATGTCTTCGGCGGAGGCCTTCTTCTTCACCACTTTCTTCTCAAAGCGGCTTTCCTTGATGAGTTTTTTGAGTTGGCGCTCATAGGCTGCAGCGTCTAAGGGCAGATCCACCGGCTTACCGCTGAGGCCCGACATCAACATGGCATTACCGATTTCCACCGAGTGGATGCCCTCCACCGCGGGAGCGATGAGTTGGGCCTTGCCTTGGCAGGCATCGATAAAGTTCTGCAACACCTCGGCATGTTGACCACCGAATCCCTTAATGGGAATGTCGATATTCCATACTTCCGGCTTGGAAAAACCACCCTCGGCAGTCTTTGCCCATTGGTCCATGGGCACCTCATTGCGGGTGAACTGCAGGCTGGTGCCCTCGGCCACCACTTTGCCACGGGTGCCAACGATTTCTAAGCGGTTGGTGCCGGGGGCCTCACCGGTGGTGGTGGTGAAGACGCCGTGGGCACCGCCCTCGTACTCCAAGATGGCGGTGACATCGTCTTCCACCTCAATGTTGTGCCACTTACCCAGATGGACATGGCTGGTGATGCGCTTGGGCTTGCCGGCCAGCCACCATAACAGGTCTAACTGGTGGGGGCACTGGTTGATCAGCACGCCGCCGCCCTCGCCCTTCCAGGTGGCGCGCCAGCCGCCGGAGGCGTAGTAGCTTTCGGTGCGGAACCAGTCGGTGATAATCCAGTTGATGCGACGAAAGGTGCCCAGCTCGCCATCCTGAATCAGCTGGCGGATCTTTTGATAGCGGGGATCCGTACGCTGGTTAAACATAGCCGCAAAAACCTGCTTTTTGCGCTGGGCCGGCTTCAGGCCCTCGTACGCGGCAATCAGGCGCTGGGCATCGGCCTTATGCACCGAAATCGGCTTTTCCACCATCACATGCAGGCCCTGCTGCAGGGCATCAATGCCAATGGTGGTGTGCCCATAGTGCGGAGTCGCCACCAACACTGCGTCAACCAAGCCAGAGCGGATCAGTTTGCGCGAATCGGTGAACACCGCGGTACCGGCGGCCTCGTGGCTTTTCAGCTTCTCGGCATCGATATCGCAGACCGCAGTGACGGCTAGCCCCTTCACCTTCTTTTCATTGATGTTCTTGAGGTGGCAACTGGTGCCGATATTACCCAGCCCAATAATGCCTAAGCGCAGATCTGCCATGTGATATCCTTCTCGGATGGATGCTCAAAGAGGAGGTCACCGTCAGCACCCACACAAGGGGGAACGGCACCGATTGGTCCTTACGATGGCCAGCCCCCCCGCGAGTCAACGCCCGCCGGGAAGGGACTCTACGGAATCGGATCCCACGCCCCGATACCATGAAAGCGCCTAATTTGCACCAAGTCATGCAACCACGCCCCGTGGCTCGAGGGTGGGGATGACGCGGTCTGTCGCCCCCCTGGGCATGGGTGGCGGCAAAGCCGGTATGCGGCGATTCGCCCTGGGGCCAACTGCGCCGGCTCCACCCTGCTTTTACCCCGGGAGCTGCCCAATGCCTGCGTGATCGCAAATAAATCGTTTCGGCTTATCTCATGCGAAAAGACGGGGTTCTCACGGAGACGCGGAGGCACGGAGGGCTCTGGGTCCTGAACAATATGGCGCCACGGAGCAAGCGGATCTTTCTCCCACCGGTCTTCTCCGCGGCCTCTGCGGCTCCGTGAGAGACAAATCCACGGGACAGCCCGGCGATGATACGTCTACGATCACAGAAGGGCATTGCCCCCCCGCCTTCCGGCCTGGGGGAAGGGTTTAGCCACGGATGAACACAAACGAACACGGATCAGGCCGGTTTTCCATCCGTGTTTATCCGTGGCCATTCCCCTCCGGCGCCCGCAGGACTACCGTGTGAACCTTCCTCGAATAAAGGGCTCAACGGGAAGGAATTGCCGGCAGACGGCATCCGCTGCACATTGACTTCTCGGTATTACCAGTTATACCGAAACCATGAAGACCGCCATATCGATCCCAGATGATGTATTCAAGCGCGCCGACTACCTTGCCAAAAAACAGGGTCTCAGTCGATCCGAGTTTTATGTGACCGCCATTAAAGCCTATATGGCGGATCGGCGGACGAATATAACGAATTTATTAAACGATGTGTATGACTCCACAAACGATTACGATGATGGGGTGCAGAACGCCGCCCTTGCCGATCTGCCAAGGGATGAATGGTGATCGAAAAGGGCGAACTCTACTGGGTTGACCTTGGCTACTCGGGCGAGGCCGAGCCGGGTTATCGCAGGCCGGCGCTCATTGTTCAGGCCGATAGCTTTAACCTCAGCGGCATACCATCTGTTATGGTGGCTCCACTCAGCACCAACCTCAAGCTGGGAAAAGCACCGGGAAATGTCGTTCTGAAAAGCACCGAGACTGGCCTGTCCAAGGACTCGGTGGTGGTGGTATCGCAGATTGTATCCATCAGAAAGAGTCGCCTCGAAGAAGCGATCGGCACCATAGACCCCTCATTACTGTTACTGGTCGACAATGGCATGAGGCTGCTCTTTGACCTCTAGTGGCCACAGACGAGATCCGCCAGCCTCTGCGCCCCTGCGCGAAACTTCTCTCCTAAGGCCAGGACACGGAGGGAAAACCGAGAGATGGCAACTTGGTTTCGCCTCCGCCGCCCGCAGGGCCTCGGTCATCAATGGCGGGAAGCTAAGGGCCCCCCTGGGATCGCCGAGTTGTACTCGGCCAATGAAAACAGCGCCCGCGAAGCGGGCCATCCTCTTCCAGGGTCCTTAGCTTCCCGCCATTGCCTCGGTTACCCCAGCGTGAAACCTTACCATCCGGCCTCGTTTAAAATAGGTCCGTATTGACTTTCCATCGATTGGTTTATACTGACCCTAATGGCACAGCAAGATCCCCACGCCAAGCAGCTGCTCACCGGCTATCCTCAGGATACCGTCAGCCTGTTTGCGCCCGACCTCATCGCCGCCCACGGCGAGGTACGCCACATCGAGGCCCTCAGCAACGAGGTCTTCAATCTGGATCCCCAGGCGCGTTCGGGGCTCTTAGATATCGCCCTCAAATGCACCTTTGCCGATGGCACAGCCCACATCCTGCTGCTCATCGAACATTGGTCGACGGCCAAGTCTATGGACTACCGCCGCACCATTCGCTATTGGGCCGAACTGCTCTGGCGGCACCCTGACTGCCTAGTGGTGCCGATTATGCTGGTCACTGACCCATCACTTAGCGACCCCAGCCGGCTTCCCGAAACCTTCACTTACGCGGTGGCCGACAGACCGGTGGCCAGCATCCACTTTCGCCTGCACGCCATCACCCAGGCCTGGCGCCAGCGCATCACCGGCAGCCGCAATGTCGTCGAAATCGTCCTCTGGGCCGTGCCCAACGACGGCAACCCCGTGGATCGCTGCTTCGAAGCCATGCGCCATATCGTACCCGCGCGGCCCCAATGGCCAAAGGGCGCACTCGCAACCCTGCTTGCCTGCGTGACAGCAATGGCTAAACTCAAAAATAGGCAACAACGCCAATTGCGTCAACGCCTGGAAGAGGATCCCACCATGA
>REDX01000094.1 GCA_007695355.1 Planctomycetota bacterium
TTCGAAAATCACAGCGTTCTACTCGCTCGCTACAGCTATTCACTTGTCAAAGAGGCCCCCGCGTACAGTGCTTATACCCTGCCTTGCTGGGGAGGCACACTATGTAAACTCGGGCAGCAGAGTCAACAGGTCATTTTGGCATTAGATCGCACGCCGGGGGCGATCGTCGGATGGCCCATGGGCTATCCCCATTGCCTAGCTTTTACGATCGTCTTTCCCATCCCGCTCGTCTCTCTGGGCTACACGCCTTTGCACGTCAGCCTCGAGGGCGGAGAGGAAGGGAGCAAACTTTTCCCGGTTTACCTCAGAGAGGTTAACCAGGGATTCATGGGCCCGCTTCATGAGCAAGGCACGCTCAAGCGGAGACATGAGGGCACCAGCCTCCAAGCGCAAGAAATCCAAATCTGGAACCACGTGGCCAACGAGCACCGGAACCACCTCACTGACTCCCAGCATGTCTAAGAGCTTTGCATTGCCCTTACTGGGGTTAACAATCAGGAAGCGCCCCCCTATCGCCGACATGCGATGCTGAAAGCCGACGAGGGTCCCCATGAAGGTTGAATCCATGCCCGTGCACTCACTCAAATCCACGCAGGCCAGATCCAGCCCCGCCTCAAGCTGAGCAACGAGGAATGCATCCAGGGTTGGCGCATTAACCATATTGGCCATGCCCTGGGCCCGCACATAAACCGACCGCTCGCTGCGGGCCACCAAGTATCCAGCATCACTCATGAGGGGTATCACCTAACAGAACCCGCGCCTGATTCAAGGCCGCAGAACCGCCGCCAAGCATTTCGGCGACCTCCTGCAGGCGCTGCTGAGGGGACAACTTATTAACCTCAACGAGGGTCGAGTCGTCTCCCTGACGTTTACTTACCGTGTAATGTTGCTGAGCCCGTGCTGCCATCTGCGGGGTATGGCTAATCGCAATTACGCTGCGGCCCTGACCCAAAGCCAAGAGTTGATCGGCAATAGCTGCCCCCATGCGGGCTCCGACTCCGGCGTCGATTTCGTCGTAGACCAAGACGCAGGCAGAGGATTCGCGCGTCAAGGATCCCTCATTCAAGGCCACGCTGAGAGCTAAGCTGAGACGCGAGGTCTCACCGCCGGATGGCACTCGACTCAGGGGCCCAGCCGGCAGTCCCGGATTGGTCTGTATGTAGAGCTCTTGATGACAAATGCCTTGAGCCTGCGGTTCAGCAAGCGCGGTTTCATGCAAGCTCAAAGTGGCCCGAGGCATACCAAGATCAGCCAGCGGGGATGCAGCGGCAGCGGCCAGCTTTTTAGCGCCCTTTCGGCGTAATTGGGCAAGGCGTTCACCGGCTTGCAGACGCTGCTCGTTAGCCGCCGGAAGGGCGCTGCGCAGTGCCTGCTCGCGTTCATCGAGGCCAGCCAGCTCCTCTTCTCGCTGCCGGAGATGCTCCCAGGCATGAAATAGATGCTCTTCACTACCACCATGCTTACGCTGTAAGTCGGTAAGCAAACCAAGCCTGGTGTCGAGCCGCTCGATTTCTTGCGGATCGGCCTCCAAATTGTCGAGCACCCGAGCGCACTCGCGGCTGACATCGGCGAGTAATTCTTGGGCTTGGCGGCAGCCAACACCGGATTGACGAAGATTCTCATCGGGGGCCAGTTCAAGGCGCCGGGCGAATCGCGCCAGCGGTGCCACCATGGCCGCCTCGCCATCGGTAAGTGTCGACACCACCTCAGCACACAAGGCCTGCCATTCCTGGATGGAGGAAAGAAAACCAAGGCGTTCCTCTACCTGACTCATCTCACCGGGCTGAGGTGCAATTTCGTCAAATTCGGTGAGTTGGTAACGTATAAATTCCAATTCACGCTGGCTGTCCTTGGCACCCGAGGTCACCTCAGCAAGGGCCCGCTGCAGACGCAATACTTCCTGATGGGCCTGCGCATAGGCATCTCGAGCCTTACCTAGGCCGGCAAAGGCGTCGAGCATCTCCAGTTGATGGCTGATATGACCAAGCTGCAATTGTTCGTTTTGCGAGCGGATTTCCACCAGCCGCTCGCCTATCTGTCGCAGGATACGCACGCTTACCGGGCTATCATTAAGCCACGCCTGCGAGCGCCCCTCCCGCCACACCCGACGTCGAATAATGATGGTGTCTTCACTATCACTGCTCAGACCCAGGGCACTCACCAGCCATTGGCGGAGTTCTGGCGTGGCAAGAAAAACACCGCTAACACATAATTGATCAGCGGCCGGGCCAACCAAGCTACTATCGGCGCGCTTGCCTAGCAGGAGGTCAAGAGCATCAAGCAAAAGGCTTTTACCGGCGCCGGTCTCGCCGGTGATGACGGTCAGGCCTTCGCCCGGCTCGAGACGAGCCTGGGCAACGATAAGCAGGTTTTCAACCGTCAGTTCCAGCAGCACCCTGCAGCCTCCATCAGCGTGAGCTTACATAAATTATTGAGTCGTGCTGGGCATCCCGCCAGCCCCCCGCAGCCGAACCGCCTCAGCGGGGAAAACACGGTAAAGACAGTGGGGCCAGGGCCCATGGTTTAACCCCGACGCACGCGCAGCAGGAGATCATCAATAAATCGATCAATATCAGCATCCTGGGCACGGTATTTCGCGACTTGCTCGCAGGCATAGGCCACCGTCGAGTGGCTTTTTACCCCAAAAGCATCCCCCACCGAGGCATAGGTGTCGGAGGATGCATGCTTGAGAACATACATGGCGATGTGCCGAGCCGTAGAACGAGTACCGCTGCGCCCTTTGCCAAGAATATCTTCAACCGAGAGGTCAAAGTAGTCAGCAACGAGGCGTAGAATGACCTTAAAGCGCGGCTCGGCAACGTCTCGGCCAATAATATCGGCCAATGCCTGACGCGCCAAAGCCAGGTCCACCGGACGCTGAAAGCTGCTGGAATAGAGGGCAAGCTTATTCACCGCCCCCTCTAATTCACGAACGTTATCGGTAATATGATCGGCGACGAACTGCACAACCTCTTCCGGGAGATCCAAGCCTTGCTGACGCGCCTTGGCACAGATGACATCACAGCGGACACGAGCATCTGGCCGATCAAGCATCACCACCAAACCACCAGTAAACCGCTGAACAAATCGGTCTTCCAGGTATTTAATGTCTGAGGGATGAGCATCGGAGGTAATCACCACCTTTTTACCCCGCCCTGCGAGCTCGTTGAGCGTACTGAACATCTCATTTTTCGTCTGCTCAGCTTGGCCGCGGGAGAGGAAGTGGATATCATCTATGAGGAGAAGATCAGCGTGGCGGATCGAGACACGGAAGGCTTCCAGGCCGCCGTTACCCTTATTCCACGCACTCAGGTAGGCATTACGGAACTGCTCGCAGGTCATATAGATGACTTTCGAGTGCTCGTAGCGCTCGCGGAAGGCCAGCGCCAAACCCTGTTGCAAGTGCGTCTTGCCGAGACCTGAAGCACCATGGATGAAAAGTGGATTCACCGGGTGATTGGGAACGTCAAGGATGCGCATGATGGCGTCATAGGCGATACGATTACAGCTGCCGACAACAAAATCTTCCAGCATTTTAAAGCCTGATTCCCGTTGCCGACGGACAACCGGCACATCGATGCTAGCCGCCACACGAGTTGCGCTTGGGGCAGACTCGCCACCAGACGCATCAACAACCTCAGCCAAGCGACTGCGATGCTCTTGGAGGGCATGCCGATTGACCCGACACTGGACATCAGATACCGCAGTACCAAGACGGGCAGAAGCGAGTTCACAAAGATGGGAGCTGAAGTGCTTGCGAATCTGCTGGCCAAAGAGAGCAGTCGGACAATCCAGCACCAACACTCCCTGATCAATGGCGTGCAGGCGAACCTTACCAGAAGCTAGCCATAGCCGCATCGCGCCCGATTGCTGGCCCCCTCCCAATCGCTCGCCAAGATCAGAAAGGATCAAAGACCACAGCCCACCAATATCCTTATCCCCTGTATCGGCAGAGGTTTGAGATGGTCCAGAGGCCCTGTCACCCATGATTGTCCTTTCCTGTGAAATCTTCAACGACCAGCAAATAAGGGCTGAGGCTAAATCCCATCCCAGAATTGGGCAGTGGCTTTAGACGGCATCGCCAGCTACCCATCATTAGCCAAATATCTCGCGTAGCACAAGGCATGCGTAGCGTTTGGGCAAGAGTGGTTCGATGCTGGTACGGGGCGGTCTGTGACAAGCCCCCTTCTTGGATTCACCAACACTGCTCATTGACAGCGTCAGGAAGCCGACAGGAGGGTAATTAGGTCTTCCTTAGTTGGAGAATGGGTTGTCCGCACGTAGTGTCCGCTGGTGGCCGTACCGATGAGTAGCGCAGAGCGCTCGCACTGTCCCGCGGCAATGGCCCACAGGTAACCGGCGTTAAAGTGATCACCAGCACCGGTGGTAATTTTGGGGTGGGGCTCAAAGAAACCCTCTACGCCAGCACTTTCATCTTTACTGGCGCCAGCCGCACCCTTCACCATATGGCAGACCACCCTGGAGAGGCCGAGATGCTCGCGCAGATAACGACAAGATGTTTCAGCCATGCCAAGATCCTCGCTTAGCCCCTCCCAACTCGACCCGCAGACTTCCAAGACCTGCCGGGTTTCTGCCTCATTTAAACCTAAAATAATATCGGCATGGGCCTGCAATTTGCCCAGAGTCTGTAAAGCCTGTCGTAAATCCTCGCGGGAACGCTTGGCGGGGTCAGCAAGGTCGACAAACCAACGCGGACGCTGGGATGAGGTCAGGCGGGGGAGGATTTCGGCCATGAGATAATCCCAAATTTCATTCATCGATAGCAACATAGTCCAATTGACCGTGGCGACGCAGTTGGCAGCGGAAAAGAGTTGCAGCAGGCGATCTTCGCCCACCACCGATCGCAAATTCTCAACGCTGACCTGCTCAAGGGGCTCAAGTTTACCGAACATCAACTTACCATCACGAAACTCCAGGGCATCGGTGCTGGCGGGATTCCCCAGGCTGTAAACCGCTGCCGCCCGTTCGGCCAGGGGCTGAAAAGCCGGGTCTAGCTGACCTTCGCCGAGGATGCCGATATAGGAGACCGCGTGACCCAGAGCCGCCAAGGCATTGGCCATAATCGGACCATTGCCGCCGATCTTGGTCTGCTTGACCACCAATTCAAAATTCGCGCTATGCCCAGCAGCGCGCGTTATGCGCGCACCGAAATCGGCTATGGTTGCCAATGGACTATAGGCATCACGGGCACTGCGGGTGTCCACGACGTCAATGATATTGTCGACGAAACCGTCAAAACCCATGACGGTGGGCAGGCCTTCAAATGCGGCCGTGGGCAATTGGGCGAGATCATCGGCGACAGCGCGCCGGAGTTGCTTGAGATCCATGATGACATCCTATGGCAAAGGCGAGAAGCACGTGAATGCGACAACAAGCGCAAATCAGCGAGTCGGGGATGATGCCAAAGCTGGGCCTGCGGCAAGAGCTGGCCTGCCACACCTCCTACGCTTGGCGATCCCGCCACATCCAGCCAGCATAAGCTCCACCCAAAAATCCCCCGGCATGCATTGCCCAACTCACCCCCTGATCAGGAGCAAGAATTCCAGCTGCCAGACCACCACCGTAAAGTAAGGCTACGAGCACCGCTAGGGCTGACCAGCCAAGACTGCGCCGAAAAAGGCCATTTACCAAAATAATACCAAAGCACCCGAAAACGAGGCCGCTTGCCCCGATATGTATGCTGCCAGCCGGCGCAAAGACCCAGGTTATGAGCGAGGCCGAAGCTGCGCTGAACAAGAGGGAACGCAAAGCTAAAACTGGAGACCAGACCCACAGCAACCAAGAGAGGAAAAACAGTGGGACGGTATTAGCTACAAGATGCGCCACTCCCCCATGTAACACATGTGCCAAGACCAGACCTTGGGGCGCTTCGAAGGAGCGCGGCCGCAGACCCCAACCGATCAAGCCAGGGAAAAGCACCTGCAAGAGGAAAATGCACCACAGGAGAGCGATGAGGCTTAAGGCGGCCTGGGCACCGCGACCAAGGCGAATCCGCCAGTCATTGGAACTGCTAATGTGGTGCAGGGTCATAGCCACCTAGGCTGGCCATGGAAAACCAGGAGCAAGGCGCGCCCTTTCCCTTTCCCTTTCCCCATCACGGGCTTTCAAATCGCAGGCAGAGCGGGACTAGGCGCCTGGCAAGACAGCAGGCCCGGCTCCAGCGGCGGCGGTGGTCACATAGACCGACCCCCGGTGCTCGCTGCGCTGGGCATAGCCTGAGAGTAAGTTCGGCACGAAAGCCTCCACCGCCTGGCGCTCGACCAAGCTCACCGTGCAGCCTCCGAATCCGGCACCGGTCATGCGCGAACCAAGGCAACCAGGCAGGGATCGCGCCACCGCCACCATGGCATCCAATTCCGGGCAGGTGACGGCAAATTTATCCCGCAGATCGGCGTGGGACTGATCCATCAACTGCCCCAAAGCCACGGCATCGCCGGCGCGCAGGGCCGCCGCTGCCGCTAGGGTGCGGCCATTTTCAGCCACCACATGCTCGCAGCGGCGCTTGGTTTCACTGTCGATCAGGCCCTGGCTTTCCGCCTCCATTAAACCCTGCATGGTCACATCGCGCAGGGCCTTGGCGCCAAGGGCGGCAGCCCCGGCTTCGCACTGACGGCGGCGCAGATTGTAAGCCGAATCCACCAGGCCGCGTCGCTTGCCGGTATCGGCAATCACCACAGCCACCGATTCCGGCAGCGGCACTTGCTGAAGGTCCAGACTACGGCAGTCCATGAGCATGGCCTGGCTTTGCTGGCAGCAGGCGCTGGCTAATTGGTCGAGAATTCCGCATTGCACCCCAACAAAGTCGTTTTCGGCGCGCTGGGCCAAGCGAGCTATCTCCGGACCAGCTAATTGAATGTTCGCCACCGCCAATAAGGCATGAATGGTCGCCACCTCCAGGGCGGCTGAAGATGAAAGACCAGAGCCCATGGGGACATCGCCACTAAAAGCCAAGCTACATCCACGAAGGTCCTGCCCCGAGGCGCGCAGAACCTTCACACAGCCCACGACGTAATTGTACCACGGACTATCAGCATGCGGCTGCAGATCATCATCGAGCCCAAACTCGAAGCCAGGCAAAGTGCCATCCGCATTCACCAGCTCCACCCGGCGATCAGCACGGGGGGACCAGGCCACCGCCATACTGTGTTCAATTGCCATCGGCAGGCAAAAACCGTCATTATAATCGGTGTGCTCGCCGATGAGATTGACCCGGCCCGGGGCTCGGACCACGGCCTGCGGGGACTGGGCATAGTGTGCAGAAAACGTCGATACGGCAGATTCGATGACCGTGGGGGGCATGGGCGCTCCTGGATGCCAGGGTAAGCGCTGTATTCTGGATCAGCACGCGGAAGGCAAGGGCGGGCAGCCCTGGCCTGGGACAATGGGAAATAGAGCTGCAGCTTGTGTGGCACTTGCCGCTGGCACCATCCGGCCCATGACTGAGGCCCTGATTACGCTCAAACAGGTCGGTAAAAGCATGGGGGTAGAGCCCCTCTTTGACGGACTCGACATGACCATCCACAGCCAAGCCCGTTTGGGTATTATTGGTGCTAATGGCAGCGGCAAATCGACGCTGCTGAAAATCCTGAGCGGTGAACTGGAACCGGATGAGGGAGAACGCATCTGTCGACGCGACCTGCGCATTGCCCGGGTTGAACAGGTCACCAGTTTCCCCGCTGACAGCAATCCTCGACAACTCCTCAATCAAGCCCATGCAAACGCCACCGGCAGCGAATCCCCGTCAATCAATCCCGCGGTTGAACGTCTGCTCCACGAATTGGCCTGGCCAGACCCAGAACAGGCCCTCGGCCAACTCTCCGGCGGCTGGAGCAAGCGCCTGGCCATCGCCAGAGCCCTGATCGGCGAACCGGATATCCTTCTCCTCGACGAACCTACCAACCATCTTGACCTTGAAGGCATGCTACTACTTGAACGCCTTCTCTCTCGCTTTCATGGAAGCGTGGTGATGGTCAGCCACGATCGTTGGTTTCTCAGCACCTGCGCTGGCAATATCTGCGAACTGGGCCGCGCTTATCCCGGCGGCTGTTTTGTCGCCGACGGTACTTTTGATGAATTTTGCGAATTACGACGAAGTTTTCTGCAAGGTCAGCAGGAGCGACAGGCCAGCTTGGCCAACCGTATGCGCCGCGAAGACAGCTGGCTCTCGCGGCGCCCCAAGGCCCGTACCACCAAGGCCGTGGGGCGGATTAAGCAGGCCGGTGTCCTGCGCGCCGATCTTGATGAGCTTAAAGCGCGTAATCATCATGCCACGCGCGGGGCCGCCGCCATGAGCTTCGGCGCCACCGAACGCCGCAGCACCCTGCTGCTTGAAGCCCAGGGTGTAAGTAAAGCCTATGGGCAAAAACGGCTGTTTAATGGCGTCGATATCACGATCTCCCCTGGCACCCGTCTCGGCTTAGTTGGCGGCAATGGCAGCGGCAAATCAACCCTTTTGAAAATCCTCGCCGGCACCCTAACGCCAGATGCGGGTTCCATCCGCCATGCCAATGACCTGCGCCTACTCACCTTTGATCAGCATCGTTCTCAGCTGAATCCACGGGCGAAGGTACGCGACACCCTGGCCCCGGGCGGCGGAGACACCGTGGCCACCGCCCAAGGGGTGCAGCACCTCATGGCCTTCGCTAAGCGCTTTCGCTTTTCCCCCCTCCAATTAGATCAGCAAGTGGGCAGCCTCTCCGGAGGCGAACAGGCGCGACTGCTCATCGCCACCCTCACCCAAGTCAATGCCGATGTCTTGGTTTTAGATGAACCCACCAACGATCTCGACATCCCCAGTTTGGAATCACTGGAAGATAGCCTCTGTAATTTCCCCGGTGGTGTCGTTTTAATTACCCACGACCGTTACCTGCTTGACCGGGTCTGTAATCTCATTCTCGCCCTTGATGGCCAAGGCAACGCCGATTTAGTGAGTGATTATAGCCAATGGGAAGAACTCCAGCGGGGGCGAGTAGACCAACCTGAAATATCAGTCGAGAGCCCCGTCGAAACCAGCGCCAACAAGGGCGGCAGCCTCAGCCACCAAGAGCGCAAAGAGTTGCGATCCTTGGAGAATCGCATTGAAAAAGCAGAATCCAACTTGGCATGCGTGGAAACAGAAATAGCCGCACCAGCGGTTGCCAGCGATAGCGAAGCCTTGATTGCCTTGGCGGCACGACGCGAACAAGCCGAGAAGCAACTCGAAGAGCTTTACGAGCGTTGGTCAGAACTGGAAGCCCGGCGATAATCCACTTGCCGCCACTGATCACCGGGATCGGCGGCGGCCTGGGCAATAGAATCCAAAATGACGGTGGACTTGCGCCCCTCCTCTCCGCTACAGGGATTAGGGCCGCGGCCAAGGAAGTGATCGCTTACTGCCGCCATCAAACCCTGATGCGTCCAGGGCAGCGGCGACTGATGTCGGGGCTCAGCAGACCAGCCCTTCACCAGCCACATGCGCCCAGCCTTGAGGTCATCGATAACCAGACGGGCCTCGCTACCGTCGATCACCAATTTCTCAATATCATGATTTTCACGCCATTCGCTATTCATCGTGCAACGCGCCCCACCCAAATGTTGGGTTTCCAGGATTTGACCTGAGGCAGCGTGGGAATCTGGCGGCAGCCGACCCTCGGTTACCCGTAATTGGGCGACATCGCCAAGGAGAAAATGAGCCAGATCAATGCGATGGGACGTTGGGAACTGGTCGTTGATCCACAATTCCTTAACTTCGCCCAAAAGCCCTTGATCTAGCAGCTCTTTCGCCGCGAGAATCGAGGGGTAGCAACGTCGATAATATGCCACCGACAAAAGCACCCCAGCGGATTCGCAGGCGGTAATCATTTCGTTGCATTCAGCGGTATTACTGGCCATCGCCTTCTCTACCAAGACATGCCGTCCACTGGCCGCTGCCTCCAGGGTATGGGCATGATGCTGAGCATCAGGACTGGCTACGTAAATCGCGTCGAGATCATCTCGGGCAAGCAGGGCTTCGATGCTGGGCTCATAGATACAAGGGCCATGACGCTGGGCGAAATCTCTTCCTTTGGCGGTATCACGGCGGGTGACTGCCTGCAGGCGGCACTGCGTCAATTCATATAGTGGCGGCCCGCTTTTACGCTCACAAACATTTCCGCACCCGATAATGCCCCATCGAATCACATCCTTCATGCAGCCCTCCTTGGTGCGAATGAACCATAAACAATCACCGTAATATGCCAGCCAGTAGTACATGGCAACGCCGCGAAATACCGTTAGTCTTCCCTTATGCCTGTCAGTCTCGACTTAATCCGCTGTGCAGCGCGTGCTATCGCGCCCTACATTTACCGTTCGCCCTGCGTCCACTCAGAGACCCTGAGTCGACTCTGCGGCGCCGAAGTGTGGAGTAAGCTTGATCACCTTCAAGCCACCGGAAGCTTCAAAGAGCGCGGCGCCTGCAATAAATTACTCAGCCTCGATGCCAAGGAGGCGCAGCGTGGCGTTATCGCCGTTTCAGCCGGCAATCACGCCCTGGGCCTGGCTCGCCACGGTAAGTTACTGAATATTCCCGTGTGCGTGGTTATGCCCCGCTTTGCCCCGATGGTCAAAATCCACAATTGCCGACTGCTTGACGCCGAAGTCATCATTCACGGCGATGATTTCGCCTGCGCCAAAGAACACGCCTTAGCCTTAGCCAAGGACCGGGGCACCACCTTCATCCCAGCCTTCGACGATGACGAGATTATCTGCGGCCAAGGGACTATCGGCCTGGAAATCCTCGAGGACCTGCCTGAAGTTGACGCTATTTTTGTTCCCATAGGTGGCGGTGGCTTAGCCGCCGGACTCGCCACAGCGGTGAAATCCCAACGCCCACAATGTCGCATCATTGGCGTCGAACCAGAGCATGCCCCTGGCATGCATGCCTCCCTCATCAAAGGTGAGCCCTGCCTGGTTGCCACCCAGCCCACCCTCGCAGACGGTTTGGCTGCAGCCCAAGTTGGTCAGCGCTGTTTTGAAATCTGCCAGCAACTGCTCGATGAAGTCCTGCTGGTGGATGAGTCGCTCATCGCCCAGGCCATCGTCCGCCTGCTCGAGCATGAAAAAATGGTGGTTGAAGGGGCTGGCGCAGCGTCCTTAGCCGGGGCCCTGCAGCGGCCTTTACTGATGCGTCATGGCCTACTTGGCAAGCGTATCGCCCTGGTCATCTGCGGTGGCAACATTGATGTCAGCATGCTCAATCGGGTTATTGAGCGGGCCTTTGCCGCCGACGGCCGGATGTGCCGAATCGGGGTATCTTTACGGGATCGCCCCGGCTCTCTCGTGCATCTTTGTGCGGTGATTGCTGGCGCCGAAGGTAATGTGAAGGAGATCACTCATGATCGCACCTTCGGCCCAATGGATCCCAACTGGGTTTCATCCTTGCTGACCATCGAAACCAGGGATCACGAGCACATCAAGGCCATCCACCGCGCCCTTGATCAGGCCGGCATTCTCTTTTCTACCAGCTGATCAACCAACGAACCTCGTCGGATCATTCACCGATAAAAAAGCGGCCGTCAGAATTATAAAGGAAATAGAAATCCAATGCCCGCGGACGGGGCAGGCGGATACGCTCTCCCGTGGCTGTCTTAGCGCTAGACCAGCTGCCCCAATAGGCCTGATACGGCGAAGGATCCTCGGGTCGGCGACGAACATTGTCCTCGCGAATCTCTCGAACCACGTGCTGCACCCAATGCAATTCCTGCGCGCGATCGGCGAATTCCATCCAGTCACCGCTTACGGATTGTTCATACATCCTGGCGTAAAACTCCTCAATGGTAATTCCCATACGCTCAGCAGTAGGAGCATGGATTCGATGAGCCCAGTTCTCAAAAAGGCGGACCCATTCCTTCTGCTGCGCCAAATTACCGAAGGTGTAACTCATTGGCTGGTGGTGCATAATCAAGGCATTAGGCAAGGCATAGGAGTGCGGCGCATCGCCCAGGATAATGGCGGCCATACTGGCAGCTAAATTCTTGACCACAACATGTACCGGAGCCTTGCTTGAAGCCATTGCGCGGAGGATAATTTCACCATCCATGATCGAACCGCCTGGGCAGTAATCGATCACCAAAAAGATCGGATCCTGTGGCGACTCGTTATTAAAAAAAGCAATGCGTCGAGCAATCCAATCGCCGGTCCCGGAAATAATCGGCTCATTGAGATCGATGCGACGATCTGAGATATGAAGGACTCCATCAACAAAGGGTTCAGCAAGGCGCTCGGGGCCAGTGGCGATAACCGCCTCGGCCATTTGCCGCTGCTCGAGCGCCGCCAGTTTCAACTCATCCTGTTGCATGGCAAATTTGGTATCCGTTAAACTCTGTTGCCGTAGCTGCTGAGCATGTTCGAAGGCAGCGCTTTCGCGCTCCCTCTGCCGCTGTATGTGCCGGTGCTCCAGGGCTTCACCCTGCATTTCAATTTCAGCCAATTGAAACTCCATCTGGCGATGTTTCTGTGCCAGACGTTGCTGCAGCATTTCAGCCTGCTGACGCGCCTCCTGCAAGGCCCCTACGGCCTGCAGGCGCTCTTGCTCGGCCTCCATGGTCGCCAGCTCGGCACGGCGGCGAGCTGCGGCAAGGCTCAACTCCGCTTCAATGGACTGAATCTCCATTTGGCTTTCTTGAATGCGATCACGCAAACGGGCCTCGCGCAGGTCCTGCAATAGCCGCAGCCGCTCCAACTCGGCGCGCATTTCCGCCAGCTCTTGTTCCGCCGGTGATTTCCCGACCGCCTCGGCCCCTTCAGCAGCGGCCGTCTCCTCGACTACCTCAACCCCGACCTCTGCCTCAGCCTCTAAAGCCGAAAGCGGCAGCAGCACGAGAATGCCCAGGGAAAAGGCAGCGAGCAGACCAGAGCATTGGCGAAACATAAACTCTCCTTCATAAACCAAGGTCGGTATAGATGATGGCGGGTGCCAGACAAGGGATGGGAACGTGGATCAGACTCTCAAGTTCACAAGCAGCTGCCACACTCCCCCCCTTTAAGCCCTCCACCGGGGCCGCAGGACATCCAAACACAAGCTTAGACCCCATTACCATCAGCCGGAATTGCCGCTTGGGTGGCCAGCCCTGAGGATTTAGACTGAGTCAACCGTGGAATCCTTCCCCTGCTTTATCGACTTCGAGGCCTCGTCCTTAAGCGAACGCTCATATCCCATTGCCATGGCCTGGAATCTGGCCGATGGTACCATCCGTCGTTTTCTCATTAGCCCCCAGGGAATTGACGACTGGAACGATTGGGACCCTGCCTCTGAAGCCATTCACCAAATAGATCGGCAGCGACTCATCAGCAATGGCTGGGCACCGGATTTTGTCGCCGAAGAATTTGAACACGACCTTGGCAATCGTCGCGCCTGGGCTGATGCTCCGGACTTTGACAACCATTGGCTGCAGCGACTTTACCAAGCTGCCGGTCGCCAGCCGCCTTGTCGTATCGGTCATTTAGAAGATTTGCTGACTCCCCTACTGCGGCACCAAGGTGAGCTGGAGTGGCAGGCTGCCGCGCGTCTATCGCGGCTCATATCAGATCTCGAAACCCTGCGCCGTGACCGCCACGATGCCGGTGCGGATGTGGGCTGGCTCATCCGTCTCTGGGAGGCCGCCCATGGTAAACCTTTGCGCCCAAATCACGGCATAGGGCCGATCCCTGGCATTACTGATACGGGAACGTTTTATCGGCGGAAAAGCCGCCAATGAGCCTGGGCCCCAAAGATATCGACGCCGCTGCGGCCAAAGAGTTCAGCGTCGAAGAGGATCCCAATCGCCTGCCAGAGCTCAATGGACTGCAACCGGTGGGTATTATTCACTCCCCCTATCGTAACCACTTCGCCACCCCACGTCAGCCGGGAACCGCCGCTGAGGTCGCCGATGGCTGGATTATTCTGCGCCGCGGCATGCAAAACTGCGCTCGCGATTTGCAGGGATTTGAGCGGATTTGGGTTATTTTCTGGCTGTGTTATAGCCGCGGTTGGAAACCCATGGTGGTACCACCCCGCGACACGCAGCATCGTGGTGTCTTCGCCACCCGTTCACCCCATCGCCCCAACCCTTTAGGAATGAGCTGCGTTCGACTGCTCAATTGCCAAGGGCTCAAACTCCTGATCCGCGATCACGATTTCCTACATGGCACCCCAGTGCTCGATATCAAGCCCTACATTCCTGCCTACGACGCCCACCCCCAGGCTCAGGCCGGCTGGCTTGATGGATTACAAGACCCCGGCCCAGACCATCGCTGGTGCTAAACATCCTGTGCTAGCTCAGGGACTGCATCAGCCCGAGATGGATAACAAACGAGCCCCTACTCTACCACCGCCACGACCCCAGCACTGCCCCAGTGCTTGAGGAACGCCGTAATTCAGGCGGGGCACGCAATCCTGCGGGATGCCAGCAACCCTCAGCGTCGGCCACCACAACCCCGGGGAAGACAGCGACGCGGATATACCCACCCATCCAGTTTGCACTCGCCGGCCCAGGTAAACCTTTGCCGATTGCCGCTAGGCTCGCCTGTAGGCTACTGCGCCGCTGCGATCCCGCATCCACTCCGGGACTGACCTTGGGCGAACGCTGAAATCGACGCGTACGCTGTTCCAAGGCCGTTAGCTCACGTTCCATCTGTCGCTGCCAATCTAAACAACGCCGTTTCTGGCGACGCTGAAAGCCGGCAGCCAGATTCTCAACGGCCATGCTCGACTCGGACTCCAAGGGCTGTCCATAACGCAGGCGAGTGGGTTCAGCCCAGGCACTGCCCGCCCGGTCAATCACCATTCCCGAAGCTGCCCAAAGATAGCCTCCCAGCAAGCGACCAATACGAGCCACAGTTTTCAAAGTTAATCGACAATGCAAAGCGGTAGCGATACGGCAGTGACGCGCTAAAATCTCTGCGCCGGTGGCTTGACCCTCGATAATAACCCCGCCGCCACAGCGTAAAATGGTTTGGGCCCCGGATACCGATCCAGTCACCCGAATAAAACCAGCCGCTTCGATTTCAGCCTGGTGCACGCAGCCACAGACCCCAACCCCAATGCCGCTGCTCAAACATGCTCCGGCTGGAACATCCCCATCGACGAGAATGAAAAACTCGCTTTCGAAGGGGCCATGTTTAAGCTCCTCGGTTGATATTTTTACCGCCGGGACCACGGCTAGATGGCCATCTCCATAATCAAGGAGAACACCAGTGACATCAGCGATAGCTTGACGGGCGGCAATGATGTCGTTCTCGCATCGCGGCAACTGCGCGCGGATCTCACCGCTGGTTTCAATGAGCTGAATTCCCTCAAAAAAAATTGCGGGATCCTCCTCGCAGACCGGCCCCGGATCCAGTCGATCACCATAACCATTGCTGCCGGGTTGTGCTCTCGGCGCTGACTGTTCGACAAGCACCGCAATTTCATCTCCCTTACGCAGCAGCTGCAGCGGCAGGAGATCGGTTGACTGCCCGCCCGAACGCCACCACTGCCACGGTTTCTGAAGAGCTGGCAGCAAGCCGCTTGCCAGAGCCAGCCGCGTACAGTCGCTAATGCCATGTCGCAGCAACGTCCGCCGCAGAGGATCGGGAAGGGTGACCGGCCCCAGCCTTTCAAGCCACTGTCTCAACTCGCTGCCACTCAGTCGCTGTCCTGCCTCCAGCTCTAAATACAGATCCAAACCTTCTGAACCTTCGCTGGTCCAAACCGGCTCAGTCTCGGATTGGCGCATTGGCATATCATCGGGCGGCGCAAAAACCAAACGGCGAGGCCAGGGACGCAAACGCCCAGCCTCCTGCAAAAGCGCCTGCCGCCAGGGCTCATCGCCACCTTTGCGCGCATTTAAGGTTAGCAATAACGTTGGCGGCACAAAGCAGTGGGCCTCCATATCCAGACAGAGGACGGCGTCTGATTGCTGGCAGTTAACCCCATAGGCAAGATCGGCGTTAGGCTGAAATTGCGGAGCATGCTTCCTAACCCGAGCCTTAAGTTCGATAAGGTGAGGGCGATCATCCGGGTTCAGTCGGCAGCAATCAGCCACCAGCGCTACCAGCCAAGGGGGCGCCTGCTTAGCGGCCTTTGCCAAGTCAGGGAAAGCACCATCTAAAATTGCCGACACCACTCGGGAACGATCATCGCCAGGAAAAGGCAACTCACCGCTGAGACAGCGGTAGATGGTTGCTCCAAGGGCATAAATATCGCCAGCTCCGCCAAAGTCATCGGCACCCCTCAGTTGCTCCGGGCTGCAATAGGCAAGGGTTCCCACCGGCTGTCCAGACGCTTGATGGCGGCCGTGCTGGATCGCTAATCCCAAGTCAGCGAGACAGAAATGTCCCGCACCATTAATCAGGATATTGCCGGGCTTAAGATCTCGATGAATAATGCCGGCACCATGCAAATGGCCAAGAACTGAAATCATATCCGACAACAGCCGACAAACTTCATCGCTGCTGAGACAGCCATCGCTGCGCTGGCGCAGACGGTCTTGCAAGTCCCCTTCCCGACACCAGGGGTACAAAAGATAATAACAACCCTGATCTGCCCCAGAACCAAGACAGGGCAGCAGCTGGGGGTGTGAACACTCATTGGCCAAGCGAGCCTCGTCCAAAAAACGCTCTACCACCGTTGGCTCTTGGCACAATTCTTCGCGCAAAATCTTTATCGCTAAGGGCTCGGTATCCACAGTGCCCCGAGTACGATATACCGTACTCAGGGCACCATGACCGATGGCGCACTCAAGATGATAACCAGCGATTCTCACGATCGATGAGCATAGCGCCCTCAGGCAGCTCCTTCAAGCCTTGGCCTTAGGCTTGCAGATAGCGCTTCATCAACCAGCTGGTGGAAGCATTGGCGCCAGGAAAAGTGGTGGCCCCTTGACGGCCACGCTGCAGATGAGTGACCACATTCTTCGCCAATACCTTGCCCAGCTCCACCCCCATCTGGTCAAAACTGTTAATATTCCAGATGAAGCCCTGCACCGCCGTGCGGTGCTCGTAAAGGGAGAGCAGGATTCCGCAGGTGTGGGGGTTCAAGACCTCAAGGAGTAACGAGGAGGAAGGGCGATTCCCGGGAAAAACCTTATGCGGTATAAGCGACGGGTCGACTCGCTCTGCCGCCAATTCTTCAGCCGTCTTGCCATAAGCCAAAGCATCCGGTTGCGCAAAGAAATTGGCCATGAGTTCATCATGGTTAGAGACCCCATGACCACGTACCTGCCGCGGCGCCTGCGAACGCTTAAAGCCGATGAAATCCGCTGGAATCACCTGTCCTTGATGGATGAGTTGGTAGAAACTATGCTGGCCATTAGTCCCCGGCTCGCCAAAGTTGACTTCTCCGGCGGTAAAGCCCAAGGGCTTACCATCGACATCAACCCCCTTGCCATTGGATTCCATGTCCACCTGCTGAATGTGGGAGGCGAATTTGCAAAGGGCCTGGCAGTAGGGCAATAGGGCACGACTTGGACGGCCAAGAAAGGTGCTATTCCACACCCCTAGTAAACCGAGAATCACCGGCAGATTACGCGTCAACGGAGCATGGCGAAAATGCTCATCGAGGGCGTGCGCTCCGGCCAGAAATT
>REDX01000047.1 GCA_007695355.1 Planctomycetota bacterium
CGGGGTGATTGGTGAGGCGGAGAAAGCCATTGGCGTAAACCCCTTCCACGGTGGCCGGCGGGCAGGTTTTCGATGCCGCGACCCCCCAGCCAGGCCTGGCCGTGGTCGGGGGTGTCGCTCAACAGGCGGCTGAGCAAACGGCGTTGGGCATCACCAATGGGGGGCGGTGCCCCGCGGCGCTGGGAAGGATAGCCGGGCTTATTGCCTCGGTAGGCCGAGCGAGTGGGTTGGCTGGATACCTGCTCACCGCGCAAAGAGCGGCCAGGAGCGCTGTTTGATGGGGAATAGATATTGCGCCGCGATCGCGGTTCAGAGAAGTACCCACCCACGGCCGCTGCGGGCGGGGTTGCAAGCCTGAACTGGGCGTCGACCGCGGCTTCACAGAGTTGATAGAATTTCTGGGCCTCGGCAATTGCCCCTTGGGGGTGGTATGTATGCACTAGGCAAGATCCGCATATCTCTGATCCGAGATTGATTCTTGATCAGAGATAGTAATATCTGACTTGTGAGCACTTCCAATAATAACCCCCAGCTTTCGGCGATCGTCGGATCCGAAATGGCCGCGCCCTTCGCGGACGCCGAGGTCCTTAGGGTCGCAGCGACCAGGCTGCGTGATCTGGAGGGCATGCTGTCGCGTGCGGTGGTGATGGGCGCCGATCGCTGCGCTATCGTAGTTCCGCAGCTTTCGCGGAGAACGACTGACCATCTTCAGTCCTTTATCAGGCACCATCTACCGACGGACCTCGCCATCCTAATCGCTTCAAAGGCGGGCGGTTCGATCGTTCGGCTTCCCGGGGCCCGCGAAGTTCACGTGCGCCCGGATACCAGAAGCAGAAGGAACGGCGGCTCAGCCTCTGCAAAAAGCACAGGCGAACGACGCGAGGCCTTCGTGTTCAGCGATGCGAGGTCTTGGCTGGTGAAGATGATGCTGCTCCAGGATGCCGATGATCGATCCTGGTCTGGTCCCAAGGGACCCCTGCGGTCCATTACCGACTTGGCCGAGCGATCTGGCGTCGCGTATTCGGCGGTCCACAAGACCGTCTCCGCCCTGCGCGCCCGTGGCTGGCTGAGCCATTCGGGCGATCTTCATATTATCGCCCCGCGTGAACTCCTTGAGGCCTGGCTGACCACGATCACCCTGGATCCTCCACCACGGGCACCCGTGCGTGGGCTCCTCGGTTCGCTGCGACAACCAGGGGCTAGCCCAGAAACTATTGCCAAAGCACTCGAGGCCAGCATGGGTGAGGATACGCTCGTGCGCTGGGCACTGAGTGGATGGAGCGCGGTTGAAGCCCTGAAGCTCGACCATGTGGTCGGCAACAAGGTCGCCTCCATCACCACGGCCCTGTCCTTGGAGCAGGCCCTCGACCGCTGGTCGCTGCAGGTCGTCGACCCGAAAGACGCCACGCTGTGGGTGACTCCGTTGGGTAATGAACGCTCGACCTTCGGCGGAAGCGTTGCCGCACAGGCGGGGGTACCCACGGTGGATGCGCTGCAAGCGGCCCTGGATGTCTCTACCGATGCCAACCGCGGGCGGGAACAGGCCTGGCACATCTTCGAAACCCTGATCCCTGAGCTGCGCGCGTAATGGACGGTTTCGATGACCAACGACTTGCCGAGCTCATCCGCGCCGGCATCGCCGCCCTGGGCGACTATCACGATGATCTTGTGCTGATCGGTGGCTTGGCGCCGTTTTGCTATCGCTGGCTTCCGGGATACGAAGACATGGGCCTGAGCCCCTGCGGCACTATGGATGTGGATCTTGCCGTTGAATCCCGGGTCGCGGTCCGCGGTGGCACCACCATGCGCCAACACCTCGAAGCGAATGGATTTACCACCCACGAAGGGCCGGGTTTCGATCGCCACCCGGGCAAGCAAACCTTCTCGATCGGCCCAGCCAGAGCCGGCAGGCGAGGGGAACGCTATATCGAGTTCATCGCACCCCTGAGAGGCCGCGGTGAAGACGGTGCCCCGGCACGACCCCAGCGTGATCTGATCGCGGAGCGAGTACGCTTTATCGACCTTCTCCGAGCGCGGCCCTGCCCCTGCAACGTGCCTGGCGTTGGTCGCATCCTGCTTCCACATCCTGCTTGCTATGTGGTGCAGAAAGCGCGCATTCGCCCGTACCGGCAGCACGGCGGCAAGCACATCAAGGACCAGGCAGACCTGTTCCTGGTTCTATGGGCCTTCAGTTCGGTCTGGCAGGAATGGTGTGGCGTCCTCGCCGACCTCGGCAGCGAGAATCAGACCTGGGGGAAGTGGATCGGCGACGCCTTGGAGGATCTGAGGAAGCTATACCTCGATGCCGAGCAAATCGGTCCGACCGATGTCCTTCGCGGCTTTTCTGGCACCGAGTCAGCGGGGCTCGACGCCGATGCCATCGTCCGCATCATGCGGCAAGCACTCAGAGCCATCACTCCCGGTGGCAGCATCTGACAGGGTTCCACATCCTGCGTCGAAACCTGTGCGCTGAGTCTCAATGTGCAGATTCTTGTGCATTTTCATGGAACTCATAAAGTATTTATTGTCAATCGTTTACGAGATAAACATAGCTATGACGACCTGTTGGAGGCATCCCACGGCCACAGGCCGTTGGCGTTATCACTCTATTGTTCCCCGCCGGGTCTCCTGGTTTGTACATGGGGCGGGCCCAAGGGCTGGGGATTCATCGATCACGCCACTCCTGCGAGATCCTGAAGGATCAGCCGGGGATGGCGGGCCAAAAGGCGTAGCAGGGCGGGGCTATCGGGCTGCCAGCGGTCCTGTTCCCAGTTCTGCAATGTGTCGACGCTGATGCCGATACGGATGGCGAACTGCTCCTGGGTCAGGCCCAGGAATCGCCGCAAGGCGACCAGGTCGCCGGATTGCCAGGTCCCGGCGAGCAGGCGCTGCCGCTGGGCGCGGGTGATCATGCGGGCGAAGTCGTTCTCGGTCAGTTCGGGCATGTCGTCACTCATGGCTGGACTCGCTTTTCTCATGATCCCACTCACAGTGAATGACAGGATCGTACGCCAATGGCGTAGAGTAACAAGCGCCCTAACCCCACCGAACCTTGTGATGAGGCGAGCACATCAAGCGGGGACATCCCCATGACCCCGATCCGGCCCGGACCATCCTCGACTGCTGGCCAGCTTGGCGGATCGCTATCGGGCTCGCAGCCTGCAGCCGGCACTGGAAGCCCTGCCATGACCATCCAACCCTCGCGCTGGTCGGGCAAAGCCACGTCGGCTTCCATCGCTGCACGGTTGCCGCCGAGGCTAAGCGCCGGGGCCACGCACCACCCACTGGCCAACGAACTCAGAGACCCCGGTTTCGCCATTGAGATTGACGCGCCGCAGCGGCCAGCCCAGACGAGCCGCGAACTGCACCACCCCCGAGGACTTGCCACAGCCGGCATCGCCCACCAAGAGCAGGCGCAGATTGCGCGAAAGAGCTTCGGCCAGTACCCCATCCAGATCAGGACGCGGGATATGATTGCGGTCGGCAACGGGGACTTCAGTAGAATCAACCACGGGGGCCAAGAGGCCATTGCCGTGATTGCAATAAATGCGGCCCTGATCCACCACCAAGTGGGAGAGATGGGGCGCAAGGGTTTGGGGGATGTCCGCTTGGGTTGCGGTCATAAGAGTTTTCCTTTCTTTGGGAAAAGGGCATCGGGTAGGGCGCCCCCTTGCGGGGGCCGTCCTCCCACACCACCGTACGTACTCATCGTATACGGCGGTTACTG
>REDX01000116.1 GCA_007695355.1 Planctomycetota bacterium
CCAAGCAATAACTGCACAAAGATCGCACATCGCTGACCCAATAATCTACTCAATCACCTCCGTGCTCAGTGGATTCTAGTCGCAGCAGCGAATCCCCTCTGGCTATACTTTCAAACCTGCAGCGCGCATAACGCGAAGGGCGTTAGTGCTTTGGATCACTCCGGGACGCAATACGTAATCAAACGCCAAATCTTGGCTGTCGGCGTCGGCATCGTCGGCGAAATGGGCGAGCTGAACCGCCTGCGGAAATGCTTCGGCAAGCTGGGCCAGGGCGAGGTCGTGGGTGGCTACCAGTAGTAGGCCGGGGGCCTGGCTGCGGAGACGCTCGGCAATAATCGCTTGGGTTCCAGCGTGGCGTTCGGCAGAATTGGTACCGCCGAGAATTTCATCAAAAATAAGCAGGCTGGGCAGGATTCCGCCACTGGCACTGCCGAGGGCCTGGGCAAGGCGGGCGACTTCGGCCTGGAAGCGCGAGCGACCGGCGGCAAGATCGTCGTGGACCCGCATCACCGTGGCCAGACGCATTGGTTGCAGGCGACAACCGCCGCGCGCGGTGACGGTGGTACCAGCACGGGCAAGCAGCAGATTCAGGCCAATGGTGCGCAGCCAGGTGCTTTTGCCCGAGGCATTGGCGCCGGTAAGGACCAGCGCCTGGCCGGCCATAAGGCAGCAGTCATTGCCCACCGCCTGCGCCTGCGGCAGCAGCGGATGGACCATATCCTTGGCAGCAAAGAGCGGGATCTGGGGATCCTGCTGGGCATCCAAGATCTCGGGCCAACTGCCGGACTGTTCGGCAGCCCAGGTGGCGAGACTGGCGTCGGCATCGATGCGCCCCAAGAGTTCTTGCCAGCGGCCCATATCCTGGCCGTGGACCTGGGCCCAGCGGCGGGCGCGGCGGGCGAGATGGAAGCCTGAGCAAAACAGGGCGCCGGGGCCAAAAGTCCAGAGGGGATTGGCGCGACGGGCGAGGGCACTGAAAATGCGCTCACCCTCGGCAAGGCCGCGATCCCCCTCTTCGGCGGTGGCGAGGGCGGCGACCAGGCTGGGCGGCAAATCCGAACCCTGCTCGGCCAATTTGCTAATATGGGCCATGCCTTGACGCAGGCCAGTAAGGGCATCCCATTCGTGATCGGCATCAATGCTGGCCAACTGCGCTGCATGAAGAGCGTGAGCGCTCAAACGATGGCCAATGGCAATGGTGATAACCGCCACCGCCACCGCTGGGGCAATGCCAATCTGGGCCCCGGCCAGCCAAATCAGAGCAATGAAAACGGCGCTTAAGAGCAGGACGGCAAAGCCTGGCCACACTGCCGGTGGTTCTGCGCTGGCCACCTGGGCCTGGGCCCAGGCGATGGCCTGGGGAATATCCACCCTCGAGCCGCGAACCCGCGGACTGGCCGCCATCGGCAATTGGGCCCGCCAATGGTGCAGGGTGCTGAGGGCGCGCACCGTTTCCCGACGCGCTGGACTCCAATCACCATCGGCATCCAGCAATAATTGGCGGAGGTACTGACGACCAACGGCGGTGGCGCAGGTATCAAGGCGCTCCAGCAGGCCGCCAGATCCAACTACATCCAAATCGTGAGCATAGGAATGATCGGAAGCGGCGCTGGCGGGGGCCACCCGCTGATCCAAGGGGCCAGGCCAGGGGCCTTCGCAACGGCCGATACCATGCTGATGGTAATTTTGCAGACGGCGGGCCGCATCACGGGCCTGACTCACTGCCCCATGCCATAATCCGCTGAGCAACCAGCAGCCGGCAAAAGCCGCTACTGCAAGGATGGGCCCAGCTCCGGGGCTGCCAGCGACGGCTGCAATGGAGAGTATGAGGGCCACCAAAACACCAAAGCGGAGCAGGGCGATGAGATCGCTACGACGGCTGGCAGCTTTGGCTAGGGCTTCGGCCGCGGCTGCCTGCTGGCCGTGCCAAGCGCCGGTAAGGTGATCGACTGGGGTTTGGCCAGCGGAAATATCACGCGGTAGTAGCTGAGACATGGAGCGGGGCTAAAGCCCAAATTCCTGCTGCATGCGCCGCGCCTCTTGAACGAAGGGATCAATCCCGGCTACCCCTTCACCGAAGCGGGAAACCACTCGGTGTAAAATGCTCCGAGCACGCTCCCGGGCAGCCTCGCGATCCGAGGCCGATGAGCCAGGATCGTTGGCGATACGAATTTCATTGGTCGCACGATTGCGATCCGATTCCCAAGCGGCGCGGGCGCTGGTGAGTACCTTTTCGCGCACCGGGCGAAGATTGGCCTGAGGATGGCGACGAGCTAGATCGTCAACAAGTTGCAGGGCAGCCCCATAGGAGCCCTCGCGCATCAGGAGATCAGTTTCCTGATTTGCCGAGGCCACCACATCGGTGGTGCCGGCGGAAATACGGCGGGCCCGTTCGCGCTCGATTTCAATGGCACGGTTGCGTACTGGCAAAACAAATTGGGTTCGATAGCGGGCAGCAAGGGTGAGATTGGGACCCGATTCGGGATAGGCCGGGTTGTCCATAAAGGCATCAACGGCGGCGCGCAGGGCGGCAAGATCCGGCTCGCGATCGGGGCCGAGGTTGCTCAGGCGGGCCAGCAGCTGATCGTGATGAAAGCGGGCTAAACGGTTTTCCCGAATTCGCTGAATGTCTGGCAGGCGTCGCTCAAAGGCTTCCTTGAGCTGAAAGGCATTTTGCGCCAAATCGGCGCGCACGAGATTTGGGTTATTGGGATCAGGATTTGGGGAGCTGGCGAAACCAAACATCTCGATGGCCAAATGCTGAGCCACGACTTCTTCGATCAATGCCTCGGCCGCCCGGTCATCGCCCGTATTTATCAAAAGATTTAAGGTTTGTTGCTGAGATTGCGCCTGACGCAAATGGGCCAAGGCCTCGTTGACCAGGGGCGGCGTGCGCAAGAAGAAATGGTAGAATCCAAATCCAGCCCCAAGAATGGCGATCATCAGAAGCGTCAGCAATAGGCCACTGCGACGGGCTTGGCGACGGGCTTCTATTTCCTCTGGCGTCAAGTCCTGGCGCACCTGCTTGCGTTGGCTTTTAGCAGCCTTCTTCCGTTCGCTGGCCCCAGCTAAGCGCTCTGAACGAGCGCTGCGGCCGCGGCTAGAAGAACGGGCGGAAGAACGAGCGGAAGAACGACGGGAAGCCGGCGCCGCTTCCTCAAAGTCCTCATCGCTAAAGTCTGCACCCTGATCATCGGCAAAGGATTCGAAATCGACATCATCATCACCCGCAGAGGCGAATGCTTCGGCCTCAAAGTCCACCGCATCATCATCACTTTGGAACTGCGAGAGATCTACGGTGCCATCAAGGTCTTCCTCGAAGTTAACGTCATCGGACTCTGGCTGCGGGGCGGGACGACGGCGGGGGCGGGGCGGCATAGCAGATCCTCAACGAATAATGAAGCCCGAGGGGCACAAAAACTCCCGAACAACGATGACCCGTCACCGGAAGCGCTGACACAGCGTCTGAATCACGGAGCCCAGGCAAGGACCAGCCCCAACTCGCCTCGGCGGTGTGCCCAACAGAGCGAGGAGCAACCGGAGGGCCGACAGCTTTTGCCGCAATGCGTTAATCGCAACTGCGCCACATCGCCACTTCATCACAATTCAGGAATTTATTGCAGCGGACGCATTCTCCCCACACCTTTTCCGGAAGCCGCGCCCGGTCCACGCGCACAAAGCCAAGGCGGGTAAAGAATTCTACCTGATAGGTTAGGCAGAATAGGCGACTTAGCCCAAGAATACTGGCTTCACGCAGGCTTGCCTCAACCAGCAGACGACCATACCCGTGGCCTTGGCCAGCGTCGGCCACGGCCAAGCTCTTCAGCTCAGCAATTTGGGCGCTGACAATGTGTACCGCAGCACAACCCGCAATGCCGCCATGGCCATCGTCTATGACGACAAAGTCGCGGATGGTTTCGTAGAGTTCTCCGGCGGTGCGGGAGAGCATGAATTGGCGCCGAGCAAAATCGTTGATCAAAGCACACAAGCCCGGCACATCGCCAAGGCTGGCGGGCCGGACGACGGTTGTAGCCTGCGGCGAGGACGGGACCGGGATGGTATCCATGATAATATCCTAGCAGGCATTCAGGCCCGCCCAAGAGCACAGATGGACTGCCAAAGGATACTCCTGCGCACCCTGCTCAAAAACTCGTTGTCGACCAGCGAGCCTTGACTGAGGCGCAGGATTTAGATGCGAAAGCCCCCGTCGAGGCCCTTTACGGCGACACTCACCGCATCGTGGGGATGCAGACTTTCGCGGTGGGAGGCACGGACCCGGTAATCAAGAATCGCTGGATGATGGCCCAAGGCCGCCGTCAGGCGACGGCCAGCATCCTCACAAAACATCAGATTTTCGCCATTGAGACGGGCAAATTCCTGCTCGTCCTCACGCTTTACCGCGGCCTGCACCGGGGTTTGCACAGCCATCTCTACCAGATTAATCAACTGCTCATGGTTAAAGGCTGGCATGCTCGGCTCTAACTGTACTTCCACGTCGGCGTGGGAACGCTGGGAGTGGGGGGTGGCACAAATCGCATCTTCACGACCCAGCCAGTCGCGGAACTCCTCGAAGCGTACCTCTGAACGACCGACGAAATCGCGGTCAAAGCGCTCCTGGATCAGTTGCCGAGCCAGGGCAGCGGAACAGGGGCAGGTACTGGAATAGGTAATCCGAACTCCAATTTCACAGCGGAAGCCTTCGGGGCCCAATTCGCCAATCATGGTGGCAGGATAGCTGCGCCAACCCCAATTATCGCTGACCAGGGCCGGCCGCTGGAGGAGCAGGTCGTAATGAATCTCTACCCGCGCCCGCTGGGACAAATCACGGTGGGAGTCGATAAAGCGCTCAAGCATGGTGCGCAGCAAGGCCGGGCTGAGTTCGGCGCCCATGAGGCAGTCCTGCAGGGCGAGGAAGAGCCGGGACATGTGAATGCCCTTAGCGTCAGGATCGTCCAGGGAGACATAGGCGCTGGCCCGCGCCGGAGACACCATACCGCCGGGGAGACGCACCGGCACTTCAATATCCGACATACCGACAAGGTCGAGGGTCCCGGTGAGGGAACTGCGCGCTTGGTTAGCGATGTCGGGCATACTGGAGTGAGAGCGCGGCATGCGCGGGCTCAGTCCACCGGCGCCGGCCTCGACACTGGTGGAGCTACGAGTCATGGTGGGAATCATATCCATTAGGAATCTCCATGGTACTTCCGCTCCTACGAAAGCTCGCCGTTACCTGTTGGTAAGCGAGCAGCGGCAATGGACAGGGGCCTCAGGTATACCCGGCAAACTGCCCGCTGACAGCCTCAGATTCCCGAGGCAAGCAAAAGACAGCGGTCGCGGAGGGTAGAGCTTAGCGCTCAAAGGCAACCTAGGATACGTTGCCGCCCGTGGCGGGAGATTCTGGCCTTGTATACGCACCTATGGATTCCTGGATGTTTAGGGGATGCTTTAGATGCGCCTTGAGAGCTGTCCCCTTGTATCAGCGGCACTTCCTCCACCATGCCGGCCCATGTCGCTGATCGCCCAAGTCACCAGTTATCCCTATGGCCTCTCCAGCCCAGACCCGGTCCGCCTGCTAGAGGACGCTGGCTTTGAGGTGCGCCTCTCCCCCCACCAGCGCAAGCATACCAGCGCCGAGACCGCCGCCCTACTGGGTGATGTGGATGTGCTCATTGCCGGCACCGAGCCCCTGCCGGCGGAGGTCCTGGCCGCCGGCCTGCCCCGCCTCAAGCATGTGGCGCGGGTGGGCGTGGGCCTGGATGGCCTGGACGTGGCCTTCTGCCAAGTCAATGGCATTGCCGTCACCTATACCCCCGATGCCCCGGCCCGCAGCGTGGTTGAACAGGTCTTCGGCCTGCTCATCTGCCTTGGCCGGCGCTTTATTGAAGCCCATGAAGGCATGCGCCGGGGCGAGTGGAACCGCCTTACCGGCACCCTCTTTACCGGCAAAACCCTCGGCATCCTCGGCTGCGGCCGCATTGGCCGCCAGGTGGCCGAAATTGCCCGCGCCTTTCGCATGCAGGTGATCGCCCACGATATCGTGGAAGATGCTGCCTGGGCCGCGGCCCATGGCGTGCGCTATGTGGATCTCGACACTCTGCTGCGGGAATCCTGCGCCCTCACCGTCCACCTGCCGCTGACCGCGCGCACCGAAAACATCCTTGGCGCGGCCCAGCTGCGCCTGCTGCCCGAGGGCGCCTACCTGCTCAATACCTGCCGCGGCGAAGTCTTGGATGAGCAGGCGCTGCACCAGGCCCTGGTCGACGGCCACCTCGGCGGCGCCGCCCTGGATGTCTACCGTAAAGAGCCCTACCGCGGCCCCCTCGCCCAATTGCCCAATGTCATCCTCTGCTGCCACCAGGGCTCCTGCAGCCACGACGGCCGCTACGCCATGGAAATGGGCTCGGCCGAAAACACCGTCGCCTTCCTGCGCGGTGACCCGATCAGCCCCGAGCGCATTGTCTGGCTGCCGGGCATGAAAGCCCCGGCGGTGGAGATGCGCTAAACCCGCTGAGACCCCGGCAGCCACGTAGGGCAGGCCTCGCCAGGCAGTCGCGTCGGCGTGAGTTGCACTCCAAAAGCATTCGCCCAACAGCGGCTGACATGGCGCTTAGGCCCAGCATCCTAGGGCCTATGCATAGCCAACTCCGCATCACCAGCGCCCTCCTCGGCGCCCTCATCTGCCTCCTCTACGCCGTCGCCCCGGCGGCAATAGCCGAAGTCCGCGAGCAGGACTTCCTCGGCTGGCCGGCCCTGGTCCTCGCCGATGAACAGGTGGAAGCGGTGCTGGTGCCAGAAATCGGGCGCCTGGTGGCCTTTGGTCCGCGCGGCGTTGCCGCCGCCGGCGAGGGCAATCGCCTGTGGCTCTCCCCGGATTTTTTCCCCCGCCCAGCCGATATGCCGCCGGCGGTCGACAAGGAGGGCAAGCGGATCTGGCGCAACTATGGAGGCTTTAAGGTCTGGCCCCACCCCTGGACCGGCTGGCCGCCGGACGCCGCCCTCGATGGTGGAGCGACCATCGTCACCCGTCTCAACGAGGGCATCCGCCTGCAAACCCAGCGCAGCGAAGCCCTGGATGTCGAAGTCAGCATGCTCTTCAAACTCGACCAAGAACAGCGACTGCACATCCACATCAGCATGGACGGTAGCGTAGAACGCGCCATCTGGCCGGTGGTGCAAGTACCCGGTGCGGGACACGTGCTCGCCCCCCTAGATCCAGCCCAAGCCTTGGATAAGCAGGTTACCAGCCCCCATGTAGATGGGGATAAACTGGCAACGGTACTCACGGCAGTAGGCGACGACGGGCTACACACCAGTCGCCATGCCGCCACCCACCGCAAGTTTGACCTACGCAGCCAAGGGGGCTGGATGGCTCACCTCGGCCCCCAAGGCAATCTCCGCCTGCGCTGGCCATACCCCCACCCCGACTTAAGTAAGCACCCTTACGACGGCAGCTTCTACTTCAACGACAGCAACGAACCAGCCCGCCAATACCTCGAGCTCGAATGCTATAGCCCCCGCCGCAGTGGCGAGCATAGCTGGAATATTATCCTCGACCTCGCCGAAGACCTCGCGCTTCCTTAAGGAGTGCGTTTAAGAAGTCGACCACCCTGCCAGCGCTGGAGTAAGTCCCCGTAGGCATCGATGCGGCGGTCGCGGAAGAAGGGCCAGATGCGGCGGACCTCGGCATTGCGGCTGAGGTCGAGGGTGACCATGAGGGTGGTTTCGCCCTGCTGATCGGCGCGGGCCAAAAATTCGCCCTGGGGCCCGCAGGCGAAGGAATTGCCCCAGAAGGCAATGCCGGGGCTGCGCGCGCTGGGATCGGCCTCGTGGCCGACGCGGTTAGCCACCAGGACGCTCAAACCATTGGCCACGGCATGGCCGCGCTGGACGGTGACCCAGGCCTCTAATTGGCGGGCCTTTTCGTCGGCGTCGTCATCGGGATTCCAGCCGATGGCAGTGGGATAACAGAGGATCTCGGCGCCGGCCAGGGCCATGAGACGGGCGGCCTCGGGGTACCACTGATCCCAGCACACCAGCACTCCCAGGCGGCCGACGGCGGTGTCGATGGGCTGAAAGCCGAGGTCGCCGGGGGTGAAGTAGAATTTCTCTTCGAAACCCGGATCCTGGGGAATGTGCATTTTGCGATAGATGCCCGCCAGGCGGCCATCGGCATCAAGGACGGCGGCAGTATTGGCACTAATGCCGGGGCCGCGGGCCTCAAACAGACTGGCCACGATCACCACCCCCAGCTCTGCCGCCAGGGCGCCCAGGGCGGTGGTGCTGGGGCCGGGGATGGGCTCCGCCAAATCGTGTAACTGGGGATCCTGCACCTGGCAGAAATAGGGGCCGCGATGCAACTCCTGCAATAAGACGAGGCGCGCCCCTTGGGCCGCGGCGGCGCGAATGGCGGCCTGAGTGGCGGCAAACATGGATGCGGCATCACCGCTCCAGGCCTGCTGAATAATGGCGGCAGATAGGGTACGGCTCATGCGGATTCCTCGGTGGCCACGGTGGGAGCGGGCAGGGTGCCCAGGGGCAATTGCATGGTCATGCAGTGCAGGGAACCGTGCTGTTCGATCAGCACCCGGCAATCGATGGCGATGATCTGATGCTCGGGAAAGGCCTGGGCCAGCACCGCGCAGGCTTCGGCATCGCTGGCCACCCCATAGCTGGGCACCAGCACCCGACCATTAATCACCAAAAAATTGGCATAGGTGGCGGGCAGGCGATGGCCATCGGCGGCATAAAAGGCCCCCGGCCAAGGCAGGGGCAGCAGGCGGTAGGGTGCGTCGTCGGCAGTGCGCAACTGGGCGAGTTCCTCTGCCATGGCGGCAAAGCTCTGAAAGTGCTCATCGTCGGCATCGCTGCAGGACTGGTAACAGATGCTGTCAGCGGGGCAGAGGCGGGCCAGGGTATCGATGTGGGCATCCGTATCATCGCCGGCCAAATGGCCATGCTGCAGGAGCTGCAGGCGGGAGGCACCAAAGAGATCCAGCACCGCGTGCTCAATCTGGGCCGGACTCAGACTAGGATTACGATTGGCCTCCAGCAGACAGGCGGCGGTAGAGAGGATGGTCCCAGCGCCATCGCTCTCAATGGAACCCCCCTCCAGAATCAGCCCCAGGCTGCGCAGGGGGATGGGCGCAAAATAGCCCGCCGCAGCTAGGCGGCGGGTGGCGGTATTATCCAAGGCGGCGGGGAATTTCAGGCCCCAACCGTTAAAACCGCAGTCGAGAAGAATGGGGCGACCATCCTCATAGACCGTCAGCGGGCCGTAATCCCGGCACCAGGTATCGCCCACCTCGCCCGCGGCGATAATCAGGGCCGCCGGATCCGCCCCCACCGCCAATAGGGCCACCCGGGTGTCCTCAGGCTGCGGGCTGAGCATCAGCACCCGCGCCACCGGCGAAATCGCCGCCGCAATGGCTGCCGCACAGGCCTGAGCCGCGTCCAGCACCGGCGCCCAATCGGTCTCGGCATGGGGCCAAGCCATCATCACCCCATCACAGGGCTCCCATTCAGCGGGCAATCGTCGCGGCACGGCAGGCTCCTCCATTCACCACAGCCGCCACCCTAGCCCCCCTCACCGGCTTTGCCACGCCCACCCGCGGCAGGGGCGGCCCGGGCGAAACCCAACAACCGGCGCGGAAAACAGCCGGGGGCCAGGGGAAGCACGTGAACGCGGGAACCGGCGTGCGACGAACGAATGGCACATGGCTTTTTACGCCGACCTGCTTTCGTCCATAGTCGCCCGTGGCAATCGCGGTGCCATCCGCGCATCTTGCGGCTAAATTGCCTATTTTGTTTCTAATATCGCTTGACGATATATCGTTAGATGATATATTGATATTCATGATCGCTGGCTTCGCGTGCAAGGAGACCGAACGCCTGTATCAAGGGCAACGGGCTCGACGCTGGTCCGAGGATCTGTGCCGGGTGGCACGTCGTAAACTCGCCCAGCTGGCTGTTTCCACCGCCTTAAACGACTTGAGGGTTCCCCCTGGGAACCGCCTGGAAGTCCTCAAGGGGGAGCGCAAAGGCCAGCACAGCATTCGGATTAATAGCCAATGGCGGCTGTGTTTTATTTGGAAACATGATAGCGCCCATGACGTGGAAATCGTCGACTACCATTAAGGGGGAACCACCATGACTACCACCCTGCTGCCCGCTGTCCATCCTGGCGAAATGCTGGTCGAGGAATTCCTCAAGCCCCTCGGCCTCACCCAGACCCGCCTAGCTGCCGAAACCGGCCTGCCCCTGGCACGGATCAATCAGATCTGCCTGGGCAAGCGCTCCATCACCGCTGATACCGACCTGCGCCTATGCCGCTATTTTGGCCTCAGCGAGGGCTGGTGGCTGCGCCTGCAAACCCACCACGACCTGGAGATCGCCAAGCGCCATTTAGGGCCCCGACTCAACAAGGAGTGCCGGGTTCTCGCCAAGAAGAACGGCCGCTTGGTGCTGTCCTAATCCCTTTGCCGAAATCGGCGGCGCCAGCGGGCGGCAATACTCGCTTCACCCTGGGGCATTGTCGGGTAGACTTCCCGATATGCTGCGCGTGCTAGCCTTACTTCCTGTGCTGCTGCTGGGTCTGTGGTGTGGCCATGGGCCCTGCTCGGGCCTGGGCGTGGCCTTGGCTGCGGCGCCCCAGAATGCTGGCTGCGCCGGCTGTCCCTGTGCGCTGGAGGCTGATGCGCAGCTGCGCGCCGGGGGCCAGGATCTCGCCTGCGATCCCAGCTGTCCCGAGCTCTTGCCCGAGCCCCTGCCGCCGCTGGGCCACGATGATGTTGCCCTTGGGGATGTGGGGCCAGGAGCGCCAAGGCTGGCGATCTGGGCTGGCCCAGCCCGGCCTTTGCCGGGCCTGGCGCCATCAGCGGCCCGCGGGCCGCCGCCCCGGCCGCCGCATCAACTCCTGATTTAGTTTACTCCCGGGTTTTTCGGCCGCGGCACGTCGCCGCCGGCCACAATCCCTTGGAGTAATGGTTATGCCTTTTTCTGTATGCCCGCAGGGCGGTGCCCCCTTGGCCGCCCGGGCCCTGCTGCTGGCCCTGGTCCTGCTCGCCGCCTTTTTTGTGCTGCTCACCCGGCAGCAGTGGCTGCCCAGCCCGGCGGTGGCGGTGTATCGGGTGCTGCCGGTGGATGCCGCGGTGCCGCAGGCGGTGGCCCTGCCCGCCGCTTTGCTGAACGATGCCGATCAGGCCCAGCTGCTATGGCTGGTGGATACGGCGGGGCAGCCCCAGCAGGCCATGGTGCGGGTTTTGGCAGCGGCGCCGGCGCCAGAATGGCGGCTGGTAAGCGGCTTGCGCTCCGGTGATTTGGTGCTCGCGGATCAGCAGCAGCGCCCCAGCGCCGCCCGGCGCTGGCGCCCGATGGTGATCGAGTCCGGCATGGAGGCGGCACCATGAACCGTCCTAGCCTAGTGGTGGCCCGGGGCCTGCGCCGCTCCTTCCGCCGCGGTCCCGAACGCATTACCCCCTTCCACGATCTCGATCTCGATCTCCCCAGCGTCAGCTTTACGGCGCTGATGGGGCCATCGGGTAGCGGTAAGACCACCCTCATGCACTGCCTGGCCGGCATCGACCGCCCGGATAGCGGCAGCCTACAGGTCTGCGGCCAAGATCTCATGGGTCTCTCCGCGCGCCAGCTCACCCGTTGGCGGGCCAGCCAGGTGGGCTGCATTTTTCAGCAGCACCACCTCCTGCCCGTCCTCAGCGCGGTTGAGAATGTGGAGCTACCCCTGCTGCTGGGATCGCTGAACGCCCGCCAGCGGCGACAACGCGCCCTGGAGGCCCTGGATTGGGTGGGCCTGGCCGATCGCAGCCAGCACCTGCCCCGGCAGCTTTCCGGCGGCCAAGAGCAGCGGGTGGCCATTGCCCGGGCCCTGGTCGGCGGGGCGCCCTTGATTGTCGCCGACGAGCCCACCGGCGATCTCGATGCCGAAAGCGGCGCCCAGATTCTGAAACTCCTGCGGCGCATGGTGGATGACCAGGGCCGCAGCGTGCTGATGGTCACCCACGATGCCACGGCGGCGGCGTGGGCGGACATCTGCTATGTCCTACGTCATGGTCAGCTGGAAGTACTGGCGATGACGACGGCGGCGGGGTCTGCGCCATGAGACTGTGGCAACTCCTGCATCTGGCCTGGCGCCAGGCCTGGGGCAATCCCCTGCGCAGCTGCTGCACCATCATTGCGGTGGCCGCCGGCATGGCCCTGGTCGGCGGCGTGTTGGCCCTGGACGGTGCCCTATCCCGGGCCTTGAGCGGTGGCAGCCAGCAGCTCTTGGTGATGCAGGCGCATCGCCACTGCCCCCTAAGTTCCTGGCTACCGGCCGAGCTAGCGCCGCTCATCGCCGAGGTACCGGAGGTGGACGGGGTGCGCCCCCTGCGCCTCTTGCCCAGCCACTGCGGCACCGCCCTGGATGTGGTGGTGCTGCGCGGCGTGCCGCCCGAGGACCCCGGCGCCGGCCTGCGCGCCAGCCACGGCGATCTGGCGGCCTGGCGGCAGCAGCCCGATGGCGCGGCGGTGGGCAGCAGCTTGGCCCGGCGCCGGGGCTGGCAACTGGGCGAGAAAATTGAGGTGGCGGGACTGGATCTGCAGGTGCTGGCGATCACCGATGGCCCCCACCCCGCCGATGGCGAGCAACTGCGGGTTCACCTGAGTCAGCTCGCCGCCCATGGCGAGGCCCAGCACCGGCAGCAGGTGACCTCCTTCCAAGTCAGCCTGCAACCGGGGGCGGATTTGCAGCGGGTGGCCAGGGCCATCGATGAGCGGGTGGCCGCCGCCGGCTTTGCCAGCAGCAGCCGCAGCGAGCGCGCCGCCATGCTCGCCGCCGCCCGCGATCTGGTAACCCTGGCCGAGGCCACCCGCCTGCTGGCCCTGGCTAGCGCCCTGGCGGTGGGGGCGCTGGTGGCCAATGCCCTGCTGCTGGGCCTCTTGGCCCGGCGCCGCGCCATGGCCATCCTCGCCGCCATCGGCTTTGGCCTGCACAGCCGCTGCCTGCTGGTCATCAGCGAAGGTATGATGTTGGCCTTCCTTGGCGCCCTCGCCGGGGCCGCGGTAGTGGCCCTGGTGCTCAGCCTCTTTCCGCCCGGTATTGCCAGCGAGGGCTGGAGCATCCAGGTGCGCGCCGATGGCCGGCTGCTACTACTGCCGCCGCTGGCCCTGCTGATTGCCCTCCTCGCCGCCCTCCTGCCCTGCTGGCACTGCGCCCGCCTGGACCTGAGTGCGCAATTGCGGACAGGAGCGGCAGCATGAGGGGAAGCGTATGAACGGCATGCTCGACCTCGCCCTACGCGGCAGCCTGCGCGCGCCCTGGCGCAGCGCGCAGCTGTTGGTGGTGGCGAGCATCCTCACCCTCATCGCCGGCGGAGCCTCGGCCCTGTCCTTTGCCCTCGGCCGCGGCCTGGGTGCCGGCGGCGATGCCCAGGTGGTGGTGCTGATGTCGCCCATTGCCGAGGGCAGCCCCGAGCGCTCCCTGCTGGATCCGGAATTGGCAACGGTGCTCGCCGCCCTGCCCCAACTGGCCGGACAACGGCCGCTGCCGGAGGTGCTGCACCACGCCGGCCTCGATCTGGGCGGCCGCTCACCGCGGCAGGCAGTGCTGCGCAGCCTGCACTTGGAAACCTGGGACCTGCACCGCAGCAGCCGCCTCATTGCCGGTCAGCTGCCCGGGCCCGGAGAAATCCTGGTGGGCCGCCAGGCCACCGCCGCCCTCGGCCTCAGCAGCGCCGAGCTTGCCCCCGGCAGCCAGCTGCACTTGGATGGCCAGCCCTGGCGGGTGAGCGGCATTCTCGCCGCCCCCGGCAGCGTGCTGGAGAGCGAACTCTTCATGGAGCATGACAGCCTCCTCGGCCTCTCCCAGCGCAGCGGGCCCTCTCTCTACCGCCTGCGGGCGACTAACCCGGGCCTGCTGGACCAGCTGGACCTCTTAAGCCTGCGCCGCCCCGATCTCGAATTCGCCGCCTTTGCCGAACCCCAACTTTATGCCGAATTGGCCGCCCTCCATCGCCCCCTGCGCATGGTCATCCTGGCCAGCGCCCTGGCCGCCCTAATGGCCGGAGTGGTGGGGGCCATGGGCACCCTGGCCGCCGCCATCGCCGCCCGGCGCAGCGAATTGGCCTGCCTGCGCGCCATCGGCTTTAGCAGCCCCAGCCTGGCCGCGCTGCTGGCCCTGGAGACGGCGGTGTTGAGCCTGGCCGGCTGCCTTATCGGCCTCAGCCTGGCCCTGGGCCTGATCGCCGACTGGCAGCTGCCCTTGAGTTCCGGCGCCCTGGCCCTGCGCATGGATGGCCCGGCCCTGGCCTCGGGGGCGGCGGCGGCCCTGCTGCTGCCCCTGGCCACCCTGGCCCTGGCCATTCCCGTTCTCAGTCACCCCCTGGCAAACGCCCTGCGTTCAAGCGATTAAACCCCTTCTACCGTATTCCTGTATTCTGGAGATCCCACATGCGCACCCTCAGCTTTCCCATCCTCCCATTGATGATTCCTGCCCTGGCCACCGCCGCCGTACTGCTGCTCAGCGCCTGCGGCAGCAGCGCCCAGCCCGGGCCCAGCGGCAGCAGCCCGGCGACGGCAGCAGTCACCGCCGCGCCCAGCAGCGACGATGTCCTCGAGCGCTACTTTGTCAGCGCCGATACCCTTAGCGCCCTCGGCCAGGCCCAGTGCGTCAGCTCGGTCAGCGAAGACGGCGCTGAAGTCCTGATTAGCGCCCGCGTCGGCGGCCGGGCCGATCCCTTCCTTGGCCGCCTAGCGGTCATGCTGGTCACGGCAGTAGAAGACGCTGCGGCCTGCAGCGCCTGCACCAGCTGCGGCCCCAGCAGCGAGGCCACCCTGGTGCAAATCAGCGATGCCGAAGGCCAGCCCCTGGCCGGCAGCCTGCGCGGTCGCCATGGCCTGGCCGGCGGCAGCTCGGTGCTGATTAAAGGCCGCCTGCAGCGGGACGGCGGCCGCTCCCTCATCCACGCCGAAGCCATCGCCGTGCTCCATTAAGCAACCCTCCTTCCCCCTGTCTTCACACCATTTTCCCTTGTGAGATACAACTTCTGCGTACAACCCGCCCCTCGCCTCTGGCAGCACAAAGGAGATGGGCAGCGTGAATACCCAAGCCTTGGAACGATGGACCGCCCAGCAATCCCGTGAGCTCTATGGGGTTGACTCCTGGGGTTGCGGACATTTCGATGTCAACCCCCAGGGCGATGCGGTGGTTCGCCTGCGCAATGCCAGCGGAACCGTGGAAGTCAGCCTGATGGAGGTGGTGGCCGGCCTCAAAGAACGGGGCATGGGTTTGCCGGTACTGCTGCGCTTTCGCGATATCCTCGACTCCACCATTAGCCGCCTGAATGAGAGCTTTGCCGCCGCCATTGCATCGGCAAATTATCAGGCCCCCTACCGCGGCGTTTACCCAATTAAGGTGAATCAGCAAGCCCAGGTGGTTGAAGAAATCGCCCACTTTGGCAAGCGTTATCACCACGGTTTTGAGGCCGGTTCAAAGGCCGAATTGCTGATCGCCCTGGCCTACCTCGACGATCCCGAATCCTTTGTCGTCTGCAATGGCTACAAGGATACGGAATTCGTCGATCTCGCCCTCTATGGACAAAAGATGGGGGTAAAAGTCCTCATCGTCATCGAAATGATGAGCGAACTGGAATTGATTATCGAACGCGCCAAGCGCATGGGCGTGCGCCCGCGCCTGGGTGTGCGCTTGAAGTTGTCATCGCGGGTTCCCGGTAAGTGGAATGAAAGCTCCGGCGACCGCTCGGTTTTCGGCATGACCATGGCCGAAACCATTCGCGCGGTGGATGTCCTGCGCAATGAGGAGATGCTCGACTGCTTGGAAATGGTGCACTATCATCTGGGATCCCAGGTTCCCAATATTGGCAGCATTCGTTCCTCGGTCACCGAAGCGGTGCGCGTTTATATCGATCTCTTGGGCGAGGGTGCGAAAATGGGCATCCTTGATATCGGCGGTGGCCTAGCCGTTGACTATGATGGATCTAAAACCAACTTCGCCTCCAGTCGCAACTACGACGTCAAGGAGTACTGCGCCGACGTTGTGGAAACCATTCAAGAGCAGTGCGATCGGGCTGGCGTTGCCCACCCCACCATTGTCTCTGAGAGCGGTCGATTCCTCGTCAGTTATTCCTCGGTGCTCTTATTTAATGTCCTCGATGCTGGCCGCTGGGATGCCGCCGAGGGCATGTCCGAAGAGGTTCCCGAGAACGCCCCGCGGCCCCTCGTCGACCTTGCCGAAGTGCTGCGGGTGGTGGGGCCAAAGAATCTTCAAGAGTGCATGAACGACGCCGTCTACCTGCGCGATCAGATTCGCTCTGCCTTCCTGCACGGCGATGCCACCCTGCGCCAGCGCGCCATTGGCGAGAGCATCTTCTGGCGCATTGTCACCACCATCGCCCGCGAAGCCAGCGGCCTGCGCTATGTCCCCGAAGACTTAGCCGAATTGCAGGACGCCCTCTGCGATGTCTATTACGCCAATTTCTCCGTCTTCCAATCGCTGCCCGATTCCTGGGCCATCGGCCAATTATTCCCGGTAATGCCCCTGCATCGCCTCAATGAGCGCCCCAACCGCCGCGCCACCATCGCCGATATTACCTGCGACTGCGACGGCAAAATCGACACCTTCATTGACCTCCACGATGTTAAGAAAACCCTGCCGGTGCACGAACTGCGCAAGGGCCAGGATTATGTGCTGGGCGTCTTCCTGGTCGGCGCCTACCAGGAAACCCTGGGGGATTTACATAATCTTTTTGGTGACACCAATATTGTCAGCGTCAGTGTTGATGACGAAGGAAATATCGATTACGCTAATGAGGTACGTGGCGATTCGGTGGCGGATGTCCTGTCCTACGTCGAATACGATCCGAAAGACCTGGTGGCCATGGTCCGCCACCGCGCCGAACAGGCGGTGCGCGCCCAGCGCATAACCACCGCCGAACGCCGGGAAATCCTGGAGGCCTATTCAGCTGGCATTCAGGGTTATACCTACTTCGAAAGTCCTTAAGCTCAGGGGCTTTGCCCCTACGGCCCTTTTGTTTCGGGGGGCGTTGCCCCCCAAACCCCCCACTGGCTTTGTCGGGGTTCTTTTTCGCCGGGGGATCCGGCTCAAAAGTGGGCGCATCGCTTCGCGATTGTATGCGCCCACCACCCCTCGGCGCCAGGCGCTCTTTGTTTCGGGGGGCATTGCCCCCCAAACCCCCCGCTGGCTTTGTCGGGGTTCGATTGCTCCGGCTTCGCCTACGCAATCGTGGCGGCATCGCTTCGCGATTATATCCAGCCACCACCCCTCGGCGCCAGGCGCTCAGGGGCTTTGCCCTAGCCCGGAGGGCGGGATGCTGTCCCGCCTTCTGCCCCAAGGGGTGGGACACCGTCCCACCCTCCGTGCTCAAACCAGGTGGGATACCATCCCACCCTCCGTGCTCTCCCAAGGAGTTGCCCCATGGCCAAGGTTCTCA
>REDX01000277.1 GCA_007695355.1 Planctomycetota bacterium
GGCGCGCCATCGTTTTATGACCGTTCCGACTGAGCCGATTTTGGGACTGGCTCTAGTTATGGTGCTGATTGATGCGCGGGATGAATTTCCTCGGCCTTTCATTTTCGATCATGCATAGGGTGGGCTCTAGCAAGGCTGGACTTTGCAGTCGAGCAGACAATATGGTACTTCTTTTGGCATCCTGACATTCCAGGCTGAGCCTGGAATGGACGCCAGAGTTTTCAGACCATGCCAGTGCCATCTACTTCATTCCGCTGGCCTCAAACACTAAGGAGCCGTTTATGACAACGCAGCAGCTTCCCAGCCAACATCCGTGGAAATTTACATCTTCAGCCGAGCCGGGCTGGCATTGCGTGGTTTCGCCCGATAGCTCCATGTTGCGCAGTACTTGGCTATTTCGTCTAAATCTGGCAGCTGGTACTTCCTACGAGGTCACTGACCAGCGCCTAGAACTTAATGCCGCTGTTATAGCCGGCCGGGTAATAGTGCATCATCAAGGTAGCGATGAAGAATTGGCGAAATTAGATTCATTTTACCTGCCAGCTGGCGAAACGGTTCGGGTTGAGGCGCTTGAGGATAGTTTCCTCTATCTGGGTGGAGCTGTCTATGAAGGAATCGGCAGTTATTTTGTCCGGCACTACGATGATGAGTTACCTCTCGGCGAGATCCGCCAGGTTCATGGCAAGCCGCCCTATGAGCGTCAGGTATTTATGACTACGAATCAAGAAGTCCCAGGCAGTCGCCTGATCTGTGGTGTCACCTGGGGTGAAGAGGGGCAGTGGACCAGTTGGCCGCCACATCAGCACAGCGCCCATCTGGAAGAGATCTATTGTTATTTTGATATCCCCGCTCCGAAGTTTGCCTTTCACCTTGGATATACCGAACCTGGACAACCGATGCAGGCAGTACCCGTCTCCACCGGAGACTGTATGCTGGTGCCAGAAGGCTATCATCCCACCGTTGGCACCCCTGGGGTGAGGAGTTGCTACTTCTGGGTCATGGCCGCCCACGCGCCTGAATTGCGGCGTTATGATTTAGCGGTGAATGATCCCCACTATGGCTAGCGCTATAGGCCTCAATTAGGGGCGTTGACCGGCTTTCCCCAAGTCCCCAACCCGCGCGGCATCGTGCCATGTGGAAGAATGCTTTTGCAAGTTAAGTACACCCTCACGCACCCAACATGAAAGACCGTCACTATGAGCAATTTGGAAGCATTTGATCTAACTGGCAAAACCGCCCTGATTACTGGCGGTAATACAGGCATTGGTTTAGGAATTGCCAAGGGCCTCGCTCGCTCTGGTGCGAAGGTGGCTATTCATGGCCGAGATGAGACCAAGCTTACCCAGGCTTGCAAAGAGATTGCCGACATGGGCGGCGAGGCCATCGCAGCGCCATTTGATTTGGAAGATAACGAATCCCTACCAGCTGCCTATGCCCAGGTTTCAGAGCGTCTTGGCGGTGTGGATGTCCTCGTAAATAATGCTGGTATGCAGTGCCGTGGCCGTGCCGATCAAATTGCCCTCAATGATTTTAACCGGATTCTTAAAGTCAACCTCACGGCTCCATATGTTCTATCCCAATGCTATGCCCGCGAGCGCATTGCCGAAGGCAAAGAGGGGAGCTTAATTCTTATCGCTTCCTTGATGAGTGAAGCATCCCGTCCCACTACTTCGCCTTACACCGCCACCAAGGGCGCCATTCGCCAATTGGTAAAAGCCTTTGCTGTTGATTGGGCCGACTTTGGCATTCGCGTGAATGGCATTGGCCCTGGATATATCCAGACGGGAATGACTCAGCCCCTATTGGATAAACCTGACTTTGATGCCTGGGTTAAACAGCGCACCCCCCTGGGCCGTTGGGGGCAGCCCCAGGATTTCGAGGGCGCGGCAACTTTCTTGGCATCCAATGCATCTCGTTTCATCACCGGCCAGATTATCTATGTTGATGGTGGCTGGCTCGCCACCTTCTAGGCCAGCCCCAGCTGTTTGCTCTGTGCAGAATCCTGAAAGAACTGCTTTGCGCGCTGCGAATCACCGGCAGCCAGGGCGGCAATAGCTTTGCGCGCCAGGGCGCTGTGTCTAGGGTCAGGAGCTCTTCGTTGGAGGCGATGGTGCCTGACAAGCTTTGTAAGACACTAGCGCTCGCCGACGCCCTACACCGCTCTACGGGGAAGGTCTGGGTGTCAGGGGCTTCTCGGGGCGGGTTATTTGAGAATGATGGGTGGCAGAGAGCCTTACTGGTCGCTGATGCCGAAGGAGCGGGTAAATGCAAAAAGGGCCGGGCGCAGGGAGGCAGCCGCCGCCGGTGGCAGAGTGGCGCGCACATACCAGGTGCGATTGGCGGCCTCATTAAAAATGCTGCCCACCAGCATATGGGTGGTCTCGCCTTGCAGGTGTACGGTATATCCGGCATATCCGGGGTGGAGATCGAAGCGCTCAATCAGCGCTTCAGCGGCGGCCTCGTCGACAGGACTCAAGCCCACCTGCGAGCGCCAGCGATTGACATTGGCCACCATGCCGCCTACATCGCCGGGGAATTGGGAGATGGCGACCTCAACCACCGTGTCCCCAGCGGGGGCGCGATAGGTGCTATGGCGCATTTGCCGCGGCGCCGGATCCAGTTTCCAGCCAGCGGGCAAGACCCAATTGGGACGATCGTCGGCCCTGGAAACCGTGCCGCTGGCAGCAGGGGCATAGGCCGCATCGCCAGCAGCGGCGCCCGCATAGGCGGCCTCTCTGGCAGTTGGCTGTTCGGGACGGATGGACTCGCTACCGCTGGTCACCTGTTGCTCCTGGATCTCCTCCGAGCCGCCGCAGCCAGCCAGGCTTAAGGCCGCAAACAGGCAGCAGGGGGTGAGCAGAAGGGCGAGGCGCCGGGGGTGGTCTAATGGGTACAGCATGGAAAGGAGTCTAGATGTCTCTCAAGTCGCAGCAATATGAAGATTGCGATTCGCGGTATTGCCCTCAATCATAGGCCAGCAGTCGCCGTTCGCCCTCGAGTCCGCGGATATGGCTGCAGTCCTGGGTGACTTCCAGGGTGCCCATGTATTCCCCGGCGCCATTGCACATGGCGAAGTAGCGGATGTGGACAAAGCGGCCCTTGAAGTCGATCCAGAACTCGGCCAGGGACTGCCTGCCGGAACGAAAGTCATCGAGAATGCGTTCCACCGTATCCACGCTCTTGGGTGGATGGCAGTGCTGCACCAGGCGGCCGATAATCACCGGGGTGCGCACAAAGACGCGATTCGGACCTTCGGAAAAAAAGCGCACCCGGTCTTCATGGTCAACAAAGGTGATGTCCACGGGAAGGGTGGCAAAGAGCGCGATCAGCTGATCGGCACTTAAGACCCCGCTGCCCAGATTGACTCCGGCACCAGCGGGCAGGGCCGCCGCCTGCGGCCCCGGGGTGGCGGCCACCGGCGGCTGCCAGCGCACGGTCGGCTCGACAATGCACGTAGGGATTCCGCGTCAATCTCCGCCCACTCTTCTACAGTGAACATCGACTGGCACATGGGAATCAGGATCATCTCTTCCTTGTCGATGAGATCATCGAGCAGATGCAGGGCATAGCGCCCGGCCTCGCGTACTTTATCCCAGGGGCCGCTAGCGCGCAGCAGCTGGTCGTAGGCCTTCAGCGCCTTACGCACCTGATCATCCCGCGCCCACATATGGGTGGAGGGGGCAAACATGCCGTGGC
>REDX01000186.1 GCA_007695355.1 Planctomycetota bacterium
GTCGCCGCCGCGGTTCACCGCGTCGATGACGCCAGCAGCATAGCTGGGGGCGTGTAAAAGTTCCCAGAAGGCGAGGCGGAAGGCGACTCGGACAAAGCCCATGGCCCCACCTGCCATATCGATGGCCCCGTAGAGATCGGGGTCGGCGGTGGTGGCCAGGTGTAAGTCCTCAACCATGTCTGCCTCTGCGGCAGCGATAGCCCCCTCTTCCTCGAGCATAATGTGGCGCAGAAGCCGCGCCGCGGGGCCGATTTCATTCTGTGCGGTGGCATGCATGGTTTCTGGGGCGGCACCCTGAATGCCAGCGGCGAGGGCGGCCACAAAGCAGGCCGAAGCCAGGCAGCAGCGCGGGTCGGCGTGGGTGATCAGGGCATCATCAATAGCGGCTTGACGGCGGGCCTGGGCGCCTGGTATCAGCACGGCAATCGGTGCGCAGCGCATGAGGGCGCCATTACCGGCGGCATCGCGGCCTCGGCTGCGCCAAATGGCAAGGCCGCAAGCAAGAGGATCAGCTTCCTCGGCAAACGCGCTCAGCGCGGCGCGGGTCTGGCTGCCAATATCAAAGGCAGCGCGACTCCATGCGGTGTAGCGGCTAGCCACATCCTGGGCGTTAAAAACACCGTGGTGCGCCTCCAAACTGGCTGCCAAGCAGCAAGCCATGTGGGTGTCGTCGGTGACTTGGCCGGGGGTAAGGCGAAAGGGCCCACCGCCGATAATCTCCGTATGCGGCCCTGCCAACAGGGGTTGCCATGCTTGGGGCCCAGGGCGGGCAAACTCATTTGTGGTGCCCAAAGCATCGCCGCAGGCCAAGCCCAGTAGCGCCCCCAGAGGGCGCTGCAACTCTGGGGCCACGGGCTGCCACCATTGGTAGACCAGAGATAATTCGGGGCCATCCACGCGGGTTGGAATGGAGCACACCTCCTTAGCCTCCTCTTTGGCCCAGGAACGCACAACCTCGCATTGGGCATCGGTTTGTGGACAGGGGTAGGATCGCAAATGGGGATCGTGCGCCCGCGCCTCGCACAAGTACACAAATACCTTGTCCAGTGGGTAGCCCTGGCGCAGTACATAACACCCAGCCACGGTGCCGGTCCGGCCATGGCCACCCCAACAATGAATATACACCGGATCCTCTGAAGCATCAATGGCGTCCAGGATGTCGCGCATCTGCCCGGCCTGGGGGATATCCATGTCCGGGATGGGAAAGCGCTGCCACTGCACCGTGTGCCCCTGTTCGGCGCCCAGGGCCTGCCAGGCGTCGCGGTAGGGCACAAAGGGCTTGCCGCCGCGGCCCACTTCATCGGCCTGCTGCAGGCAAATAATGCGACGAATGCCCGCCGCGAACAGCGCCCGCAGCTTTTCCTCCGCGCGATGCGGATCCGTATCCCCCGGATAACAGCCACCCAGCACACGGCCAGGGACCACCCACCAGGTGCGGGGAAAGGGAAGCCCAGGTATGGTTTGCATGATGATGTTTCCTTCTCTTCGGCATGGCAGCGGGCGACTCCTTAACAAGGGCACATGAAGATATTTCTGACAATGGCGAGCATCTGGTACCCATGCCCTGGCCAATGGCAGCGGCCCCCAGCGCTGGTGGTGGTGGCCACTCATGCCCCTGCGCAATCTTCTCCTCCTACTGATAGTCTTACGGCACGGCCTACGGTGATTATTACCTTAACCGTCTCTCCTGTTTATAATTTACCAATTAGTCACAATATCACCGCCTGATCAAATTCATCTAAGGGCCTCCTCTGGCATGGCTGAGAACGGATAAGAGACTTGGCATGCATGGATAAGCGCTGCCGAAGCTGTCAGCCCATAGCTTCTTGTATTACTCAATATGGCTCGTAAACGACACAGTGCCTTTCAGCGGCCTGAAGCTGCCGAGTTGGCCCGTCGGCTGAGCGAATCACGGCGTCACCTGCAGGTGGTTCTAGGGCCACGGCAGGTAGGGAAAACCACCCTCGTGCAGCAAGTGATCGAGCAACTGCAGCGATCGGTGCGTTTTATCAGCGCCGATGAGCCAACCCTGCGCGATGCTGCTGGTTCGTCGACGTAAATTTCGGCATAACGTGAATCGCATCAATTCTTGTAATTTGGGATTTGATTCCCATACTGCAATATATGATCGAAAGAAACATTACCAAGCTCATCCACGAGCGCCTGGGTAGGTATCCCGCTGTCGTTCTGGTGGGGCCGCGACAGTGTGGCAAGACCACGCTCGCGCGCAGCTTTGGCGGAAGGTATTTCGACTGTGAGGTCGATGGTGATGTGGCTCGACTGGATGCCGAGTGGGATGTGGTCGTCAAGGGTGATGACCTCGTCATCCTTGATGAGATCCAGGAGGCACCGGATATTTTCCGCCGCCTGCGCGCGGCCATTGATGCCGACCGCGATCGCCGGGGCCGTTTTCTCCTGCTCGGCTCCGTAGCGCCGGCCCTCATGCAGGGCGTTGGGGAATCGCTGGCAGGTCGCATGGGCCTGATACACCTCTCGCCCTTCGTGCTGCCGGAACTTAGCGATGAGCGCCTTGACGATCTGTGGCTCTACGGCGGTTTTCCCGATGGCGGCATCCGCGATAGCGCCATGTACCCCGTGTGGCAGCAGGACTACATCGAGGCAATTGTCACCCGAGACCTGCCGCTCTGGGGTCTGACTGCGGCCCCGCGCCTGATGCGCCGCTTAGCGGCGATGCTCGGGGCCGACCATGGATCCACCTTTAACGCTGCAAAGCTGGGGGAATCATTGGGAGTCGACCACAAGACGGTACAACGCTACTGTGATCACCTTGAAGGAGCCTTCCTCATCCGACGTCTACCACCCTGGTCGGGAAACATTCGCAAGCGACTAGTTCGACGACCTAAGGTCTACTGGCGCGACAGCGGACTGCTGCACGGCCTCATGCAGGTGCAGGACCGAGAAGACCTCTATCGGAAACCCTTCGCGGGAGCGTCCTGGGAAGGCTTCGTCATCGAGCAGACGCTGCGCGTTCTCGACAACGCCGGCGCACGGGCAGAGCCCTTTTTCTTCCGCACTTCCGATGGCCACGAACTTGACCTCGTCCTTGAATGGCAAGGAAAGACCTGGGCGATCGAGATTAAACTGACCAGCAATCCGAATTCAGCAATGATCAAACGGCTACACCGCGTGGCCGATCACATCGACGCCGACCAACGGGTGCTGGTCTGCCGCATCGCCAAACCCTTCGGCGATGAACGCAGTCTGGTCTGTGATCTTCCACGATGGCTGAAGGAATTGCAGACCGCGGCGACCACCTGATCTTCCCCACCAAAAGTGGATAGGGTGGTTGTGGGATTTATGAAAATAACTTTCGTTATGGGTGGTTCAATAACAGAAATGCTGGCGAGCCTGTCAGAGGGAGATACCCAGGTGGTGCTGGGACCGCGCGCTGAACAGGAGGACCGATTGCATCAAAACAGACAAAATAGTGCAGTGCCTCGATGGAGACTTAGAGCCAGCAGTATAAATCCCCCTCTCTGACTGAGGAGGCCACCATGGGCGGCAACGCACGCAAGCATTTGGCACAGGCGTGACTCAACTCCATCCAGGTCATCAATCTGGTGCAGCATCTGCAGCGAATATCTCGACTATGCGAGGAATAATGATTCCCGTGCCAACCACTGTTCGCGCCACTGGGCGAAACCTTTTCCGGGGCTGATTTCGTAGCCGG
>REDX01000170.1 GCA_007695355.1 Planctomycetota bacterium
TGGAAAACTAACAGAACGCCAATCACTAATGTGAACCCGGTGGCTAAAATATTTCCTATGGCTGCTGCACGTGGTTCTTTTGCCGCATTTAGAATAAGGCTAAGGCCTTTGTTCAGCATCACTATAATATATAGGACCGCGAACCATCGCAATATCCACCCAGCTGAGGAATATTCTTCTGACACCACAAGTGACAGTAGCTTCTCAGGCCATATCACAAAAGATAACAAAATGGGCAATAAGGCCAGGAACATCCCAATACATATCCTTAAACCGTACTTTAAGCCCACTCTGAATCCGCAGGTTACATAAACATATCGCAACCTAGGCAGGAAATAAGCCTCAAGGCCAACCATTATAGGATGCGTTATTCCCACTAATGCCTTGGCTGCATTTAGCATTGCCACTTCTTTCAAGCCAATTATGCCAGCTACTAAAAAAGGGTAGGCATTACTGCCTGCATACATTGCCAAGACAGTCACTAACACCCACTTACCAAATGCCCAATGTTGCTTCAGATGACGTGGCGATCTATCTAAATTATATGTTAATGTTCGCACATGCGCAAAAAGTCGCCTACCAACCATCCACCCCAATGCTGCTGGAATGGCTGCCGCCACCATTACCAATTCTCTGTCCAGTGGCAATGGATTTAACCACAGCCACAACATGGTAACAAGCAATGGGCCATAGGTGACCATGTCAACCAAGAGGGCTCGGGCACTATCGTGTAGGACATAACCAATCCGACGCTCGTGTTCCGTCGCTTGCCGCAAGAGTGATACCAGGGCTGTCGCCAGTATCAGCGGCCCCAAAGTCGGCAATACCCATGCGGCCAATAACGCGGGAAAGAGAAGCAGCATGATTCCAATATGGAATCGTTGCAACAGCCCGAGATATCGCCTAGCAACTGCCGGGGTATATTCCGAATAGAGGACAGCCAAAGGCGATAACACCAATGCATGATGGATATTCCCTGCAAACAGCAGCACCGCCCAGGCCAGACTAAAGACCCCAAAGTCTTCCATGCTTAGGCATTTGGCGGCCGCGATCATGTGCAGGAAGTTGGCTCCAGAGACGACGGCTTGGTCGGCCAAGGCCACGGCCATCGAGGGCAGGCGGTGCAGCCAGCGCAGGCCGCGGGGCAGTGGATGTAAGGCAGCGACTTGGTGGGTAGGGGTCTCCGTGGGTGGGATCTGAGCGGGGTCGCTGAATTGGGGGTCGACCAGGTTGGGATCGGTTGCCGGTCTATCGCTCATGGGGTGCCAACCGCAAGGGCATGGCGCCAGCATTCCTCTAGGCGCGCACGGTGCGCGGCCTGCTCATAGTGAGCGGTGAAGGCGGCGTAACAGGTTGCTGCAGGGGGTGGGTTGTGCCACAGGGTTTGCGCCTGGCTGGCCAAATCGGCCTTATCGCCGGGGCGATAGACGCGGCCAATCTCGCCATGAATGACTTCGGGCAGGCCACCCAGATCGGGCACTAGGCAGGGCAGGCCGCGGGCGAGGGCTTCCACCAGCACCAGGGGGTGACCTTCGTACCACCGTGATGCCATGACTAACAAGCGTGCCCCAGCCATCAAGCGCTGGACATGCTCTGTTGGCTGGCTGCCCAGCCAGTTGACCCCAGGGATGCCTTGACAGCAGGCAGCTAGCGGGCCATCGCCAACCACGGTCAGGGGCAGCCCGCAGGCAGGCCAGGCTTGCATGAGCCAATCGATACCCTTCATGCTGTCTAGGCGGCCAACAAACAGGGCGTATTCACCCGCTGGGCGCTGGTTTGGCGGCGGGCCGGGATCGGGCATGGCATTGGGGATCACGGTTGTTCGGCTGGCGGGAATGCCAGCTGCTATCACCTGCTGCTGCTGAAAGTGGCTAAGGCAAATGAGCGTGGTGAGGGCGGTGGCGGGCTGATTTTGACGCCATAGCCGCGAAAGGGCCCGGCGGTAGGCCCACTCTGCCAAACGGCCGTGGTGCATGGCGCCCAGGGCGCTGACATGGGCCTGTTCGGCGGCGGTGGTGGGCCGACGCAGTCGACCATCGCTCACCCAGCGCTGGTTGCTGGCGATCAGGCGGTAATTGTGGAGCGTTTGCACCACCGGTATGCCAACGCTTTGCGCAGCCTGGGCAAGGTCGTAGGTATAGAGTGGCCAAGGGTTATGCAGATGGAGAACGGTACGTCCATCGGCCAGAGGGCGCAGTTCATGGACTAGGGCACGGCGGCGGGCGGCATTACCGGGCAGCGCCCAGGCGGCGCGGGCCTGCGCCCAGCGCCCAGCCGCCAAGAGATCATCCGATCGGCGCTCCCAGCGTATGAGTGGGATGCCAGCAGCTTCCATCCAGGCAGCTTGACGATCGACAGCGGAGTTCTCACCCGAGGGGATACCACTGCGATAACGACAGTGGGCCAGGATGACGCGGACCGCAGTGCTCATGGCTGGCTCATGAGGTCTGCGAGCGCGGCTTGGCCAGCATGCCGGCAATAAAGCGTGGATTGTGAACGGCATAGCGGCGCCACAGGCGGCGCGGTTCTTGACTAAAACGGTACAGCCATTCCAGCCCACAGCGCTGCATCCAGCGCGGAGCCTGGGCCACGGTACCAGCGGCGAAATCGAACCAGGCGCCCACCGCTAGAATGGGCAGGTTGAGGGCTTGAGCATGGGCGGCGGCCCAGCGCTCTTGCTTGGGGCAGCCCAGGCCCACTAGCAGGATGCGGGCACCGCTGTCTTGAATATCTTGGGTGATCTGAGCGTCTTCTTCGGCGCTTAAGCAGCGAAAGGGTGGTGAGTGGGCATAGGCGATGCGAAGGCCGGGAAAGCGTGCGGGTAGCTTCTGCTGTAGGGTGGCGATGACCTCTGGCCGGCCGCCATACAGGCCAATGGGCAAACCGGCCGCGGCGGCGGCGGCACAGACGCGGTCGGCGGTGGTGGGGCCATAGCAGCGGTCGGGCAGGGGCCGGCCGCGCAGGCGAAGGGCCCAGCGCAGGGGCTGGCCATCGGGGGCTATCAGGAAGGCTTGGCGGATCTGGGCAGCCAGGCGAGGATCGTCATGGGCTTCCATAACCATGTGCACATTGGCAAAGCAGGCAAAACCCGGCTGCCGGGCCCAGGCCCGGGCCAGGATGGTGGCCACCGCCATGGGATAGGTCACGGCATGAATGGGCAGGGAGATCACCCAGCGCTGGGGCAGGCGTGGGCGATCAAGGGGTTCTGGCACTACGGACTCCAATGGCGACATCACAAAGAAATACCTTTTTGCCTCATTCGCTCAACCATTTGCCGCCCTGCACGAGCTTTGTGGGCGATGAATAGCGCCCCATCCCGCCATTGATCGCGCGCAGGCGGGGCCTGGTGCTGCTGATTGATGAAGGTGGTGGCCATGGCGAAGGGTGCGGTATGTGATTGAGAGCGTCAAGCGGCAAGCAAGGCGGGCCGCGGAAGGACAAAAGTAGACACACTACCTTTTGGTGGTTTTAGGCGCTGTGATAAGTACCGGGGGCGGTTTATGCTGGCGGGGTTTGGGCCGCTCAGGAGAGCGGCGGTCCCGGGGGAGAGGACGAAGAAGGGATTCGCCAGGGATGGACAGGGATGGGGGAAGAGATGGGCGAGAGAAAAAGTAGACACACTACCTTTGGTCCAAGAGTGGGTTGATTACACGCAGTCGGTCTTTGATCACTTGCCCGTGTTGCAG
>REDX01000046.1 GCA_007695355.1 Planctomycetota bacterium
AACCCAGGGCGTTGCCCTGGGCTATCGCCTTGCGCCCCGTTGGGGCGGGAAATCCATGCCAATCATGGGTGTTGCCGTGGGCCGCCGTTGGGGTGGCAAACACGGTACGCCTGCCCCAACGGGGCAACATGTGATAGCCCAGGGCGAAGCCCTGGGAATGAGTCCCACCAAGATGCCAAGCCCTGAAGGGGCGAAATGTTCAGCGGCTTCATTTCAGCGCCTTTCAGCGCTTTCAGCGGCCACCGATTTTTTAAGCCGCAGAAAACGCAGAAGGACGCTGAAAGTCCAAGCAGCCAGCCCTCTCCTATTTCTGCGCTGTTCTGCGTTTTCTGCGGCCACTCCCCCGATCCCTCAAGAAAGGCGGGGCCCATGAAATTCACCGAATCTCAACTCGAATCGGCCATTATCAGCCTCTTCACCGCCGCCGGTTATCCTCACTGCCGTGGGGAGCAGCTTGAGCGGGCTGCCGATCAGGTGCTGCTGACCGCCGATCTGCGGCAGTTCTTGGCTCAGCGCTATGCCAGCCAGGGCATTACCCTCAATGAGATCAATGCGGTGGTGGCCCAGGTGCAGGGTTTGAGTGCGGTGGATCTGTATGAGAGCAATAAGGCCTTTATGGCCATGCTGATTGAGGGCTGGACCATTAAGCGCGATGATCCGGCGCTGCCAGAGCTGTTTATCGAACTGCTGAACTTCGACGCCGTGGATGCCCTGCGCCAGGCGACGGTGGCGGATCTGCCGCGCCGGGCCGCCGAGGCGGCGCAGCTCTATCAGGCTGGGGGCCAAGCTGGCAATACCGGCCCGGCTGACGCCAATATCTACCGCCTGGTCAACCAATTGGAAATCAGCGGCGCTGAAACCCGCATTCCCGATGCCATTCTCTATATCAATGGCCTGCCCTTGGTGGTGTTTGAATTTAAAAGCGCCATCCGCGACAATGCCACCATTCACCATGCCTATCGCCAACTCACCACCCGCTATCGCCGGGATATTCCGCAGCTGTTTATCTACAATGCCTTTTGCGTGATTAGCGATGGCGCCAATAGCAAGGTGGGGGCCTTTTTTGCCCAGTACGACTACTTCTACGCCTGGCGCAAAATCACCGGCAATGAGAATGTGGAAAAGGACGGGGTCGACAATCTGCATACCATGATTTTAGGGCTGTTTAATCCCACGCGGCTGTGCGATGTGATCCGCAATTTTATCTATCTGCCCGATAAAAGCCATGCCGAGGTCAAAGTCTTCTGCCGCTATCCGCAGTATTACGCCGCCACCAAGCTCTACAGCAATGTCATTGAACACATTAAGCCCAGCGGCGATGGCAAGGGCGGCACCTACTTTGGCGCCACCGGCTGCGGCAAAAGCCTGACCATGCTCTTTTTGGTGCGGCTGCTCATGCGCAGTCCGGCCCTGCGCAGCCCCACCATTGTCATGATCACCGATCGCACCGATTTAGACGATCAGCTCTCACGCACCTTTGGTAATGCCAAGGCCTATATTGGTGATCAGCACATCATCAGCGTGGAAAGCCGCCAGCAATTGCGCGATGGACTGCTGGGCCGCAGCAGCGGCGGGGTATTCCTGACCACCATTCATAAGTTTAGCGAAGACGCGCAGCTCTTATCGGAGCGCAGCAATATTATCTGCATCTCCGATGAGGCCCACCGCAGTCAAACCAATCTCGATCAGAAAATCACCACCACCGAGAGTGGCGGGGTCAAGCGCAGCTATGGTTTTGCCAAGCACCTGCGCACCTCCCTGCCCCAGGCCACCTATATTGGCTTTACCGGCACCCCCATCGATGCCACCACCGCCGTCTTTGGCCCCTCCATCGATTCCTACACCATGACCGAATCGGTGGCCGATGATATTACCGTGCGCATTGTCTACGAGGGCCGCGCCGCCACCGTTTTGCTGGATAATAGCAAGCTCAAGGAAATCGAAGCCTACTACGCCCAATGCAGCGATGAGGGCGCCAGCGACTACGCCATTGACGAGAGCAAAAAGGCCATGGCGCAAATGCGCGAGATTTTGGGTGATGACGATCGCCTCAATGCCCTGGCCGCGGACTTTGTCGCCCATTACGACAAGCGCGTGGCCGAGAAGGCCACCATTGATGGCAAGGCCCTCTTTGTCAGCAGCAGCCGGGAAATCGCCTATCGACTCTACCAAAAGATTATTGCCCTACGCCCGGAATGGGCGCAGTCCCGCGCTTGCGCCGAAGGCGAAGCGTTGAGCGAGAGCGAACAGAAGGAGATACTGCCCCTGCCCCGCCTGCACATGGTCATGACCCGCAGCAGCGATGACCCCAAAGAGCTCTACGACATCCTGGGCAGCAAGGACTTCCGCAAAACCCTCGATACCCAATTTAAGAACCGCAAATCCAACTTTAAAATTGCCCTGGTGGTGGATATGTGGCTCACCGGCTTTGATGTGCCATCCCTGGACACCATCTATATCGACAAGCCGGTGCAGCAGCACAATTTGATTCAGACCATTTCCCGGGTGAACCGCAAGTTTGAGGGCAAGCACAAGGGCTTGGTGGTGGACTATATCGGCATTAAGCGGCAGATGAATCTGGCCCTGGCCAAGTACGCCAAAAGCGATGAGGAAAACATCGAAGACATCCAGCACTCCACCATTGTGGTGCGCGACCATCTGAATCTATTGGATCAGCTGTTTCATCCCTTTGACAGCCGGCCCTATTTTACTGGCGAGCCCCTGGCCCAATTAGACTGTCTCAAGGCCGCCGCCGAATTTGTCATGGGCACGGATAAGCGCGAAGTCCGCTTTATGGCCCTGGTCAAGCGCCTCAAGCGCGCCTTTGATATCTGCTGCGGCAATGAGGCCATTGTCGAGGGTGAGCGCGATCGCATTCACTACTATTTCGCCATTCGCTCCATCGTCTTTAAGATCACCAAGGGCAATGCCCCCGATACGGCGCAGATGAATGAGCGCGTACGGCAATTACTTGCCGATGCCCTGCGCAGCGATGGGGTTGAAGAGATCATTAAACTGGGCGACGAGAACGAAAGCACCGAGGTGGATATCTTTAGCGAGGACTATCTCGCCAAGATCGACCAGATCAAACTGCCCCATACCAAAATCATGCTCCTGCAGCAATTGCTACAGCGCGCCATCGCCGAATTCAAAAAGGTCAATAAAATGCAAGGCGTGGACTTCTCCAAGAAGTTCCAGGCCCTGGTGGATAAATACAACGACCGCTCAGAAGCCGACACCCTGCGCAGCGAAGTCCTCGGCAACTTTGCCGAGGAAATCATCGGCCTGTATCAGGCCATGGCCAAGGAAATGCATTCCTTCCACGACCTGGGCATCGATTTCGAAGAAAAGTCCTTCTACGACATCCTCAAGGCCCTGGCCAAGAAATACGACTTCGTCTACCCCGAAGACAAACTGCTGCACCTGGCCAAAGAGGTCAAAACCGTGGTCGACGACAAAGCCAAATACACCGACTGGAGCCAACGCGAAGACATCAAAGCCGAACTCAAAGTCGACCTCATCATCCTCCTCGCCGAAAACGACTACCCCCCCGTAGACCGCGACGAGGTCTACAAAGAAATCTTCGAACAAGCCGAAAACTTCAAAAAGCACCGCGCATAAACCCTTCCATCACCATCCGCAAACTCGACGGCGACTTCTGGGATCAATTCCCCGATGATGC
>REDX01000185.1 GCA_007695355.1 Planctomycetota bacterium
GAAGACCCGATCGAATTCACCCACAATCACAAGAAAAGTATCGTCAATCAGCGCGAGCTGCACATCGACGTGCCCAGCTTTTCCGAAGGTCTGCGCCGCGCCCTGCGCGAAGACCCTGATATTATTCTGGTTGGTGAAATGCGTGACTTGGAAACCATTGAAGCCGCCATTGGTGCTGCGGAAACGGGTCACTTGGTGTTTGGCACCCTGCACACCACCGGTGCGGCGCGTACGGTAGACCGTATTATTGACGCCTTCCCCACCAATCAGCAAGAGATGGTGCGCACCCAGCTCGCTGGTAATTTAGTATCCGTGATTTCGCAGACGCTGTGCCCTACCGCTGATGGTAAGGGGCGTATGGGTGCCTACGAGATTATGATCATGAATCCGGCGATTTCCAATCTGATCCGTGAAAATAAAACCTTCCGCATTGATTCCACTATTCAAACCAGTGCCAATCAGGGCATGATTCTGCTCGACGACTATCTTTTCAAGCTCTATACGGGCCAGAAAATCAGCTTTGAAACGATGATGCTGAAATGTAAGGATCAGGGATTCTTGCAGCGTAAAGTGCAGGAAATGGGCGGCCGCCCTGCCGCTGCCCGGTAATCGCCCTGGACCGTTGCTATTGTTGTAGCCTCATCGCCATCTGGAGTAGCCCGTGATCAGTTTGCATGGAATCGACCCTCAGCAGTTTCTGCGCCAACTCTATGACATGGAGGAGGTGGATAAGGATCAGGCACAAACCATCTACCGTGCCCATCGCAAAGAGGGCAAGGACCTTTACACCGCCTGTCTCGATGGCGGAGTGCGAGAAGAGGCTTTGATTTACTGTATCGCCGCCAGTCGTGGCATGGAAATGGTGCAGCTGGATGGAATGACCATTCCTGACTCTTTGATTAATAAAATCGAGCCGCATATCGCCCACTCTTATCGCATTATCCCGGTGCGTATGGAAGATAACGATATTGTCATCGCCACCTCTGACCCAGATAATCTAGCGGCCCTCGATGACTTAAAATTCATGCTTGGGGTTGACGCCGTAAAGGCCTCGTTGACCAGCGAAGAATCCATCGATCGCGCCCTTGGCCAGTACTACGAAATCGTTGAACACGATCAGGAGATGGAGAGTTTTGTAAGCTCCTATCAGGATGACGAATTGGCCAGTGGCAATATCCAGGGATCTCTCGATGTCATCGACATCGGTGATCTGGATGGCATCGATATGAGCGATGCAGGGGCTGCGGCTGACGCGGCTCCGGTGCGAAAATTGCTGAACCTCATCCTCTTGACGGCGGTGAAAGCAAAGGCTTCTGACGTTCACTTTGAACCATTTGAAGATACCTTTCAGGTGCGTAACCGCATTGATGGTGTACTGTATGAAATGTTGCCAGTGCCTAAGAATTTAGCGCCAGCCCTGGTTGCCCGTATTAAAGTTATGTCGCGTTTGGATATCGCCGAACGGAGGGTGCCTCAGGACGGAAAAATTTCGGTAACCATCGGTGGTCGCAATGTTGACTTGCGGGTGTCCACCTTGCCCACCATGTTTGGCGAATCGGTGGTTATTCGTATTCTCGATCGCAGCGTGGTGTCTCTCGATCTCGACAAAATTGGCATGGAAGAGCGCAGTCTCGACTACTTCCGTGATGTAATTACCCGGCCCAATGGCATCGTGGTGGTAACTGGCCCCACCGGTTCAGGTAAGACCACGACTCTCTATGCCGCCTTGAATGAGGCCAATGATGAGGCAGTTAAGATTATCACCACCGAAGACCCGGTAGAGTACGAGATTGATGGCCTGATTCAGGTGCCCATTGACGATGAGATTGGCAAGACCTTCGCTGCCTGTCTGCGTTCGATTCTGCGCCAGGACCCGGATAAAATCCTGGTTGGCGAGGTGCGCGACCGGGAAACGGCAAAAATCGCCATTGAGGCTTCACTGACCGGTCACATCGTATTTACCACCCTGCATACCAACGATGCTCCAACGGCGGTGACGCGCTTGCTGGATATGGGCCTCGAGCCCTTCCTGATCGCCGCCACCTTGGAAACCATTATCGCCCAGCGGCTGGTGCGCACCATTTGTAGCAATTGCAAGGCGCCCTATCAGCCTAGTGAGGAGGAACTGTTGCTGCTGGGTATCAAACCGGAGCAGGTGGCTGGTCAGCGTTTCTTCTATGGCAAGGGCTGCGAGGAATGCAAGGGCACCGGTTATCGCGGGCGAACCGCCATTTTCGAGATTCTGGAGATCACTCCGCAAATGCGCGAATTGATTCTCGAGAAAGCTTCATCGGCAAAAATGCGGGCAGCCGCCGAACGATCGGGCATGGTATCTTTGCGTCAGGCAGGTATCCAAAAGGTCTTCGCCGGGGTCTCGACCATTGAAGAAGTGGTACGTGAAACCCTTTCGGCCGAGGATTAGGCTGATCTCGCCCAGTGTTATGCTGGGTGTATGAGTCCTTTGGGGCGGGGTCTGCCCATTACCTGCTTGCGCCATCTGACCTCCTGTAGAGCATAAGCTGGTCCCATCCTGGGTTCAGGTGGTCAACGTTTCTCGATCCTGGAGCCGCTGCGTCATGCCGACCTTTCAATATAAAGCTCACGACCGCCGCACGAATAAAGAGGTTAAGGACACCATAGAGGCAGCCAGCCAAGCCGAAGCCATTGCCGCGATTAAGAAGTCGGGCCTTCTACCCATTGAGGTCAAAGAGTTTCGCGGTAAAAGTCAGAAAACCATCGGTGGTGCTGGCAAGGCCGGATCCAAAGGGGGCTTTAGCTTCGCCTTCGGTGGCGTAAAACCCAAACAGGTAACGGATTTTACTCGCCAGCTCTCCACGCTCACCGATGCAGGCCTGCCGATGGTGCAGTCCTTGCAGATTCTTACAGATATGCAGCCCCCTGGCCCCTTTAAAAATGCCATTTCCCAGGTCTCTGAAGAAGTGCAATCGGGCACCATGCTGTCCGATGGCATGGCCCGTTTTCCTAAAATTTGGGACAAGTTGTATACGAACTTGGTCAAGGCCGGTGAGACCGCCGGTGCCCTGGAGACCATCCTTCGTCGCCTTGCTGAATTCCGCGAAAAGGCTCAGCGACTGAAAAAGAAAGTCATCGGTGCCCTGATTTACCCCTGCGCCGTATTGACCATCGCGGTGGCGATTTTAACCTTCATTATGGTGGTCATCGTTCCGAAGTTTGAGCAGATCTTTGTCGAGCTCGCCATTGAACTGCCAGGTCTTACAGAAATCCTGATTAACTTTTCCCGATTTATTGGCGGCTACTGGTGGATTATCGGCTTAGGTCTTATTTTTATCGTGGTTGGAGCCTCGCTCTTCCGTAAGACCGATAGTGGTGGAGCCATTGTTGACCGGATTATGCTGCGCTTTCCCATATTGGGTAATGTGATCCGGAAGAGCTCGGTGGCGCGCTTTACCCGTACCTTGGGCACCCTTGTTACCTCTGGCGTCGGCTTTTTGGATGCCCTAGACATTACCAAGGCGGCGACTCCTAATATTGTCGTGCGCAATGCCATCCAAGAGGTGCGCGACTCGGTAAAAGAAGGTGAAAGCATTAACGAGCCGCTGGCCCGCTCCGGCGTCTTTAATGATATCGTCGTTAATATGATCAAGGTCGGTGAGGAAACCGGTGAACTTGATAAGATGCTGGTGAAGATCGCCGATAACTATGATGAGGAAGTGGACGAAGCGGTGAATGCCATGATGTCGCTGATGGAGCCCATCCTCATTGTCTTTATGGGTGGTGCCGTTGGCTTTATCGTGATTGCGCTGTTTTTGCCGCTGATTGAGATCATTAACCAAATCAACTGATGTTTCGAGGGGGCAAGCCCCCTCGGGCTCCCCCGGTCCGCCCTTACCTCCCTCGGCGGCCGTTGAGGGGCTGCCGTCCCCCCCGCTGCCCCCCGCCCTTTTGGCGTCTGGTGCTCACTTGGGGTTATGGTGGTTCGACTCTTTTTGGGGCTGTGCCCCTTGCCCCCCGGCGCAATGCGCCTCGCGTGCAAGCCCACCTTCGCTTGCCGGGCATGGCCATGCCAAAAACTTGGGGGTTATGGACCTTAGTCGCTGATCGGCGGCCAGGCCTGGGCTTGCCAGGTGGTAAAGAGGTTTTTGAGGCTGGGGCCGAGGTTCTGGATAAGGTCGCGGGGGTCGTAGCAGGGGCCCTGTTCTTGCCAAAGTTGGTCGGCGCAGGCGCAGAGCCAGTAACAGGCGAGGCGGGCGGCGGCGAAGGGGGGGCAGCCGCGGGCGAGGAGGCCTGAGCAGAGGCCGGCGAGGCAGTCGCCGCTGCCGCCGACGCTTAAGCGGGGATTGCCGCCGTGGTGGCGCTGCCACTGCCTTCCATCGCTAATGAGATCAACCGGGCCCTTGGCGAGGATGACCCGTTTGGGCCCAGCCCAGGCGTGGAGATCGACCCAGGTCGGCGCTTCTTGGCCGAGTAGGCTGGCCGCCTCTTTGGCGTGGGGGGTGAGTATAATTGGCGCAGAGGGATGGTTGTACTGCCGCAGCAGGGGGGCGCAGGCGGCAATTCCGTCGGCGTCAATGAGGCAGGGGCGCCGGGCGGCCATGGCCAGTTCTAGGGCCTGACGGGCGGCGGCCTGGGCACTTGCGGAGTTACCCATGCCGGGGCCGATGAGCACGGCATCGACCCCGGCGATGCGTTCGGCCAGGCTGCTATCCGGGCAGGGGGCAAGCTGGGGGCCCTCCTGATAGAGGGGGATAATGGTTTCCGGCAAGGGGCAAGAGCGGGTGGTCCAGGCGAAGACGAGATCGCAGCCGGCGCGCATGGCGCTTTGGCTGGCCAGGCTCAGGGCGCCGGGAAAGGGGCCGCCGCCAATGGCGAGGAGGCGACCATTGTTGCCCTTATGGCTCTGGCGTCGATGGCGCGGCAAATCGGCTAGGCAGTGCCCATCCACCTCAAGCCAGCAGGCGGGGGGAATGCCGAGGTCGGCGATGCGTTCTATTTGTGGCGGGTTCTCCTGTTTGCCCACTTGCATGGCAAGGATGTGCTGGGGCTTGAGGGGGCCGGTGGCGAGGTCGCAGGCGAGGATGGGGGCGCCGCAGCGGCTGAGACGATCGAGGGCGGCGTCCAGTTCCGGGCTGAGTTGGGGCCGCTGTCCGGCGCCAAGGATGGCGTCGACAATCAGCCCCCAGGTTTTCCCTTCGGGGCCGTTGACGAGACCTAGGCCAGAGCCCTGGGCGCTCTTGGCGGCAGCTTGACAGAGGGCAGAGCGGGGCTCTTGCAGGGGCCAAACCGCTACTGAGTGCCCTCCGCGATGCAGGCACTCGGCTGCAACCCAGCCGTCGCCGCCATTATTTCCGCCGCCGCAGCAGATGAGAATCGGCAGCTCACCATTGAGGCTTTGTGCGCTCTCGGCCAGGGCTTGGCCGGCGCGTTGCATCAGTTGCCATAGATCAAAGCCGCGACGCTGGGCGGCGGCATCCATGCGGGCGCTCTCGCAAGCAGGTAATCGGGAAGGGGGTAGGTTTGACCAGGGATCGTCCATGGCCCCCATGCTATGCGCCCTTGGCAGCTTCCCAAGGGCTCGCCCTTGTTGCTGCCGGGCTTGCCGTCATGATGTGTGAATGCCAGCTCAACCGTGGTATCGCGATGGTCTGCGCTTTGACTGCACCCGCTGCGGCAATTGCTGTGGTGGGGCTCCCGGGTACTGCTGGGTAAGCGATGAAGAGATTGCCGCTTTAGCGACGCGCCTCGGATTGAATGAGGCCGCCTTTCGCCGTCGCTATACCCGCGAGGTGCCTGGCCGTGGCACCAGCCTTAGCGAAAAGGCCAATTACGACTGCGTTTTTTTTGCCGCTGGCAAGGGTTGTACGGTTTATGAGGATCGCCCCCGGCAATGCCGTACTTGGCCTTTTTGGCAGTCCAATATTGCCCGTCGCGATGACTGGGCCCTGGCCGCCGAGGGCTGCCCAGGGATTAATAAGGGCACCCTCCATGCCGCCGCAGACGTTTCACGCATCGCTGCCGATGATGGACTACCGCCATGAGCAGCGACGATGTCCAGCTTGATCAGGCTGCCGAGCGCATGTTGTTGCAGCAGGCCCTGGCCGGCGATCGGGAGGCCTGGCAACAGCTAATGGAATTACACGCGCCACGCTTGGCGGCCTATTTGGGGGCCCGATTGCGCCGCCATCTTGTCGTCGAAAAGCTGGTCAGCGACACCATCTATGCGGCTTGGCGCCACCGTGATGAATACAGCATTGATCAAGATTTCGGCGCTTGGCTGCGTCGCCTCGGGGCTCACCTTGCCATGCGTTGGCACGAACGACATCGAGGTGAACCCTTGGCCGAGGCCTTTCCCCGCAACCGCTGTGAGGGTCTGCAGCAGCACGCCACCATGCAGGCTCTGGATAATGCCCTGGGGCGCTTATCGGATAAGCAACGCATGGCCTTAGAGCAACGCTACCGAGCAGGTCTTGTGGGGGCGGCTTTGGCCCAGGTCCTGCACCTGCAACCTGGTCAAGAGGATGAGATGGTCAACCAGGCCCTTGAGGCCTTGGATGCGGCGCTGAGTAGCGGATAATGCCTAGGGCTGCATTTGGTGCCTGCCTGCGTGCGGTGATTTTGGCCGGTTGCCTTGGCTCCTGTCTCCCCTTCCTGTCCGCGGAAAGCGAGGAGGCTGCCCATTTGGCGGCTGCTGCCGAATCCCTGGAGGCGGGCCTTCCTGAACAGGCTTTGCGGCTGCTGGCGGGGCTCAGCGATACTCCTCAGCGGCGCTTTCTGCGAGCCCAGAGCGTCGCCGGTATCGAGGGCCCCCAAGCGGCTTTGGACAGTTTGGGCTGGCCCCAGCCACCTCCGGATTGGGATGCTGCCCAGGCCTGGCTGGCGGCATGGCCAAGCACCCTCCAGGTGGCGGTTGGGCGGCAGATGGGGGACTGGGCGCACCGCGCCCAGCGGCCCGATGCCCGGTGGTGGTGGACCTTGGCCCTGGATAGTGCACCGGGGCCAGAGGATACCAATCATCTGCTGCTGGCGGTTGCCGAATCGGCGGCCATTGATGGCGCCTGGATGGTGGTCCGGTCGAGTAGTGAAACCCTGTGGGCACGGCGTGCGCCTTGGGAGTTACGCGCCCGCGCTGGTGAATTGCTGGGCCTTGCCAAGCTGCGCAAAGATCTTGAGGCGGGAATTGATTTCCTTTTGGCCCTGCTGGCCCATCCGCGCCTCGAGTCCGCAGCCCAGCAGCGTCTCACCCTCACCATTAGCGAAGTGGCCTGGCGCGATCGGCCGGGGGCGGTGCTGCAGATTGTCGCCCGGGCGCGTAGCCTGCAGCCATCCAGCGCGTCCAGCCCGCAGCTGGACCTTTACCAGGCTCTGGCCCTTTCCCGGCTTGACCCCGATGCCGGCGCCCGCGCTTTGCGTGCTCTGTTGGCGGAAGGTCGGCGGCACCCGGCCTTGGCTCAGCAATTGGCCGAGGTCGAGGCCCAGGGCGATCGTGAGCGTTCCGCCGAAGAGCGGTTAGCGGCTGCCGAGGCCTCCTTGCTACTTGGCGATGCGCAGCGGGCGGAACAGCTACTGGGCAATCTCCATCGCAGTGACGAGGTGGCCTTTGCCCTGTGGCTGCGCCTTCCTAATCGGCCCCTGGCCGAGGCCCAGGCGATGCCGGTGGCCCGTCGGCCTGTGGGTGCCTTTGCCCTGGCCCGGGCCCTGGCCAGGGAGGGGGATCGGGTCACCGCTTGGCGAGTGCTCCGCCCCCTTCTTGCCCAACCGGCGGCAGACTCGGCCCTGGAACTCGAGCGCCTATGGTGGGGCATGGCCCTCGCCGCCGATCAGGCGCCGAGTGAGCGTCCGGCCCTGCTTGAGCGGGCCCGCGCTCAGGCTCAGCGGCACCCGGCGGTGGGCCAGGCCTGGGCCGAATGGGCCCAGGGCCTGCCGCTAGGATCTCATGAGCAGGGGGCGGCCTGGGCCCAGGCCCTGCGCTGGTTGCCGCCGGATGCCAGCTGGGCACCCATCGCCCTGCGCCAAGCCCTGGCCCATCAATTGGCCGCCCGACGGGCTTGGGAGGTGGCGGCGCAGCCCGACGAGAGTCTGCAACAGATGATCGTGCAGGCCCAGGCGGTGCTTCAAGAGCGCGAGCTGAACGACCAGCACCTGCAGGCCGGAGCCTGGCTTTTGGCCCAGGCCCTGGTTCAGCAGGGTGACATTGCTGCGGCTCTTGGCTGGCTTGCTCGCCTTGCCGAGCGCGCCGATCCCGAGCGCCGGCAGCGGATTGAGGGCATTCGGCAGCGGCTCAAGGCCCAGTCCGTGTCGGCTGATGGGATAATGAAGGGGGGCTAAGTGGGCAACCGGCCTTTCGCTCAGGGCGGCTTAAAGCTCACCTTGGGTGAGGAATTCCCGCTTCGCGGTGGATGTTTTTAGCGCAAAAAGCGCCCTATTCAGGGCATTTTTGCAGGCCGATCAGGAGATCGGCGATCCCGGGGCTAAGCTTTCAGCCGCCCTGGCCGTTCGCTATCGCTCTGCGGTGTCGGAGAATAGACTGGCGCCATCCCTTCTGTCTTCTATGCTAGGCTCAGGATCAGCTATCGGTGCAACTGCATTGATGGTCCCCTGCCACTGGCACGGTTGATCTCGGGTGCCGCACCCGAAGTCATCCCGCGGCCCATGTCCAAGACGGCTTGGCATGCGTGACCCCCGGTGGACCCTTTCCATCCCCCCATCCAGGCGGTGCGCGGCAGCCGCTTGTAGTAGGTTCCCTACCCCATGTCCGTACACATTCTGATGAATGTGGTCGACGAGCAGGAAATGCGCGTCGCCCTCATCCGTGATGGCCATCTCGACACCATCATTCACGAACGTATTAACCCCGATCACCAGCACTGCGGTAATATCTATAAGGCCAAGGTGGCCAATATTGAGCCCAGTCTGGATGCCGCTTTCCTCGATCTTGGCGGCAGCAAAAACGCCTTTATCCATATCGACGAGGTGCGCCACGATCAGGGACCCAAGGCCCGCATTGAACAGGTGCTGCGCCCGGGCCAAGAAATCCTCGTCCAGGTCACCAAAGAGGCGATCAAGGACAAGGGCGCCTGCGTTACCACCAACCTCTCCATCCCCGGCCGCTATTTGGTGTTGGTTCAAGATCCAGAAGGTCTCGGCGTCTCCAAGCGCATCGACGACCAGTCAACCCGCCGTCGCCTCAAAAGCCTCCTCGCCACCTTTGAGCCGCCCCAGGGCTTTGGTTACATTGTGCGCACCGCCGGTGCCGAGCGCAGTGACGAGGAAATCAGTCTTGACCAGGAATATCTTGGCCGCCTTTGGGGCGAGATCGATGCCAAGGCCAGCCGGGTAAAGGCCCCCGCCTGCGTCTATCAGGAATCCGATGTGGTATTGCGCACCCTGCGGGAGATGGCCGACGAGCCCGAGGTCAGCGTCATCCTCGATTCCGAGCGCTATTACGATGAGGCCCGGGCCTTTGCCATGGTCTTTATGCCTGAGTTGGAAGGCCGCATCCAACTACACCGTGAAGATCTACCGCTCATGGCCTACTATGGGGTGGAAGAGCGCCTCTCCACCATCTACGACCGCAAGGTGCAGATGCCCTCCGGTGGCAATATTGTCATCGAGCAGACCGAGGCCATGGTCACCATTGACGTTAACTCTGCCCGTTCGCGGGAGGGGGCCGATGTCCATGCCACCGCCCTGCAGACCAATCTCGAAGCGGTGCTGGCCATCGCCGAACAGCTCAAGCTGCGCGACCTCGGCGGCCTGGTGGTAATCGACTTTATCGATATGGATTCCCGCGATCACCAGCGCTTGGTGCAATTGGCCCTGCGCCGCGCCTTGCTGGCCGATAAAGCGCGCACCCAGGTGGCCTCGATGTCTCGCTTTGGCCTGGTTGAGATGACCCGCCAGCGCACCCGGCCCTCGCATAAAATGTTCGCCACCATGGAGTGCTCACACTGCAAGGGGACGGGTTCGGTGAAGACCCCCGAAACCTTCGAAATCGAAGTCATGCGGGCGGTGCGGCAAAGCCTCAATAGCGGCCAGGTTGCCAAATTGGATGTGGTGGTGCCGGCGGATCTCGCCGTGGGCCTGCTCAATAGTCGCTCCGCCGAGATTGTCGGCCTCGAGCGCCAGTTTGACTGCCGTATTACCTTCTCCGTCGATCCCTTGATCAAAACCCGCGAATACCGCCTGCAGCCCACCGTGCGCAAGCGCGGTGGTCGCCGCCAAAACCAGGAAAAGCCCGTGCATTCTGGTCTCCTGGCCGACTGGATGCAGGCGAAAATGGTGGCCAAGGCCCAGGTCAAAGAGTTGCTGGACCGCGGTGCCGCGGCCATCGAGCAGGAGCTCACCGATCATGCCAATGGCAAGGTGATGAGCCCGGTTGCCGCTGAAAGCAGCCCCAGCGCCGCCAGTCCCGCCGCCCCTGTCAGCCCGGTGCCGGTATCGCGGGCGGCTGCCGCGGCGATGGATCTGCATAGCCAGGCCCTGGAGCTGCGTCGCCTCCTCTTTAGCCCGGTCAGGCCGGTGCCGGTGGAAAGCGCACTGCCACTTGCGCCTCCGTCGGAAGCCGCTAAACCTCCTCGCTCTTCACGGGGCTCGGCCAATGGATCCCGCCGTCGTCGGCGCGGAGGCAAGTGATCCCCAATTAGTATATCCCATTGCGGATCCGTCTTAAAGCATCGGATCCAGGAGTTGTTCGCCATGTACGCCATTGTCAAAGACCGCGGTCATCAATACAAGGTCGCCGCCGGCGCCCGCATTCTGGTTGATCGTCTCAACGCCGAAGCTGGCAGCACCGTTGAACTGCCGGTGCTCTTCTTCAGCGACGGTGAGGTTGTCGAAGTCGGCACCCCCCTCACTGCCAAGAAGGCAGTGTGCAAGGTGGTGAGCCACAGCCGCGGCAAGAAGGGCATCGCTGGTTTCTTCCGCCGTCGTAAGGACAGCCGCCGTCGCGTTGGCTTCCGTCACGATCACAGTACCCTTGAAGTGGTTTCCATCGCCTGATTGGCTGAGTGTTGCCACTGCCTGCTGAGCCTCGGCCACGCTGGTGGCCGAGGCTCAGTCATGTTACCACCACATGAAGCGTGAGAGGAGAGCCCATAATGGGTTATAATGTAGCCATCGCTGGCGCCACCGGCGCCGTCGGCATCGAAATGATGCGCACCCTAGAGGCCCACAATTTCCCCGTGGATAAGCTCAAGCTCCTCGCCAGCCCCCGCTCGGCTGGCAAAACCCTGACTTTCCGCGGTCAGCCGATGAGCGTCGAAGTCCTCGATGAAAACTCCTTTGCCGGTGTTGATATCGCCCTCTTCTCCGCTGGTTCCGGGATTACCAAGCGCTATGCCGGCGCCTGCCTTAAGGCCGGGGCCCTGCTCATCGATAATTCTAGCGCCTTCCGCATGGATCCCAATGTGCCCCTGGTGGTGCCCGAGGTGAATCCCGACGACGCCTTTGAGCACCAAGGCATTATCGCTAACCCCAACTGCACTACCATTATTATGCTTACCGCTCTCATACCTCTGCACCGGGCCTGGGGTATTTCCCGCATTCACGCCGCCACCTATCAGGCGGCCTCCGGCGCTGGTCAGGCGGCGATGGACGAATTGGCGGCCGGCACCCGCGCCTATCTCGATGGCACGCCCTTTACGCCGCAAGTCCTGCCCCATCCCTACGCCTTTAATATGTTTGCCCACAATAGCCCCTGGATCGAGGACGAGGGCTACTGCGAGGAAGAACTGAAGATGCGCAATGAATCGCGCAAAATGCTCCACCTCGACGATCTGCGCGTCCACGCCACCTGCGTGCGCGTGCCGGTGCTGCGGACCCATGCCGAGGCCATCAATGTCAGCTTCCGTAGCCCTTGCGAGGTGGCCCAGGCCTACGAACTGCTGCGTCAGGCCCCGGGGGTGAAGGTGCTCGAAGATCGCGCCGCCAATCGCTGGCCCATGCCCACCGATGTCAGCGGCGGCGAAGAGGTGGTGGTGGGGCGCATCCGCCGCGATCCCACCTTGGATCACACCCTCGATATGTGGGTGGTGGGTGATCAATTGCTGAAGGGCGCCGCCCTCAATGCGGTGCAGATCGCCGAATTATTGATCCAAGACCCCAGCCGCCTGCCCTCCCAGGCAGGTTCCTCCATCTAAGCTTGCTGGATGTTTTGGCTGCGACGCCTTCTTCCCTGGCTATTAAGCCTGGCCATTGCCCTGCTTATTGCATGGCTATTCGCCGGTGATGGGCGCGGGCCCAGCGTAATTGACCTGCGCTTGCACCTGATTGCCATGCTCCGAGCATTGGCCGGCGATTTAGGCTTACCGTCGCAGTTCGTGCCTTGGTTCATCTATGCCGCGGTGGTGATCAATATTTTGCTGCCGGTCTGGCTGATTGCTCTATGGCTGCATCGCCGCTGCTGGCGCCATATCCTGGCTGGCCAGCGGCCCGCCCGGGCGCCTTGGCCGCAGGTGGGCCAACGGCGTTATATGAGCGACCAAGAGCAGATTATCATTAGCGGTTCACCGCCGTCATCCTGGCTGGGCCTACGGATAATCCTGCCGCCCTTGTTCTTGGCCTTGGTGCTTTTTCTGCGCGACCAGTGGCGGATCAGCTTGGATGTCGAAGCACTCATGCAGCGGCGGGCCAGCATCGCCGTGGAGGTGCTTGCTGTCGTTCTCTGCGCCCGCCTTTGCTGGGCTCAGGCCCGTCTATGGCTGATTGCCCGTTTTGCCCGCTGTGAAGGCAGCCAATATCTTGTCGGTGGCTGGTTGTGCTGGCGCCTGGATGCACCGTTAAATGAGGCTGGCTGGCGCTGGCAGGCGCGTCGACTGCGACCGATGGAGGGCGTCGAACGGCCCGATTTGGCGCGCACCCTAGCTCGATCCTTAAGTGAAACCTTAGCGCAATCTCCCCGCCACTAGGCAGATGCCTGCTCGGCTGTATGTCGCTTATCCTTGATTGGCTCCAGCAGTGGGTGCAATACGTTAATGACATGAGCCTAAACCGATCTTGCCAAGTTGCATGCAACCGATATCACAACAGTTACTTAGTGTCCTTACTCAAGATGCCGAGCAGGGCATTCCTTGGGCTGCAGCGCATGCTGCGCTGCAGCGTGTTCGTACTTGGCTCCCTGAACATTCGATGAGGAGGTTGTTATGCCTGCCAAAACCATTGCCCATTCAACCCTGTCAAAGCGTGCTCTGGCTGAAGCTGTGGCCGCCAAGACCGGTCAGAACCAAACCAATGTCCTTCACCTCTTGCAGTCGATTCTTGACCAGATGATCGAGGAACTTGGCAATGGTAATCGTCTGGAATTTAGAGAGTTTGGGGTTTTTGAGACGGTGGTGCGCAAGCCGCGCATGGCCCTAAACCCCAAAACCTTGGATCCGGTGCCGGTACAGCAGAAGGTGGTGGTCAAATTCAAACCGGGTCGGCTGATGAAGCAGCGCGTCCTTGGCCTGGGTGAAATCAGCGAAGCCGATGCCTCCGCAGCCCGGGATGGGGACGGCCAGGCTTGATCCGCATTCGCTGGCGCTCCGCACCTGGCTCCATGGCAGCGGGTTTGCTCCGGCGATCTCCTGGCGCTGGTTCATTTCGCCCCCTTGTTCTCCTGCTTCTGGCCCTGCTGCCCCTCCGCCCCGCCCTGGCTGAGGACGGCGCCCCGCCCTTTGATCCCACCCTGTTGGCCTGGTCGGCGGGCAGCGGCATGACCATCCCCGATCCTGACCACGGCGAGTACGCCAGTCCCCCGCCCTGGCAACTGCCCAAAGACTTTCCCGCTAGTGCCCTTCGCCTTGATCCCCCACCGGTGCTTGTTGGGATGACCGAAGAGGCCACCGGCCGCTTGCAGGGGGGCACCGTCCTAACCTATGAGGCCCTTGCCCTGCGTGCTGACCATATCTGGTTCTGGCAAACCCCATTGCTTGCCCCTGGCGCTCGTGCCTGGCCGCAGCGCGTGCTCTTAATGCCGGGAGAGCAGGGGCCAGAGCCGGGACGGGTACACCTCGACAGCCGACACAGCGCCCTGCCGAGTATCAATCTGCGGGGGCTCTTGCGCCCAGCCCGCATAACCATCGATCGCCAGCGGGTACAAAGCCCTGATCAGGTGGTAGTCTTCCATCTGTTGATGGAAGACATCGGTCATTTCCGGAGTGAAATTCGGGCTGCTAATGGCGAATGGCATACGATTACCGGCCGTGGTGATTATTTGCTGATTCAACTCCACGCCGATCAGCTTGCCGGCGGACTAAGCGAACCGCGCATTGCCAGCCTTTCTCTACTCGCTGCCTTGGCTGATCAGCGGGAGGGGGTAGAGCTTTCCTATTGGCATCCGCGGCGGCCGGCCCGCATTCGTTCCCATGAGATTCGTTTAGACTTTGATCCCCAGGGCCAACTCAGCCGACTCCACACCGGTAATGATACCACCGTGCACGGTCTCGCTCCTGGGGCTTCCATTCCCGACCGTCCCGAGTACCACCCGGAGACCATCGGGGATACCCCGTAATTGATTGTCGTTTTGCCCCACCGTTGCCAAGGTAGTTTTTATGCCCTTATTAATCTGTCAGGATGCCCCCTACGCCGCCCTCCGTTTGGCCGATATCATTGAACAGGCGATATTGGAAAACCCCCGCTTGACCCTGGGCCTAGCCACCGGTCGCACCAGCGCCGCCGCCTATGCCGAATTAGTCGCCCGCCACCATCAGAATACGGAATTGGCGTTTCGTCAGGTGACCACCTTCAATACCGATGAGTTTGTCCCCCTGGCCGCCACCCATCGGATGAGTGCTCGTTACCTGATGAATTACCGGCTCTTTCGCCACGTTGATATTAAATTGGAAAACACTTATATTCCCCATGGTGATGCCGTCGATCTTGCGGCCGAATGCCGGGCTTATGAGGCCATGCTGCAGGCTCGCGGCGGCTTGGATTTGGTGGTGCTTGGCCTGGGGCACAATGGGCACGTTGGCTTTAATGAGCCTGGCTCTAGCGCCAAGAGCCGCACCCGCGTTGTGGAATTCACCAATTCCACCCTCGCCGCCCTCAGCGATGGCTATCGCTTTCAAAGCCTAGAAGAGACACCGCGTCGTGCCATTACCATGGGCTTGGGCACCATCCTTGCGGCCAAGCACATCCTACTGATTGCAACGGGGGTGAGTAAAGCCCATGCCGTGCACCGTATGTTTGATTGCCGCCCCGGCCCATCGGTGCCCGCGAGTCTCTTGCTGCAGCACCCCAATCTCACCATGATCATTGATGCCGATGCGGCATCGCACATCGCTGAACTGCCTCAGGATACGGTGTATATACCATGAGCGCAGTTGATGGACAGAATTCTGCGATGTCGAAAATGTTGGCGCGCTTAGCGGCCAGTAATCCGGTCAGTGACATGGTGCGCGCGGTACGTAAGCGTCCTGACAACTGCCTTGGTCTCCTCCTGCGCTCCTTAAGCAAAGAAGAGATCGCGGTGATGGAGGGGCGGGGCTGCCGCGCCGACGATTGGTCACAGATTCAGGTGGCCGAAGATTTCGACCCCTTTCGCGTCCGTCGTACACACTTTGTTGGCCATTGTGTACTTGGTCGATTTCGTGGCGAAGTAATGGTGCAGCCGGGCATCAGCTTGCCCGCAGGCATTTACGACTCCACCCTCATGGACGCCCAGGTTGGCAATGATTGTCTCTTGGAAAACGTCCGTTTTTGTGCCCGTGCGGTCATCGAGCACGGTGCCGTTATCTTTGACGTCGGTTCCTTAATCGCCGATACCGAATGTCATTTCGGCTGCAATCAATGGCTTAGCGTGGGCCCGGAAACCGGCGGTCGGTCGTTGCCGCTGTGGCCGGGCCTTGGCGTCCATAGCGCTTTCACGATTGTCGACCAGCAGGGCAAGGGTGCTGCTACCGAGGCGCTGCGACAGGCGCATCAAGAGCTTCTGGAAGAGTTGCGCTGTGATCGCTGTTGGATTGGCCGAGGAGCGGTGCTGCGGCATACGACCCGTGTTGCCAATGCCTATCTTGGCCCCGGCTGTGTGGTTGATCAGGCCACCGATCTCAGCGATGTCAGCGTCTGCTGTAATGCCGACCATCCAGCATTTATTTCTTCGGCGGCGGTGACTCATGCCGTTCTAGGACCTGGGGTAGAGGTGCGATCTGGCGCGATTGTGCGCCATGCCTGCCTGGTTGAACACTGCACCATCGATCTCAATGCGGTGGTAGAGCAAAGCGTCATTGGCGCCAATGCGATTATCGCCAAGGGTGAAGTTACCGCCTCCATCGTTGGCCCCTTCACCGGATTGCATCATCAATCCCTTTTGATCGGTGCCATTTGGCCCCAGGGCAAGGGCAATGTCGCCTACGGTGCCATGGTTGGCTCGAACCACACCGGCCGCGCACCAGACCAGGAGATTTGGCCCGGCGAGGGCACTTTCTTTGGCCTTGGCTGCAATATTAAATTTCCCTCAGATTTCTCGCAATCACCCTATTTAGTCATAGGATCTGGAGTGGCCACCCTGGCCCAACGAGTCCGCTATCCATTTAGTCTCATTGCTACTCCGATCGAGGCCCTGCCCGATGAGGCGCGGGTGCCCCGCGCCTATAATGAGATTCTTCCGGCCTGGGGACTTTACGCTAATGCCTATGCCATTGTCCGCGCCGAGCAGAAATTCCGCAGCCGCGATCGCACTGGCCGCGCCGAAGTGCCACACCAGGTACTGCGTCCAGAAATCATGGAAATGGTGCAGGATGCCCTGCAGCGCCTGCGCTCGGTGGCCAGTGGACCAGTCGATGATGAGCGCATTTATCTCGATGATGTACTGCCCGGGCTGGGTAAAAATTTCCTGCGCGAGCGGGTTCGACGCAAGGCCATAGAAGCTTACGAAACGGTACTCAAGCGTTACTGCCTGCGGGTGCTTTTGGCCGATGCCCAAGGTTTTGCCCAGCTCCCTGGTTCATTAGACGTGGCGACCCGCCTCGCCGATGAACTCCTCCCCGGATTGGATTTCGCCACTCGCATGCAGACGCTGGTTGCGATTGAGGAAGCCAATGTCGATATCGTCAAACGGGCCAAGGTGGCCGATGATCGTCGCGGTCAGGCGATTATCCCTGGCTATGCCGCTTGCCATCCAGAAATGGAAGATGACCCGGTGGTGATCGCCGCCCGCGAACGCTTGCAGCGCACCCGAGATCGGGTTGGGCAGGTGCTTTCTTAGGGGACCGGAAAGCTGATCGCTCGGTCATCGTCGTTCGTCGCCCGTTTAGT
>REDX01000045.1 GCA_007695355.1 Planctomycetota bacterium
CATCAAAGTGCCCCCGCACCGCATCCAACACCATGGACTTGAGCTCATCAAGGGTATCGCCTTGGGTGACAATGCGCACGCTCTCGGCAGTGGCGACAAAACCGCCGTCACCATCGGCACGGACCTGGAAGCTCACTTCTCGCTTCAAAGTTCTTCCCCCGCATTAGCAAAGTCCGGCAACGGCCGCGGCAATTCCCGACCCGCCACTCGAGCAATCATGGCATCAACAAATGCATCATCTTCAGGAAACACACCAATCAATCCCGCCAACCCTTCCTGGGCAGAAAGCTCAGGCGCAGCCGGACAAGGTTTATCGTGGTCTGGGGAGGGCGATGAAGGCATGGCATTAATTATGGCAATAAATAGCCCTCCGACAAGCGCTCGACTGCAAGAGCACGCACCCAAATATGCCATTGGTAAAAACAAGCACTTATTGGTGCTAGGCAGGCAGCTTTTGGGTACTAGGGTGGGCAGGGATCTCGGCACGCATCAGCTTGTAGCATTTCCTTACATACGCTTCCAACAAATATGCTCCTAGGGATCATGAAAATGAATCACTGTTTTAGTAGGATACCATAATATGAACGACGCCAATCACTGGTTTGCCACCGCTAGCCAACACCCCCAACCGCGCCCTTGGCAAGAGCGACTACTCAGCGACAGCGTTTGCCGCAGCCGCCTGATTCGCGTACCAACCGGCCAGGGGAAAACCCTGGGCACCCTTGGGGCCTGGGCTTGGCACCGCTGCGTCCGGGGGGACAAGGCCTGGCCGAGACGGCTCGTATGGTGCCTGCCCATGCGGGTGCTCACCGAACAGACGGTCGCCGAAGCAGAGCAATTTTTGCAGCACGCAGGGCTCACTGACCGCGTCAAGGTTCACACCCTTATGGGTGGTGCCGATGCCGAGGAATGGTACCTGCATCCTGAGCGTGAGGCTGTTCTGGTGGGCACCCAGGACATGCTGCTTTCCCGCGCCCTCAACCGGGGCTATGCCAGCCCACGGGGACGCTGGCCCACGGAGTTTGGTCTGCTGTCCCAAGATGCCCTTTGGGTGTATGATGAAATCCAGTTGATGGATGTAGGCCTGGCCACCAGCGCCCAATTGCAGGCCTATCGCGATCAAGACTCCGACAAACAACTCCTGCCCACCCATGCATGGTGGATGAGCGCCACCCTGCAAGAACAGTGGCTCCACAGCGTAGACACCCAAGACCACCATCCCGCCTGGACCGCTGAACCCATAACCGTGCAAGCGGCCGAGCGCAACGAAGGCCCTGCCGCCGTGCGCAAGGCTCTTGAAGCCCCCCAAGCCATCGACCATAAGGACTGCAAGGCCTTTGCCGAACTCATCCTCGGCCAACACCAATCGGGCACCATTACGCTGGTGGTCTGCAATACCGTGCAGCGGGCCTGCGAAACCTATGCTGCCCTCGGCAAGCAAGGCCGCGACACCGAACTCAAACTGGTGCACAGCCGCTTCCGCCCGGCCGAACGGGCCGAATGGCGAGAAGCCTTTCTCAATCGCGGCGCCTGCGGCGAAGGTGTCGACCGAATTATCGTAGCCACCCAAGTGGTAGAGGCTGGGGTCGACATCAGCGCCGCCACCCTGGTTACCGAGTTGGCCCCCTGGCCCAGTCTCGTGCAACGCTTTGGCCGCTGTGCCCGTTATGGCGGCAGCGGGAAAGTCCTGGTGGTTGATCGCGGACAGGATGACAAGACCGCCGCCCCCTATACACCCGCCGTTTTAACCGCCGCCTGGAAGACCCTCGAAAACTTGGATGACGTGGGTATCGCCAGCCTGGAAGCCTACGAAGACAGCCTTGATACAGCAGCGCGCAGCGCGCTCTACCCCTATGATCCCCCGCACCTATTGCTGCGCCGCGAATACGATGAGCTTTTTGATACCACCCCCGATCTCACCGGGGCTGATCTGGATATTGGCCGCTTTATCCGCTCCGGGGATGAACGGGACTGCCTGGTGTTCTGGGCCGATATCGCCCCCAAAGAAAGGCCCCCAACTACACGCCGCGCCCAACGCGAAGAACTGTGCCCGGTGCCCTTTCTTGCTGCCCGCGATTGGCTCTGCGACAAAGGCAGTGAAAGACTTTCCGGCGGTAAAACACCCATGCGCGCCTGGATTTGGGATTGGATTGATGGGCGATGGAATGACGCCGGCCGCAGTGCGCTTCTCCCCGGCCGTATAGTCTGTGTAGCAGCAAGCTGCGGCGGTTATCAGCCAGCAATGGGTTTTGACCCCAAAACACGCAGCACCGTTCCCGAAGTCACACTGACTCCGCTTCCCGTAGAACAGGCCATCCAAGAGCAGGCCGACGACAGCCAAGACGGCGAAGATCTGAGCATTGCTGCCTGGAAAACCATTGCCTGCCACGGCGGCGAAGTGGCTAAGGAAGCCGAAACTATCACCGCTGAATTGGAACTTCCCCAAGAACTGCGCGAACTCCTCACACTCGCCGGGCTCTGGCATGATCTTGGAAAGGCCCACCCCGCCTTCCAATCGCTTATTGAATCCAAGGATCGCCCACCGCGAAAGGATTTGGCCAAGGCTCCAAATCCCGCTTGGCGTCGACACTACCAATGCACCGATGGCGAGCGCAAAGGTTTCCGCCATGAATTGGCCAGCGCCCTGGCCCTCTTCGCCGTGCTCCAACGCCACCGCCCTGATCACCCAGCGCTGCTGGGTCCCTGGGTCGAAGTGCTTCCGGCTCTCGGAAAAGCCATGCCAGAAGCCTGTGCTGATGCTCCACCAAGCCCCATCGAACAGGCTATTCTCGACCTGGATGCACCATTGTTCGATCTACTGACCTATTTGGTGGCTGCCCATCACGGCAAAGTGCGTGTCGCCCTGCACGCGGCACCCGCAGACCAAGATTTCCGCGCCCATCGGGATGACAAACGCGGCCTACCCATTCGCGGGGTACGCGAGGCGGACACACTTCCCGCTACCGTATTGGATCCTAGCGCACCGTCTTTACCTGAACTGTCTCTCACATTGTCTCCTGCGGCGCTAGGCCTATCTGCCACCACCGGTCGCAGCTGGCGCGAACGCACCCTGGATTTGCAAGCTCGCTTTGGCCCCGCCGCGCTGGCACTCTTAGAAGCCATCATTATCGCCGCCGACCGCCGGGCCTCTCGCCTGACCACATCTGATCCCATGCTCCTTGAGGAGGCCCGGCAATGACTCTACACCTGCACCGCTTAAACGGCTGCCAACCCACCCCTTTGGCTCATTACCTCAAGGCCCTCGGCATCCTTCGCCTCGTAGCTGAACAAGCCGATGCCAGCGCCCGTGGGTGGTGGCAAGACGAACACTTTTGCCTGCTGACTACCCTAGATCGATCAGCGCTGGAGCAGTTTTTCCTGGAAGAATATGCGCCAACGCCATTCATCGATCCCTGGAATGGCGGCAGCGGATTTTTCCCGAAAGACAACAAAGCTGGAATCGACCCCATTAAGACCAGTTCAGCAGCGCGATTTGATCCCTACCGACAAGCCATCGCCCAAGGGGCTCAAGCAACCAAGGGCATGAAGGCAAAGCCAGACGCAAAAAAAGACAAACCTCGCATACTTCAAGAAGCTGCCCGCAATTGGCGAGGCACCT
>REDX01000291.1 GCA_007695355.1 Planctomycetota bacterium
TCCAGCATTCCGGGGCTGCGGATAAGTTGCACTCTGCTTGACTCAGACCACTAGGCACCAGAGCTGGTGCTGCTTTTGCTCACGCCTCGGCTCTTCCGAGGTCCATCGCCGCCCTGAATAACGGTGTTTTTATCCGGCTCAGTCGCCTAATTGCAGGCTTTGGCGGAGCTCTTCAGGGAGATCGGCAGTGCGGCCAATCCAAACCTGGGGCTGGCCCTGGGTGCTTCGCCAGCGCAATTCGCGCATATCACCAACCTGCTGCATAAGCCAGGCACCAGAGCCGAAATCACTTTCGCCAAAGCCGCCGATATTCAGCCGCCCATCGCCGTCTTGAATCGTTCGCTCAGGCAGTGGCAGGGATGGAACGGCGCTTTGCCGTCCAAGAATCCAGTGCGCCCATTCCCGAGCTGACAATTCAAGATCAGTGGCATCATCACGCTCGGCGAGCAAAGCCAGTTCGCGAATATCAGATTCTTGGCGCAGGAGTTCGGCGGCAGACTGGCGTAACTCAGCGTCAATGCCCCGAGCAAGCAGATGGCGCCGCAGCTGGATACGAGCCGATCGACTTCCTTGGGCGGCAGCACTCAACCATTCACGGAAAAGGGCTCCGCTATCAGCGGCTGGCTCTACGGTTAAAACATCCCAGCCATGATTTCCAGCTTCAATCCATAAACGCTGGAGACGGCCACTGCGGGAATTACGCCATTCTCCGCGCTCGAGATGCGAATCGCTTGCCTTATCGTGCAAAGCCTGCCAATCACCGCGTAGAAGATGCGCGGCAAAAACCCCCACCGTATCAGAGACAACTCCGCGATACATCACCGAATTACCCAGTAATACCCCCTGCCAGCCCCGAATCAGCGGAGCCTGACTCGAGGCATACCAACGAATCACATCGTGGTCTGGCTGCTGCGGAATTTGACCTTCCCAGGGCCCATGGATTTCCTCCAGGCTTAAAGCATCGGCATCAAGTCCAAGAACACCGCCGTCGACTAGGCGCGAGAGGGCCTCCCCGGCGATACGCCGTCCAAGTAGGGCATAGCGCTGACCCCAGCCCAGGTCCCCCTCGTCATTGCTCTGTTGGTATTCAATGGTCAAACCCCATTCGCGTACCGCCCGCGCTGGCCACAGGTCCCATGCATCGGCAAGTTGATGGACTCCGCGGACATCTTGCATGGCGATATGCACAGTGGCAGCCATCGGGGCGCTGCGGTCTCGATGCATCTCTCCTTCGGCCGCGACACGAAAAAGGCGATGGCAGCCGATGGGCAAGGCTTCGCCTTCCACCGCCTGAATGATCACCACAGGATAGCGATTGCCAGTCCAGGGACGCAGGGGACTGGCATGCTGTCCGGTGAGAATCTCCGCCAAGCCGCGAATAACCGCTGCCGTGGCTGGATGACGATCCTCCGCGGCAATGACAATTTCTTCCCATGGTGCTTCCTCAAGCCCCTGCCGCGGATCGTGCAGGCGCAGACCCGGCAGGGCTAACGCTAAATCCGGCTGGCCGCTGTCATGGACGGACAGGAATTCGCTGAAGCCAGAGATAGGGCTGGGTAGATAATCCTCGGTGAAGGGGAAAATGCCTGACACCAGCAAGGGGCCGCCGGCGCCTTGGGCATCAAGGGAAAAACTGCGCATGATGAGAAGGCCAGCGAGCAAGAGTACGAGAAGAGCGGCGATGAGGGGAAGGGGACTTGTTGGTTTCATGATAACGGTATGTCCCTCATGGGGTCGGTGTTGGCCATGTCAGGCGCTGAACTTGCTGCCGGCACCAGCCAACTGATCATTACCAGCGGCAGCACCAGCAGTACGGCGAGAATGGTAAAGGCCGTGGGAGCACCAAGACTAAAATACATAGTGGCGCAGGCCAGGGGGCCAACAATGCGGGCAAGGGCACCTAGACTCCGCAGTCGCCCCATGGCGGCCCCCTGCTGATGATCGGGGGCTAATTTGCTAATCCAAGACGAGATGCTGGGCAGCACGCAGGCAAAGCCCAGAGATACCGTAATGCCGCCGATGTAGGCCAAGCTAGGATGGGGAACTCTGCCAATAAGCGCCAAAAGCAGCATGCCGATAAAGAAAATGCACAGGCCGCTAATGGCGAAGCAGCGATCGCTTATGCGATGGGAGAGGCGACGCACCAAGCCACCTTGGACCAGCATCGAGGTCGAGGCAATGCAGATAAAAAGCCAAGCGATGGCCTGTGGCCCAAAAGCGAGAAGATCGCGGACCATAAAGATTAAAGCCAACTCCATGCCGGTAAAGGAAACCATAAAGACAAAGTAGGCCGCCAAGAGAACAACAATCCCCCCACCTGGTAGCGGTAGATTGTTGAGATGGTCACTGATTCGCCGGGTTTCGGGGAAATAGCGATAAATCAGCATTAAATTGATAGCGCTCAGCAAGAGCGCAAGGCCAGCAATGGCTGAAAAGCGATTTAAGCCAAAGCCAGCGCCATCAAAATCAGGCAGATAGGCGTAAGCCAGGCCCCCAATCGCGGGCCCAAGAAGAAAGCCCGCGCCAAAGGTCGCACCGATTGCCCCCATGACGCGGGTACGCTTTGCCGCCGGCGCGGTGTCAGCGGCTGCAGCGGTAAGGGTAGATAGGTTGCCCGCAGCGATGCCATTCACCATTCGGCCAAGCAGAAGCAGTAAAAAGTCGCCGCTCACCATCCAAATGGCGTAGCCGAGACAATTGAGGCCAGTGGTCAGCAAAAGCACCGGCCGACGACCAAGGCGGTCTGATAACCGACCCCAGAAAGGGGAAAAAAGGAACTGCAGCAGCGCGTAGCTACTCAGCAAAAAACCGCCAAAAAAGGCGGCCATGCGCTCATCACTGACTCCCGGCAAGAGGCTCTGCAAGGAACCCATGGCCCAGGCCAAAATGCCTGAGTCCTGGGCCTGGTAATACAGCATCAATTCCGCAAAAATGGGGAATAGGATGCTGAATCCAAGAAGGTCCAGGAAGAGGGTTAAAAGAATAATCGGCAGGGCGCGCTTGACTGCCGCCGTACCTGGTTGATCGACGCTCACAGGGCGGGCGCTGCTGGGCTAATCACGTAAATGGTCAGGAAGAGAAAGATCCACACCACATCAACAAAGTGCCAGTAGAGACTGGCCGCCATCATCGAAAAATGGCGCTTCGGGTTGAAGTGATTCAGCTCCAGACGGACGTAAACCAGCGTAAGCATAACCAGACCGGTGAGGACGTGGACCCCATGAAAACCGGTGCTGATGAAGAACAACGACATAAAAGCATTGTAGGACTCATCGGGCATGGATGCAAAGCCGTAGCCGGCAGCGATGAGTTCGCCGTATTCAAAACCCTGGAATCCTAAGAAGATCACACCCAAGGCGATGGTTGAGAGCAACATAATGCGCGTCTTTGCTTTATCGCCACTGGTAAGGGCATGGTGAGCAATCTCGCAGGTCACCGAACTCGAAAGCAAGAGAATCGTCGCAAAACCCACTAAGGGATTGGCCAAGCTGAGCCCGGGCGGCGGCACAAAGGCAGGATCAATATGGGCTCGGGCATAAAAATAGGCAAAGATGGCGCCAAAGGCGGCTAATTCAGAAACGCAAAAAAGCTTGGTGAAGAAAAAGAGATCTT
>REDX01000066.1 GCA_007695355.1 Planctomycetota bacterium
TACCTGCAAGAGCTGGTTCCCCAGCTGCGCAAGGGCTATCCCGCCATTGCCATTACCGGTCCCCGACAATCGGGTAAAACCACCTTGGCTCGGGCTGCCTGTCCAGACCTGCCCTACGTCAATTTCGAGAGCCCCCTCGAACGGGCTGACTTTGAGGCCGACCCACTCGGTTTCCTCAACCGCTTCCCCGAGGGGGGGATATTTGACGAGGTTCAGCATGTGCCCGATCTCCTCTCCTACCTGCAGGTCCGCATTGATGCCGAGCGCAGTGTGGGCCGCTATATTCTCACCGGATCGCAGCAGTTGGAGCTGGGCCGGGGCGTCTCCCAGTCTCTCGCCGGTCGCGTCGCCCTCTTGGAGCTGCTGCCCATGTCCCATGCCGAGTTGCAGGCCGCCGGGCAAGCGCCGCGCAGCCTAGCCGATGCGGTATTCCGTGGCTCTTACCCGGTGCTCTACGACCACACCCGAGAGGTAACGCCCACCCGCTGGCTTGAGGACTATCTCAATACCGTTATTAACCGCGATGTGCGGCAGATTATCGAAGTCAGAAATCGCCGCGGCTTCGATCGCTTTGTTCGCCTCTGCGCCGCCAGAACCGGGCAGATCTTCAATGCCAGCAGCCTCGCCGAAGAGTGCGATGTCAGTCACATGACCATACAATCCTGGGTAAGCGTTCTGGAAGCCTGCTATTTGGTGCGACTCCTCAAGCCTTACTACCGCAATTTCGGCAAGCGCCTAGTAAAGTCCCCAAAACTCTATTTTATTGACAGCGGCCTTGCCTGCCGGTTGCTGCACATCGCTGATATCAATCAACTCACCTTGCACCCGCTGTGGGGCGCCCTGGCCGAGACATGGTGCATTGGCGAAGCGATCAAGGCTCGACTCAATCGCGGTGTACCGCCGGCTGCCTGGTACTGGCGTTCCAGCGATGGCATTGAGGTAGACCTGCTGTTTGAACTGGGATCGGGCCTTGTGCCCATGGAGATCAAATCCGCCGCCACCCCGCAGCAGCGATTCCTCAAAGCCTTAAAAAAGTTTCGCACCTTGAGTGAACGGGAACCCCTGGTGAACGTCGGCCCGGGCGTGGTGGTGTACGGCGGTGAAGAGGCCCGCAGCAGTGGCGCAGACCGCTTCATTCCTTGGCATGCCATTGCCAATGAGGTCCCCGTCCAGCCATGATCTCCCGCGTCGGCGTCTTTGATAAAATCAGCGACCATCAGAGCGGATTCGCCTCAGGGTGAATGATTATCATTGCGCGGTAAGGGTTTAGGGGGGATAATGCGATTATGAAATCACTGTCGCTAACCTGTTCGCTCTTTGTATTCGTCGCCGCTGCTGTGTTGCCTATGATTGGGGCTGCCGAAGCGCATTCCCATCTGCCGCCGCCGCGGGAGAACGACGAGGCCGCTCTTTTGGCTGCCGCTCAGGCGGTGGAGCCAGAGATTCTGGAAGGGGGCTATCGCCAATACGATATTACCACCGCAGTGCTTAATACCTGGGATGAACCCATGGAGATGCAGCTGCGGTTGTGGCTGCCGCCGGCCGACCGTCATGACGGGCCCTACCCAGTGACCGCCTATGTGCATGGCGGTGGCTTTATGGGCGGAAATCATACGGAAAACCTACATAATGAGCGCCGTAGTTTCACTCCGAGTTGGCGCGCGACTCTCGATGCAGGCATTGCCGTGGCGTCCCTGTCCTATCGCCGGGCCCGCGAGGGGGGGTGGCCAGCGCCGGTGAGCGATACCCTTATGCATCTACGATTCTTGCGCGATCACGGAGCGCATTGGCACTTATCCACCGAGCGCTTTGGCGTGCACGGCCATAGCGCCGGGGCCAGGGCTGCATCGTTATTGGGCATGGTGCCGCAGGATGCCTTCCATACGGGTGAGTTGCCCTGGCAGGGGGATCCGGTGCCCATTGCGGCGGTATGGATGTGGGCCGGGGCGACCCTTACCAGTCCCGAGTTCACCCATTTTGTGGAGTTTGGCAAACCGCGGCATTGGAGCGTGATTCGCCTGCACCATGGCGAACACGCCGCCTTTACCGACAGTAGCCGCCACAGTATGCGCATTCGCAATAATTGGCCGCATATTTCCACCGCCCTGCCGCCCTTATATATGGTGCGTGGTGACCGAGATTATGAAGGAGATCATAGTGACGCCGAGGAAACCGTGGCCCTGTGGCAGGCCTTAGGCGTAGAGGCCACCCTAGCAGTTGTCCCTGGTGGCCACAGCGCTACCGGACCCAGCGAGCCCTTTGTCGCCTTTTGGCAGCGCCACTTAAGCGAACAGCCCTTTGCCGCGCCGCAGCGCCAGCACCTTCCTGCCGCCCAGGTGGCTTTGGACCAGGGCCATCCCTACGGTGCCCTGGAAATCCTCACCGCCGCCCATACGCGCAATGATGGCCGCGAACTGCCCCCAGGGCGCTGGCTCTATACGGCAGCGCAAACCATGTATTGGCTGCCGGAGCACGAGGGTTGGTCTGATCAAGCCGTTGCCCTGGCCAAGGCTGCGCGGCGTGGACTGGCTGAACGCGAGGCCGCTGCGGCTCAGGTGTTTGTCGATCGCGGTGAATGGTTCCGCGCTGCGGAAGCCGCGCGTATGGTGGAAATCTTGGTCGGTGATGACGAGGACATGCAGGCCCTGGCACGCAGTATTTCTGCGGCAAGTGCCCAGGAAAATGCCCTCTTCAAAGCCCTCTATGCCGCCAATCAGCAACTGCATGATGGTGATCGCAAAGCCGCCGAGTCGACCCTGCAAGCCTTTGCCGATGATGCCCGCATTGCCGCCGCTTGGGCCCATCTGGATGCTGGCGAATACCCACAGCCTGCCTGGGCTGATGCGAACGGTATCGACCTCTATGGTCCCTGGGCCAGGATTCAGCTGGACGAGGCTACCCCCATCCGCCTGCGCTGGGTGGCCCCCGCCACCTGGGAGTTGCCCGAGCATCTGCATTATCGCAATCATACGGATGACCCCTACACCACCGCCGCGGCCGTGGAGCACGGTTTTTGGATTGCCGAAACTGCCACCACCCAGGCCCAGTGGCGTGCCCTGCGCAGTGCTGATGACTATGAACTGGCGGCCGAGCGCCGGGATCTCCCCCAGGTGCGCACCAACTACCTCGATATCGTCGATTGGCTGGATGCCCTCAGCGGCACCCACGACGAGCTCCTGGCCCGCCTGCCCACCGAGGAAGAGTGGCTGATCGCCGCCAGCGCCGGTGGCCGCTGCGACTTTATGGCCGGCACCGATCTCCACGCCGTACACGCCGGCAATGTAGATCCGGAAAACCCTGGCCCCTTGCCGGTCACCAGCACCGTGCCCTGCATCTCCGGCCTCTACGGCATGCTGGGCGGGGTTATGGAATGGACCGCCTCCCCGGACCGCCGCAGCGCCCGCTTTACCGATGACGACGGCAATTTCCGCATTATTGCCTACCCCATGACCCGCGGCGGCGCCTGGTCGAGCATGCCCCACCAATTGGGCCTGGAACTACGCTCCTGGCAGCGCCACGCCAACCACCAAGAAGACCTGGGCCACCGCCTGGTCATCGGCGGCGGCCCCGAGGCCGCGGACTGGCGCAAAGCGGTGATCCAGCGCTA
>REDX01000212.1 GCA_007695355.1 Planctomycetota bacterium
CTTTGAGTGGCCCTGAGACATTTCCCGGGTGTTAAGTCATAGGTTCACAAAATCTTAAGTACACAAGGCCTTGCTCTAGTGGTGGCCTAGGTGACGGAATCGCCGATGGACTCTTTGCTAGAGAGCCTTCACTCGTGACCCATGACCTCTCCGCTTAAAGGTATTGCATTTGCGCTTAGTGCGGCCTTTTGGGGCGTTTTTTTTCTCATCCCTTTTAAGGTGTTGGCCGCCGCGGGGGGGGGCTGTCCCGGCAACCTTTGCAGTGATTCTCATGGCAGCCTGCATAGGTTCTTTACTAGCGCTTTGGCGTCGTGACCAGCGGCGCTATAGCCAGCTAACCCTGCTACTGGCATTACTTTTCGCTTTATTCACACTTTTGGGGAATTTGGCCATGGTGGCCAGTCTTTCCCAGGTCCATCCGGCGCTTACCGCTACTCTGGTGCAGACCCAGGTGATTATGGTAATTGTCGGCGAACTCATTTTTCTCGGCGGTCGTTTGAGTCGCGGTATTGTCCTTGGTGGTTTGCTTGGCCTGCTTGGCTTCGTGGTGCTGCAAGAGCCCTGGCGAGGGAGTTGGCAGGGGCCGGTATGGTGGGGGGCGCTGTGGGCGCTGGTGGCGGCGGCCTGCTTTTCCACGATGTTATTAGTAACCAAGGCGGTGATTCAACGCGTCGATATCTTTGGCCTTAATATGCTGCGTCTTTGGCTGGCCGCCCTGATTCTCGGCTGCTGGCCAGGGGCCTTAGAAGGGGCCTTGGCCTTTAGCCCCTGGCTATGGCTGCTGGCCCTCCTGGCGGGACTCGCTGGGCCCACCTTGGGCCGCCTGCATCTCATGCTGGCGGTTCGTCATATAAGTGCCAGCCAGGCTAAGTTGATCACCTTGAGCACCCCCGCCTTCGCCTTGGTTATGGGTTGGCTGGCCTTTGCCGATTGGCCCACTTCCTCTCAATTACTGGGTGGCGGGATTATTCTGGCGGGGGTGGCGCTTCCGCTGTGGGAGTTGTGGCGGCGCCATCGTCAGTCGCTGGTTGTGGACTTGGCGGCCGTGGACGGGGTGCAGGCGGATGCAGAGGGCCGTTAAAGCGGCTGGCCGCTGACACTCCGCCGCTGAGCCAGGCCTGGCAGCAGGCCACGGCCTTGGCAATGCCGGCCTGAAGATCGGACTGTTCGTCCTCGCGGAAGCGGCCGAGGACGTGTTCGACTTGCTCATCGGCAGGTTTATCAATGCCAAAGCGCAGGCGTGGGAAGGCATCACCGAGGTGGGCGATAATATCACGCAAGCCATTGTGCCCGCCGTGGGAACCATTGGCACGAATGCGAAGGGTGGCCAGGGGTAGGTGGATATCGTCGCTAACCACCAGCATATCGCTGGGCTGAACTTTATAAAAACTGCATAGGGCCTGGGCCGCCTGGCCGGAGCGGTTCACGTAGGTGGTGGGTTTGGCGAGGAGGACCTTGCCCTGCTCGGGGTGCTGCCACGTGGCGAGATGGAGGGGGAATTTGCAGCTTTGAAAGGAGGCTGCCCCGGAGAGCAGAGCATCAAGAATCAGCCAGCCGACATTGTGCCGGGTGGCGGCATACTGAGCTCCAGGATTGCCGATGCCGAGGATGATTTTCACGGTTCTTTGGCTTCCGGCTCTGCGCTAAGCGCAGAGAGTCGCTCGCGTAGCTCGTCCGGCCGCCATTGGGCCCGCCGATTGCCTAAAGAAAGGCGAATTCGTCGCACCGTTGCCGCGTCTGTATCTGCTGCCGTTGGTGACCACCGTTGCCGCATCCAGTTCAGCAAGCGCGCCATTTCCTCATCGGAATAACGACCGGCAAAACCAGTCATAACCCCGTTCCATTGGCCAGAGCGATAACCGTGGAGTATGATTGGCACCATCAACTCATCATGATCAAGGTAGGGGCTGCCTTGGAGCGGCGGGTTGATTCCCGAGACGCCAAGGCCATCGGCGCCATGGCAGGCTCGGCATTGGAGGTAGAGTTGTTCGGGGCTGAGATGGCGCTGGGCCGGAGCCGTTGCGGTGCTGGGCTGTGGCGTTGGTGAAGAACTGCTACCGCAGCCAAGCAGCAGGGGAAGGGCAGCCAGGGCGAGGAGGGGAGGTAAAAGCTTCATGGAGATTCACTTTCATCGCTGACTTTCGCGTCGTTTTCATGGCCGCCACAGCAGTCGTCAACGACCGGAGTGTCGGTGGCTGGGGCGACCCTGGTTTGCGCCCCGGCATTGCTGCGCGCCTCTTCATAGTTACGCGCGGTGGCCCCGCCTACTATCATGGAAACGGTGAGTTCAGAACCCGATTTGAGGCTGAGAATAACGGCAAATGTTTCGCCAACAACCAATGGGCCCTCGAGGTCAAAAAACATAAGATGCAGGCTGCCCGGGCGCAGGTGGGTGGTGCTTTGAGCCGGTAGTTCGATGCGCTCGATTTCCACCATGCGCATGACTTCGCCCTCGAGGATGTGGGTATGCAGCTCCATGCGACCACAGCGCGGGCTACGGGCGGCAATAATGGCATCATCGGTGGCGCCGGTATTAACGAGGTTGAGATAGCCTGCCCCAACGCTGGCGCTGGGGCGGGTGGCTCGGGCCCAGGCGGCCTCAGCTTGGATGCTGGTGGTGGCCGGCTCGGCCTGTGGCTCGGCTGCGGCGGCAAGGCCGATGGTGATCAAGCAGATCATCGACCAAAGTAACACTGATCGTTGGCTTAGCATAACAGCTCCAGGGGCATCGCTCTGATGACGGGATAGATGAAGGGGGTGATTAGCGTGGCCGATGATGCCGGCGAATGCGCTCGGCAAATTGAGTGGGGCTGGCATCCTGGGGAATGCGGTCTACCAACTCTGCGCGGTGATTTACCAGCATGGTGGAGGCGGTGTGGTTGATAAGATAGTAGTCGTCGGCGCCACCGGCAGGGAAGGTTCGCTCGGCAACGATGGAGAAGATATCCTGAACCCGTCTGAGCTGCGCGGCGTCGCCGCTCATGGCGCGAACCCTGGGATCGATGAGTTCAACGTATTCCTGCAGGACCTCCGGGGTATCCCGTTCTGGATCAACGCTGACAAACCAAACCTGCACACCATTGCTATCCGCGCCCAGAAGATTGAGGGCATCGGCGATGGAGCGCAGCGAACTGGGGCAAACATCGGGGCAGAAGGTAAAGCCGAAGTACAGCAGGGTGGTGGCATTTTGAAGCTGTGTCTGGTCAACCACTTCTCCCTGGCTGTCGACCAGAGTGAAAGCCGGCACCGGTGTTCCACGTTGGTCATGCTGCCAATTGGCCCCAATGGCAAAGGCGAAGACGGCACCAAGGAAAAGGAGGGCCCAGGTAATCGGCGAGGTCCACATGCTGCGCTCCGCATCGTCGCCACCCGGGTTGTGGGTGGCCCAGCAAGCATGGTATGGGAAGGGGGGGGGCAAGTCGCGAACCACGGTAATTCACGGGATGATTCGCTGCCTGCATGGGTGCTTATGGGCTGAGAGCGCCTTTCGCCAGTCGGGCTTGGCCTTTGACATGCATGGATTTACGACGAGTATCCCGCGTTCTTCTGGCCTTCACCATCGTTATCGTCGAGTCCGCCAGCCATGAACCACCATCGCTCTGCAGATCTAACTGCCACCGCTAAGGCGACCATCCTGATTGAAGCGCTGCCTTATATCAAGCGTTTCCATCATCAATTCGTCGTCGTTAAGCTTTCTGGTCAGCCGATTGAGGATGCCCAGATCCTGGACAATTTCCTCTTGGATCTGGTTTGGCTTGAGCAGGTGGGAGTGCGGCCGATTTTGGTCCATGGGGGCGGTGCATCCATTACCCGGGCCATGGCGGAGGCCCAATTAGAGGTCCGTTTTCATGGTGGCCGTCGGGTAACTGATGCCCCCGCAATGGCGGTGGTGGCGCGGGAGGTTGAGCGTCTTAATGCTCATTTGGTGAATCGTCTCTTTGCCCTTGGCGGTGCCGCCATTGGATTGGTTCCGCCACGCCACCGCCCGGTTTCCGGTGAGCGCCGTGATCCAGAGTTGGGCTTGGTCGGCACTCCCACCCATATTGATCGCGAACGAATTTTGCGTTATGCCTCTCGCGGCCTCATTCCCGTAGTGCCGCCGCTGTCCTGCGAAGGTGATGAATTGGTGCTCAATACCAATGCCGATGATGTCGCCCTAGCTGTCGCCCGTGGGATGAATGCGGAAAAACTCGTTTTCTGTTCCAATGTGCCCGGGGTTTTGCGCGATCCGACAGATCCGAGTACGCGGATTTCAAGCCTCACCCCATCTCAGGTTCGCCACTTGGTGAGCGAGCGGGTTATCCAGGGGGGGATGATCCCAAAGCTGGAAAGTTGCCTGGCTGCCCTGGTTGGTGGCGTTGGTAAAATCCACATTATCGATGCCGCGGCCCCGCACAGTTTGCTCTTGGAGATATTCACCAACGATGGTGTGGGTACCGAATTGATCCCTGAACCAAGCCCTGTCAGCGAACCTCAGGTGGGTTAAGCATGAGGGTGACGGCGCTGCGCCTTGAATTTTCCGGTGAGGAGCTTCGCCTCCCTGTTCCTTGGTTAGGTGCGGGGGAAATTGCGTCTTCACTGGGGATCTATGGTTTTTGCAACGGAAAGTGGAACGGAAAGGGGTTGTAATGATAGCCAAAGATTTTCTGTCATTGGCAGCGTATACCAGTGAGGACTTTCGACTCCTTCTTGAGCTTGCCCAGTACCTCAAGCGTCGTTGGCGCAGTGGGGTGCGTGAACACGCCTTAGACGGCAAACAGCTGGCGATGGTCTTCGAAAAACCATCGCTGCGCACCCGGGTAAGCTTTGAGGTGGGCATTGGCCAACTCGGCGGCCGGGCGATGTACTTGAGCGGCGAGGAGGTGGGCCTGGGTAAGCGCGAGAGCGTCGAGGACGTGGCGCGGGTGCTCAGTCGCTATGTTGACGGTATTATGATTCGCACCTTTGCCCATCAAACCGTGGTGGATCTGGCTAAGCACGCCTCGGTGCCGGTGATTAATGGCCTCTCCGATGCCGACCACCCCTGTCAAGCCCTGGCCGATTTGCTTACCATCCAAGAGCATTGCGGTAGAGTTGATGGTTTGCGGATCGTATTCATTGGTGATGCGAATAATGTTTCGCGCTCCTTGGCCCAGGCTTGTAGCCTTTGCGGCAGCCAGTTTATTCTCGCCTGCCCGGCTGACTATGCCTTCTCACAAGAAGACATTTCGGGCTTTGGTGCCGCCTGGGGCACCCGGGTAAGCCAATTGCACGATCCGGTGCAAGCGGTTGCAGGGGCTGATATTCTCTACACGGATGTGTGGACCAGCATGGGGCAGGAGGCAGAGCGCGAGGAGCGCCTTCGCGCCTTCGCCGATTATCAGATTTCGGGGAAATTACTGAGCCAAGCCGGGACTGCTTGTAAGGTCATGCACTGCCTGCCGGCCCACCGCGGTGAAGAAATCACCGCAGAGGTTATGGAAAGCCCGGCGGCCATCGTTTTTGACCAAGCCGAAAACCGCATGCACGCCCAAAAAGCGGTTATGCGTTTGCTCATGGCCGATGATCGGATGCGAATCGTTGAGCAGGTGGGCGGCGTTCAATTAGTTGGCTAGCCGCAATGTCTCTGTCCGTATCTCATTGAGGTGATTTTCACAAAGGTAGTTCATGCGCCCGATTTCTTTTCAGCGTTCCTATACCATCCACCCTGCCGGCAGTGTCCTTGCCTGCTGTGGCGACACCAAGGTGCTGTGCACGGCCACGGTTGAAGACTCGGTGCCACCTTGGCTGCGCGGCACGGGCAAGGGTTGGGTAACTGCCGAATACGCCATGCTGCCAGGCTCTACCGGTGGCGGTCGCAAGCGCCGCGACGGCGCCAAACCGGATGGACGATCGGTGGAGATTCAGCGTCTCATCGGCCGTTCTCTGCGCGCCGGGGTGAACCTCGAAACCTTAGGCGAGGTCAGCATTATCGTTGATTGCGATGTTATTCAGGCCGATGGCGGCACCCGTACCACCGCCATTTCCGGTGGCTGGGTGGCCTTGGTTGATGCCCTGGCGGTGGTTGCCCAGGCACGCGGTGAAGGCGATGGCCGGCAGTGGCTTTTGGGGCAAATTAGCGCGATCAGTGTCGGCATGGTTGACGGCGCGGTGGTGGTTGATCTCGATTACGCCCACGATTCCCGGGCCGAAGTGGATATGAACGTGGTCGCCCGCGACGATGCCTACGTCGAGATTCAGGGCACCGGCGAACAGGGCGTATTTAGCCGTAGTCAATTGGACGCTCTGCTCGATGGCGCCGCTAGCGGCCTTGCCACCGTACAGGCCGCCCAGCGCCAGGCCCTGGGCTGGTAGGCCTTAAGCGATTGCCGCGCGCGCCATTGAACGACGGCTGACGACCAGCGTCTTTCATCGGTTCACTATGGCCTTGGGCCCTCCCGTCGGGCCAGCCAGGCATCGTCTCCGTAGCGGGCCTGGGCTATGCGCTTGGCCTCGACAGCCTCCTCCGGAGTCAGCTCGCCGGCCTCGGCGCTGAGGCCGGTAATCTCGGTAAAGGTTGCACGCAGGCAGTCCTTGGCAGTGGCTATGGAGTCGAGGCCGCAGCCGCAGACGGCGTTGCCATCCCAGGGATTGCTGGCCAGTTTCAGACTGCCGTGGACGAGAAAGCGCCCCTGCCGATTGCGGCCGGCGGAGCCCAGGGCCTTAGCACCATTGGCGGCCACCAGATCGTCGGTGGCGGGGCTGGCAAAGCAGCGCACTTCTTGGTGATAACGGCGATCTCCAATGCTCTCGGGCTGGCGCTGCAGCTGGGCACCATGGCGACGCAACTGGGCGAGCAGGGTTCCATGGATGAGGGGATAAGCATCGCGCAAACGGTTTGGCCAGCCGTCAGCCCCGAGTTGGCCAATAATCGCGTAGGTCACTTCGTGGATGTGGAAGATGGTGCCGCCGCCCGTAATCCGCCGCACCATCGGTACCCCGGCCGGAGCCTGGGCGCAGACTTGGGCGTAATCCTGAAATAGGCCTAGGGAAAGGCAGGGCGGTTGCCAGCCGTAGAGCCGCAGGGTGGGAACCGTAGCGAGGGCCAAGAGGGCTTCATCGCGGGCCATATTCTCCGGCCCCGGAGCCGGTTTATCATCAATGATACGCAGCATCGCCGCACCTTGATCGCAGATAGGCGGGGGCAATGGGCAGCTCTGGACTCATTCCTGCTTTGGCAAGGGCTGAGCTGCGGTGATTGTGGGGGCTTGCCACATGGCATCATGGGTTTCGGTTGGTAGGCTTAGCATTCATCCCGCCGCAGGCCCCATCCTAGGAGAGCTCAGCTATCCATGCGCACCCTGATTGCTCCGGCACCGCTTATCCCCGGAGAAGTTTTTCTGTCTGACGAGGAGGCTCACCATGGCCGCAGTGTTCTGCGTTTGGCTGTCGGCGACCGCTGCCGTCTCTGCGATGGCGAGGGTGTAGAAGGGGTGGCCGAGGTGATCCTCAGCGATAAGCGTCACTTTCAGTTACGTTTGGATGCCGTGGCACGGCCCACGCCGCCACTGGGGCACGATTTGGAAGTGGTCCTGGCGGCGCCCAAGGGCGGGCGTTTAGAGGACTGTCTGCGTTCTTTGGTGGAATTGGGCGTTGGGCGTCTTGGTATCATTGGCTTTGAGCGCTCTAGCCGCCTGCCCAGCCTTGAGCGCTGTCAGCGCGTCATCCGCGAAGCCCTCAAGCAGTGTCGATCAGCATTTTTGCCGCAGCTGAGTATGTATCCAAGCCTAGACCACTGGCGGCCCCATGGGAGGGTGGTGATGTTATCCCCCACTGCTCAACCTGGGGCCCCCAGCCAACCCTGTCCTACCTCCCTGGTGATTGGGCCCGAAGGGGGCTTGACCGATGCGGAGGAAGCGGGTCTGCTCAGCGCAGGTGCCTGTGGTTGGCGCCTCTGTGCGCCGATTTTGCGTATCGAAACCGCAGCTGTGGCTGCGGCAGCGGTGGTGGTCCATGCCTGGGAGTGTCATAATGTCTGAAAACGCACCAAAGACGTCCTCAACTGGCGCGTCGACTCGTCCCGAAAAAACGCCGTTTACCTTCACTGATGATGGTTGTCGCACCGAGGTGCGTTTAGCCATCTTGCTGATGTTGGCGGCGGTCTTTCTCTGGTTGTGGCTGGGGCCTGCACGTTCGGCCATGGTCTATTTCTTGGGTGTGCCGTTGCTTGCCTACGGCATTCCCCTACAGGCTTGGCAGGCACGTAGCCAGGGCCGCCCGGGCTATCCCATGAAAATGGGGCTGATTCTGGCCATTGGTGGGGCGCTGATGATTCCGGATATGTTGTATCGGGAGAGCGTTGACGGCCCGCTGAGTGTGCAGCCCATGGCCTTACTGCTGCTCTTTCCTGGTTTGTGGATTATTGGCTGGTGGTTTTTTGCTCGCAGCCGGCCTGCAGTTGGCACTGGTCCTGCCCTGGTGAAGGGGATATAGATATGGTAGGTGTTTTTGGGGGTGGCGATGAATGACGAACAACGAGAACTAGCCATTTGGGGTGGTGGTGCCCTGCTGGGTGTGCTTCTGTTGGCTTGGTTTACAGCCGGCCAAGCTGCCGCCGTGCGCAGTCATAATGCTACCATTGACCGTCTGTATCCAAGCTATCAGCGTCATTACGCCGAGGGCGCCAATCGAGTGAGTTTAAGCGAGGCGCAGGCAACGGTGCGGGCAGCAAAGCAGGCCCAGCAACTAGCCCGAGAGCGTGTGGAGGCGGTATTGCTGGCGCCTTGGGACACGCGGGTGATACAAGCCCATCGCCTCAGCGGCGGCAGTGCTGTATTCTCCTATAATCAGGTGGTTGATGAGATTGATGCCCGCTATCGTTCTTTGCGCGCTAAGGCCCAACGCTTGGCGGTCGGGCAATTGCCAGGTTTACCCCATGAAGGGGCTGAACGCATTCAGCGGGGAGATGACGCGCCGGCCCTCCAGGCGCGCAGTCTGCAATTGGCTGAAGTGCTCCTTGTTCATCGCCTCTTGGATTATCTGGTCGATCTTGGGGTGACGGGGATTACCATGGTTGAGACCCTGCCACTGATTGCCGATCAGACGACACAGCCTTCCTATGCTGGACTCGGGTTGCGGGTTAGCGCCGTGTTAGAGCAGGCCCTTGCCGATCGCCTGCTTCATGAATTACGAAGCCCTGAATTACGCATGGCGCTTGAAGGCTTGGTGCTGGCGCCCGACGCACGAAATCCTGAACGTTTTGTCATTGAGTTATCGGTGCGTCGCTTCTCTGAGTGGCCCGAGGGCTGGGATCCGGCTCTGCTTTTGGCCGGTGCAAACAGGCCTGCGGCGCCCAATCGCAGTGGTCGGGGGAGAGGACAATGACCATGAATCCCTACCTCATCGTTTCCGGGATATTGCTGCTCCTCGCCCTGGCTCTTGGGCTTGGCAATCTTATGCGCGGAGCGCGTAATCCGGATTTGCGCAACGATGTACAAACGGTCATCCTTGGCGAGCGAGAGGCCGGCGTACTTGAGGCGGCAACGGTATTAGATCCCATGATCCCGGCTCTCTCTGCGGGTCGTACGATCAACCCATTCACCCTGCGCGAGGAGACAGCCACTCGTGCCTTGGGGATATTGCCCATGCCGCCGCCGCCACCGCTCAATCCCCCATCCCTGCCATTATTGCCGCTGGCAAATGAATGGGGGGCAGAGCCATGATACTCTTTCTGCGCCGCAGCCCATTGCTGCTTATATTGTTGGTCGCCAGTCTTGGCGGACTCTTCGCTCAGCAGGCGGATGAGGAGTTGTGGCCCTTGCAAGTCCACGATCTCGACACCTTAATCTTGACCAGCGGTGAGCCTCGTCTTGGCACCATTGAAACGGTCCGACCCGATGGCTCGGTGATCTTTACTGAGGCGGGATCGTCCGGGTCGATTGGCTACTTGCGCTCGCAGTACCAGACATTTCGCTATCGTCGAACTGCTCGACAGATCATCGATCAGCGTATGGAAATACTGATTCGCACCGCCCCACAGCAGCCACGGCCCTTTGAAGTGATTGCGACTTTGCGCTGGGGAGTAGAGCAGGCAGATCCTGATTTACAGCCTGTGATTAAGCAATGGGCGACGCGGGCAGCGGTCACTCTGGCAGATAGCCAGCCGCTTTTGGAATTCACCCTACGCCACCTCGAGCCAGGGCTTGATGACGAAGCGATTATTACCGTCGCCCGCGCTGGGGTGGCCGTCAGTCCCAATTGGGAGAGCGGCTATAACCATCTCCTGCGTGCCCTGCAGCGACAGGGCCAAGACGCTGAATTGCGGGCAGCGATACGTCTGACCCTGACGCACCGCCTGAATAATCACCTGGCAAATCGGCTATTCGCCGATGACGCCTTGGCCCGTGGAGATATCGTCAATGCCCGCGAAGCCTATCGCAAGGCTAGTGCTAATAATGATGCCGAAGCTCTGCTGGGTTTTGCGCTGACGAGTCTCCTCCTGCGCGAATGGAATCCGGCAGAGCGGAGCGCCCAGCAACTGATCACGGTTGGCGAACAAATGGGCCCAGCCGCGGCGGTATTGGGCACCGTTCGCTTGCATAACGGCGACACTGCAGAGGCGGTTCGATTGCTGCAACAGGGCCTAGATAGCGATATTTTAGATGAGCCGCTGTTGAGCATTACCCGGCATAATCTCGCGGTTGCGCAGCACCATAGTGGTGAGGCCGAGCAGGCGAGACAACTATTGGCTGCCAATCAGCATCCAGCTTCACGCCTCTCGCTGACGATGATTGAGGGGCGCCAGCCGCCGCCCCTCGATAGTCTTCGCCATCCGCAGTTGCGGCTCTTGGCCGCCGAACAGCAGGCGATTTGGCGTCTTTCCCAGGGCCTTCATGATGCAGCCGTAACGGCCAATTTGCAGCCCGGTGAACGGGCTCGTCACCGCTTTCTTGAGCAGGTGCGGTTAATGATTGCCGACCGTGGAGATGCGGCCCGGGTTCGTGCTTTGGCCCTTACCGATAGCGCGGAAAGCCGCCGCTGGCAGCTCTATGGCCACCTTCTGGCTCAGCGCTGGGAGGAGGCTTGGCAGCTGTCAACCGCCCTGGCCGAGAACGATGGTTATGCGGCCATTGCCCAGGCCTATATCCGCGCCAGCGGCGGTGAAGCAGAAGGCGCTGCGGCCATCTACCGCAGTCGTGTGCTGCCATTGGCGGAGGCGGGCTCGGGTTCACCTCCGCCACCGCCGGCCTATGTGGCGATATTGGCGGCGGAATTCGATGTCGCCCTCGGTGAATATCGGCGCTATGATTTCGCTTGGCCGGATGGCGAGCGTCTGGGCACCGGTTGGGATTCCGAGATTTCTCCAGGAGCGGGAATATTGGTACGGGTGGCAAATCAGCACTTGGAAATCGTGGCCGATGGCAGTGGTCGTGGCGGTGAAGCCCGGGCTTGGTGTCGCACCCGCGATGCCTCCCTGGAACGTCTGATTCTTGAGGCCACCTATCCCCAGGGTGAAGGCGCTCAATCTGCCCGGGTGCATGCAGGGCTGGAAATTCTCGATGGCGAGCGCAGGCAGGGCATTGGGGTGGCGGTAATGCCAGATCGTCGGCTGCGTTGGCGCCAATTACGCGATGGGCGCTGGCAACCCTGGCGGGATTTTTCCCCGGCCATTCGTCTGCCTGAGGGCCAGCACCTCACTTTGGGATATCGTTCGCCGGGGCGGGTCCAGGTGCGTAATATGGACAACGAGCTGGTTAGCGTTGGCGAGCCCTTCGCTCCGACTCAGCACTTGAGCGTGGGAATTTTTGCCGAGGCAGCGCAGGCCGGCAGCTGGTCTCTTCGTGCCAATCGCTTGGATATTGGTCAGCGTCAGCAGTGATCGCTATGGCCCTGAAATTCTTGAGTCTCATCTTTGTTGGCTTGCTTGCCGGTTTCGTGAGCCTAGCCGTGGAGAGCGCTGAAGGGCCGCAGGCTGCGTTGGATTCAGTTCTACCGGCGGACCAGCCAGATCTCACCTGGACCTATGTGCCGCCGGCGGTTTTCCTCAATGACATCGTAACCTTGAGTTTTCGCAGCAGTGAAACCCCGAGTCTTGTTCATTACCCCCGTGGCAGCCGTCTGCAATCCGGTGATGATCGCGGAGCCTGGAACCTCGTCCTGCCTGCCGCCTGGACGCAAGGTGCCCAATCCATTGCCGTGCGGGTTGGTAATCGGGATTATTGGCTTCACGCCCAGCTTCCGGGATCTCAGGATGGTGACTTTGCTTACGATGCCGCCTCCCATCGCCTGCATCGCAATGGCGATCCGGTGCTACTGGTGGCCCAGCGCCGCGATCTGCGCGCTGATCGTCGTTATCGCATGCTGCGCCAGTGGCGTCCTGCCTCGCCGCAGCAAATTCCACGCCTTCATTGGCCGGCTGCCGCGGCTTGGGGGACATCGCCCCTGCTTCAGGCTTTGCCGCGTTGGCGTGAAGCGATGCGAGAGGACAGTGCGGCGGATCGTCTTTTTATTATCGACTATCGGGAATGGTTGGTTGGCTGGGATCCCGCGGCCTTGGCCGCTACCCTAACCTGGCTGGTGGCCGAGGCCCGTAGCCGCGATCACCGACCTTGGCTGCTTTCGCCGTTGGCCGATCAGCAGCGCGCCGATGAAATGGCGATGTTGCAGGAAGTCATGAGCGCAGTGGCTCAGGACCTTGGGGTGCGGGTGTATACCCCTAAAGGTTTTGATCGGCCGGCATTCTGGGAAGTGAGCGCAGGCGTGATTGGCCCTTGGCTCAATGCCGATGGCCGTCAGGATTTCGCTCGCTGGTTGAGCCACACCTTTAATCTGGAAGTCGCCCCGCCTGATGCCGGTTGGCTGCCCTAACAAGCCTGCCCTGAACCCCGCGAGGAGTAGCGATGGAATGTTTTACTCTCGATTCTGGGCCTGAGGCTTTGATTGCCCAATTAGCCAGCGAATCATGCCTTCAGGCCTATATTCAGGTGAGCACCGAGGAATTGGCTGGCGTCGTCGAGCCCAGTCTGATGCGCCACCTACGGCAGATGCAGGACTGCCTGCAGCAGATCATGGGTGGCGGATTCGAGGTTGCCGTGGCGAGTAATCGTCAGGGCATGGATCTCTTGCTTACCGAGTTGCTGGCTCTGGGAACGTGGCACGGTTGGGAACTGCCGCTCCAAGCTGCCGCAGTCCGAGATTTGCCACAGCCCGCACCAGCCAGCGGTCTGCTAGGCACCGATGCCCAAGGTGAGGGGGCCCGCTGCTGGCTTCAGGGCGAGCTTGTATGGCTTAGCCGCTGCCGCGAGGTGACGGACCAAGCGGATATGAGTCAGCACTGGGGTAGCTAGTGCCCTGTCACTAGTGGTCTGAGTCAAGCAGAGTGCAACTTATCCGCAGCCCCGGAATGCTGGATTCAAGGCGGGATGACGAGGGTGTGGCAGCGCCACATCGAGGAAATCCCAACGCAGAAGACGGCGTTGTGCGGCAAGGATAGGTTGCAGGATTTCTGGCGCAGACCACTAGATAACCATCAAAATTCTTTGCGGCGCAGGGCATCTGCGGCCTTGCGAAAAGCTCGAAATAGCGCTGCTATTCCATCGCTTTGCGCGCCTTGCAGCTACCCTACGGCGCTGCGAATTCCTCAAGGAATTTAACGGACACGACACTCGTGTCCTGTCCGCTAAATAACCATCGGGATTCTTTGCGGCGCAGGGCATCTGCGGCGTTGCGAATTCCTCAAGGTATTTGACGGGCAGGAGACTAGAGCTTGCCCTGCTTAAAGGTTTGGCGTAAGCAACTGCCGCATGAATTCGTATTCGGCGACGAAGGCTTCGTCGTCGGCGAAGCGTTCGGCGGAGATGCGGGCGGCAATAAGGGCCTTCTCAGGGGCATGCCCAATGGCGGCGCGCCAGGCAATCCAGAGGTACTTGGGTTTATGATCGACGATATCGCGCCACATTTCGACAGCGGTGGTAAACCATTCGTTTGATAAGGCGTAGGCAACATCGCCCATGTATTGGGCGGTGTTATCGGTGAGGCGCTTGTCATTTTGGTCGCGCACGTGCTCGAGTAGGCGGGCGAGTCCATCGCGATCTTCGGTGAGGAGGGCGATGACAAGGCGGGCAAAGTGAAGCTGGTAGTCGATACGTGGGCCACTCATGCCCAGCGATTCGGCGGCGGCGTAGGCGGCCTCTAATTGGGGAAGGATAAGCCCAGCTTGCTCTGCGCTTAGGGCTTTATTGCGGATATCTTCAAGGCTCTCCATGACTAAGTTGCCCCAAAAGGGCACCGAAGCCTTGATCCATTGAAGATCCCGTGCAACGAGTTCTTCAGGTGGCAATTGGCGTTGGCGATGGTCAATGCGCTCTTCAGGCAAAGAGACCTGAGAGAGGCGGGTGAGTAATTCCTCGCGGCCCCAGCGGGCCTCAAGGTGACGGCCTTGCAGGGCATAGGCGCTACTGAGATCACCGCCATCGGAACCGTTGAAGGCGATGTAGCGACGATAGATTTCGTCAACTTGTAAAAAGTGGCTTAATTCAGGGACTGCTGCAAGCACTGAGCCATCGCTATTGGCGGCAATAATACGGGTCAGCACATTGGAATGCCAGCCGAGGATGCGATCGAGCATACGCAATTGCGGGCTATGCATCCAGGCCTCGGCATTAAAGCTTTGCTGGCTCCAGCGAGCCAGATTTTGCACCGGTTGGCCAAGACCAGTGCCAATGGTATCGCGCAGGGCTCGGGCGGCCAATTCGGGATGACCGTAGCGGCCGAGACCGCCTGCCAATTGGAGACCAACCTGAATAATTGATTGGCCGAGTTCTTCGCGTAGGGGCGGTAACTTACGGTCGAGAATATCCAAGGCCACTTCGGCAATTTCTTCATGACGTTCGGCGTCGTTGAGGTGGTAGAGAAGTTCCACCGCCATGAGCAGCACCGATTCGGCTTCATCGGTGCGCTCCATCGCCATGCGATGGTATTCCACGGCCTTGTCATGCTGCGCGGTGAAGGCGTAGAGGCCGGCCATTTCGCGGAAATTGGCGGTATCTTCATCGCCAGCGGCGATGAGTTCCAGCATTTTATTGATGCCCTGCAAATAGGTTTGGTAATGCCAGTCCTTCTGTACGTCGATCATGGTTGCGGCGTATTCGGGCTCGGCAAAAATGCGCCAGGAGAGACGCCAGGCCGATCGGGTATTTTCTCCGGAAAAGCGCAGTAAAAGTCCGATGCCATTGGGATCAAAGGTGTCGGAGGCGTCGAAGCTGCGATAGGTCGCACGCAAGGCGTCTTGCAGGCGTGGCGCGGTGAATTGGAGGGTGGGGCCGGTTTGCAGGACGAAGACGTGCCACAGGTCGTCTTCTTGTTCTGCCCAGGCGAGAGCGGCGTGTCCGGGCAGGCTAATCACGTGGCCGAGTTTGCCCTGGCGGTCGACAATGTGCTCTGCTAATTCTGCGAGATCATCGCAGTCGCCGCGGCAGACGCCGCCAACGGTGGTGGAGAGCGTTTCAAAGGCGGTTTGGTGAATATCGCTCTTTACTTCACGGTTGCCGAGTAATAGCGGCATGGTGGGATCCGGGGAATCGTAGACGTACTTAAAGAGGTACTGACTGATCAAATCGAGATGGGCGGCATTGGGCAGCATTTTCGCCGCATCGTCCATAAAACGAAGGGCCTCTTCACGGCTACCATCTTGGGCCGGCCGTAGTTTGCCATGGGCAGTTATCAGCCAGTGAATGTGGCCGCGGCCATCGCGAATAACGATATGGGGCGGCATATAGCCCTTGACAATATTCTCATCAAGGCGGCGGTCGCGCTCGGCAACCACGCTGCGCCAAACGCTCATATCGCTGATCAAGCCATCGGCCGCCGTCCAGCTGGCCAGCAGGGTGTCGTTATGGTATAGGCTGGCTGAGTGAATGGCGTCAAAACCCAGGGAATTATTGACCGGATCCGCATCAGTGGGCAGGTCGACAATCACGCGAGCTTGTGGAAAGCCGCCTTCACGTTGCAGCGGCCAATGGTACATCGGCAAAGCCGCTGGCGCCGCGTAGCGAACGCTCTTTTCGCCGCGGTAGACCTGAGAGCCAACGCCCCAAGCATCGCTATAGTGGGTAATGCCGCGTTCTGTGGCATCAAGCCAGCGGGCTTGAGGTTGGAGGCGAATTGCTGCCGCTACGGCGGCGGTGAGGGCGCTGGCTTCGGCCTCAAGCATGGGCAGGCTGAGCACCAAGAAGCCATCGGCGACCACCTTGCGGGCATAGGCCGGATTAATTTCGTCGCTGACTGGATTACTGTCCGGTTGATCAAGCTTCTCTAAAAGGTGCACCAGGGCAGCGCGGGCATGGGTGCCGACACCGCTGCCGGGCAGGGCCTGCATCAATTGCTTTGCCGCAGCGCTGACGGCCTCGATATCGCCGGCGCGCTCGTCGTGCTGAGTGGGCTTGGCGGTGAAGACGCCGGAGCGGGTGATCAGTACCTCGTGGCCGCTAAGGCGCCAACCGGTGAGGGGGTGATGTTCAAGGCTGAGGGTGGGAAGATCTGATCCCTGAGCGACTTCAATGAGGGCAAGCAAGGTTTGCGGCAGGGCCCCATCAGCTTCGCTGAGGACGCGTTCGGGGACGCGTATGGTGCCAACGGCGGTGCTGAGCAGAAGATAACGGCCATCGCGGCCGCTAATGGTTAGCCCCTGGTGACCACCCCAGCGCAGATCGCCATCGATCTCGTCAACTTGATTGAGGGCGCTGACTCCCGGGCGCCAAGAATCATCAGCATACAGGGGAGCAAGCAGCATGGACCCGGCAAGGCTGAAGCAGACAAGGGCGGCGGTAATGATGCGCATGGATAATCGTCCTCTCATGGCGACAAGTTGAACGGCGAGATGGCAAAGCCATGGTGGCTGCGGGCGGGAGTAGGGAAGAAGCGAAGATGAAGCGTTTGTGAACTGTTACAGACGCTCGACCGCCTTGTTTATTACCAGGCTTGATCGGGTGCGTTTGCTCCCGAGTCAGGAGGGGGCTGGCCAGGGCCACTCAAAGCTCCAGGCAAGCATATAGGTATCAGTTGGTTATTATTGA
>REDX01000044.1 GCA_007695355.1 Planctomycetota bacterium
GCGCTTTTTTTCTCATTCCACCGCTTTCACTGCCCGGAGCCTGCATCGTGTTCAAACGTATTCTCATCGCTAACCGCGGAGAAATCGCCCTTCGCATCATCCGCACCTGCCGTCGTATGGGCATTGAGGCGGTGGTGGTGCATTCGACCGTAGATCGCGAATCCTTGCCGGTGCGCTTGGCCGATGAGTCCATTTGCATTGGACCTGCAGCCTCCAATCAAAGCTACCTCAATATCAATAATATCATTGCCGCCGCAGAGCTTGCCGATGTCGATGCCATTCACCCGGGTTATGGATTCTTGGCTGAAAATGCTCATTTCGCAGAGGTGGTGCGGGATTGTAAGATTGAATTCATCGGGCCCACCAGCCAATCCATGCGCGCCATGGGTGATAAGGCTAAAGCCAAGGCTCTGGCTAAGCAGGCTGGGGTGCCAACGGTTCCGGGCACCGAGGGCCCGGTGGCCAATGCCGACGAGGCAATCAAAGTGGCCCGCGAGATCGGTTACCCAGTAATGATCAAGGCGGTGGCTGGTGGCGGTGGTCGCGGCATGCGAGTCGCGCACAATGATGCCAGTTTGGTCTCAGGCTTGGTGAATGCGCAGCGCGAGGCAGAAGCAGCATTTGGCAATGGTGACTGCATCGTTGAGGCCCTGGTGCAACGGGCGCGCCATATCGAAGTGCAGATTATCGCCGACAACCATGGCAATGTGGTGGCCCTGGGCGAGCGCGATTGCTCGGTTCAGCGGCGCAATCAAAAGCTGGTTGAGGAGAGTCCATCGCCGGTGATTAGCGATGAGCGTCGAGCCCAGATTTGTGCCGATGCGGTGCGACTGGCTCGTAGCTCTGGTTATACCAATGCGGGCACGGTGGAGTTCATCTATGATTTGGATCGCGGCGAACACTATTTTCTAGAGATGAATACGCGCATTCAGGTTGAACATCCTGTTACCGAAATGGTTACCGGCCTCGATTTAATCCGGCAAATGATTTTGGTTGCCGCCGGTGAGCGCCTGGAGTACACCCAGGAAGACATTAAGCCCCAGGGCCATGCCATCGAAGTGCGGATTAACGCAGAGGATTGGGAAAACGGTTTCGCACCTTTCCCAGGTAAGATTGGCATGTACGTCGCCCCCTCGGGTCGTGGGGTACGGGTCGATAGTCACTGCTATGCTGGCTATATTATCCCGCCTAATTATGACTCGATGATCGCCAAGCTGATCGTCCACGGGCGTGATCGCAAGGAAGCCATTGGCTTCTTAGACCAAGCTTTGGCCGAATACATTATTGAAGGTCCGCGCACCACCATTGGCTTTCATCAGCGCCTCATCCGCGACGCACGGTTTGTAACGAATGATTACACCACCAAGTTTGTCGATGACGAATTTCTACGGTGAAAACCGCCGCTTTGGCGGCGCTTAGGTGAAAGGAAGCGTCATGGCGAAGAGCGGTGAATTACGGGTGCTGCACGTTGCCAGCGAAGTTGTTCCTTTCGTGAAAACAGGAGGGCTCGCGGATGTTGCTGGAGCTCTGCCGAAGGCGCTGTGCCAGCAGCGGGGGATAGAGGCGCGGGTTTGCCTGCCCGGCTATCGGCACGCTTTGCGGGTGGCTGAAAATCTTGGCCTGCGCTGGTTGCCTGGGCACTTAGTGATCGAGGCTGGTGGTGTAGATCATCACATTGGCGTTGGTGAGGTGGTGCATGATGGTTTATGCACCTATCTATTGGCCTGTGATGAGTTATTTGGCCGCGATGGCTGCTATGGTCCCACGCCATCGAGCGACTACGAAGACAATGCCCGTCGATTCAGCGTTTTCGCCAAGGCCGCTTTGGCGCTGCCGCGCTTCCTGCAGTGGATCCCCCATATCATTCATGCCCACGATTGGCAGGCAGGATTGGTCCCGGCCCTGCTTGAACGGGGATGGTGTCATGACCTGCCCGCCACCCGCAGTGTTTTCACCATCCATAATATCGCCTACCAGGGCACCTTTTGGCATTGGGATATGAAGCTCACCGGCCTGCCCTGGGCGATGTTTAACCCCTTGCAGGTCGAGCATTTCAGTAAGCTCAATTTCCTCAAGGCGGGCATCGTTGCCGCACAGCGGGTGACCACGGTTTCCCGCCGCTATGCCGAAGAGATTCAAACCGAGGACTACGGCTGGGGTTTGGAGGGGGTGATCGCAGGTCACGCCCATAAGCTTTCGGGGATTACCAATGGCATTGACGCCGACATTTGGGACCCAGCCCACGATCCCCATTTGCCGGCCCATTTTGATGCTCAAGACCTCAGCGGCAAAGCCGTGTGCAAGGCTGAATTACAGCGCGAATTGGGGCTGCCCATAGAGGCCAAGACGGCCTTGGTTGGGGTGGTTTCACGGTTGGTAGAGCAAAAGGGCATTGATTTAGTCTTGGCTGGTGTCGATCCCTATATCTTGGCCGGGCGCATGCAGCTGGTGGTATTGGGTGCCGGTGATCCGGCGATTGAGGCAGCGCTGCGTCGGCTGCAGGGCCGCCATCCCACGCGGGTTTGTTTCTGGCATGGTTATAATGAGGGCTTGGCCCATCGCATTGAGGCAGGTTGCGATCTCTTCCTCATGCCCAGTCGCTTTGAGCCCTGCGGTCTGAACCAAATGTATTCCCTGCGCTATGGCACCTTGCCCTTGGTGCGCTACACTGGTGGTCTCGCCGACACGGTAACCGACGTCTGTAGCGGCGAGGGTAATGGATTTACCTTTGGCCCTGCAGACCTGGGCCATTTTTCGGCCGTGCTTGATCGCGCCCTTGGTCTGTATCAGCATTTTCCTGAGGATTGGCGGCGGGCCCAACTGCGGGCGATGAAAGAAGACCATTCCTGGCAGGTGGTGGCGCGCTCTTACGCGGCCTTGTATCGTTCGCTGACCTGGGTTTGAGGTTCACACACCGTTGAGGCCGGTCGCCCTCGCTGGCGTGGATCCGATCGCTACAACCCCTACATTTAACGAGCATTTGAGCCCGTTGCCTTTCCGTGGCTACGGCAATCCCGCTCTTTTTGTGACTGTCGGCCTCGGCATTTCACAGACCCTGTTTTCCCTCAGAACTCAAGGATCCGCCCATGCCCTCCATGGATATGAACAAGCTGCTCGACATTTCTTTGCAGCAAAAAGCCTCGGATATCCACCTGACGGTGGGCAAGCCGCCGAGCTTCCGTATCCACGGTGATATTAAAAGCCTGAATACCCCAGCCCTTACTGGCGAGGATACTGCGGCTTTGATGAAACAGATCACCTCTGAGCGTGGACAGCAGGAGATTGGTGAGCTTGGTAGTACCGACTTTGCCATTAGCTATTTCGACAAGGCTCGCTTCCGCGTCAATGTCTTTAAGCAAAAAGGGCATCACGCCCTGGTGCTCCGGCAGATTCCTCTTGAGATTCTATCGATGGAAAAATTGGGTCTGCCGCCCCATCTCAAGGACGTCATTATGCGTCCCCGTGGCTTGATTTTGGTGACGGGGCCCACTGGTTCTGGTAAGTCGACCACCCTCGCTGGCATGATTGACTTCATTAACGAAACCTGTGCGCATCACATTATTACCATCGAAGACCCGATCGAATTCAC
>REDX01000043.1 GCA_007695355.1 Planctomycetota bacterium
AATAGCGTCATGGAACGCGACGCCATTGAACTCATCGCCGCCGAATTCGAAAAAGAAGTCTCGATTAAAGAGGCCGAAGATATCGAAGACACCGCCCTCTCGGTGCACGAAGACGAAGACCGGCCTGAGGATCTCAGCCCCCGCCCGCCGGTGGTTACCATTCTTGGCCATGTCGACCACGGCAAGACCTCGTTGCTGGATGCCATCCGCAATACCGAGGTCACCGCCGGCGAAGCCGGTGGCATCACTCAGCACATCGGTGCCTATACGGTGTCGTCTCCCGGCGGCATGGACATCACCTTTGTCGACACCCCCGGCCACGCAGCCTTTACCGAAATGCGCGCCCGCGGGGCCAATGTCACCGACTTGGCAGTGGTCCTGGTGGCGGCTGACGACGGCGTCATGCCGCAAACCATCGAGGCCATCAACCACGCCAAGGCCGCCGAGGTGCCGATCATTATTGCCATGAATAAGATCGACCGTGAAAACGCCGATCCCGATAAGGTCCTGCGTCAGCTCTCTGAAAATGGCCTCCTGCCCGAAGAGTGGGGTGGTGATGTGGGGGTTATTCGCACCAGTGCCATTACTCGCCAAGGCATTGAAGAGCTCCTCGAACGCATCGCCCTGGAAAGCGAAGTGCTGGAATTACAATCCAACCATTTCGCCAACGCCAGCGGTACGGTGCTCGAAGCCAATATCAGCGAAGGCCGGGGCGTGGTCGCCACCCTCCTGGTGCAACGCGGCAGTCTGGCCGTGGGCGACATCGTCCTCGCCGGCACCGGCTACGGCAGAGTGCGCAGCATGCGCGATTGGCAGGGCGCCAATCCTGGTATCGCCGGCCCTTCGCAAGCAGTGGAAATCATCGGCCTTTCGGACATGCCCACCGCCGGCGATCGCTTCCACGTGGTGGACAGCCTCAAGGTGGCCGCAGAAATCGCCGAAGAACGTGGTCATCAACGCCGCGACCGCGAGTTGCGCGCTAAAAATACCACCACCACCTTGGCCAGTCTGTTTAGCGACCTTGCTGAATCGAAGAAAAAGGAAGTGCGCCTCATCGTCAAAGCCGACGCCTCCGGCTCGCTGGAAGTGCTGCGTAAAACGCTCAATGACCTGTCCACCGAAGAGATCAAGGTCAACTTGATCCACAGCGGTGTGGGCCAAGTCACCAGCACCGACGTCTCCTTGGCCGAAGCCTCGGGGGCGGTGATTCTGGGCTTCCACGTGATTGCCGATGGCCGGGCCCGACGGGATGCCGACGGCAAGGGCGTGGATATCAAGACCTACAATATTATCTACGAACTGCTCGACGAAGTGAAACTGGCCATGACCGGCCTCCTCGACCCCGATATGGTGGAAAAGGTCATTGGTCACGCCGAAGTGCTCAAGATCTTCCGTTCGTCCAAGTCGGGTACCATTGCCGGCTGCTTGGTGCGCGATGGCTTGGTGCAACGCGGTGCCTTTATGCGCCTCACCCGCGATGGCGTGATCCTCTACGAAGGGCGGGTGGATACCCTGCGCCGCTTTACCGAGGACGTCAAAGAGGTGCGCGAAGGTTTCGAGTGTGGTCTGACCCTGGATCGCTGGGACGATATCCAAGAAAGCGATCTCTTCGAGTTCTACACCAAGAAAGCGGTGGCGCGGACCCTGGAAAGCGCCAGTTCTTAGCGCCTCTGCCCGCGGTGCTCTCTCTGCTTCTGGTGTGGCGCTCATCGTGGCGCCATACCTGAGCATAGACTCGGTTATGACTGCCAGGCAGGCAGGCAGGAGCGCCACAATAGCAGCCCGGCCCTTGCCCAATTGCCGTGCTAGCCGGCACCAGGCAGCGTTTTCGGATTGTACCAGACTCCCCCTTAGGTTTCACCATGCCCAGCGCCTCCCGTAAAGACCGTCTCGAATCCCTGCTCAAACGGGAAATCGCCAGTTGCATCCATTCCCAACTGCGTGATCCGCGCCTGGGCTTCCTCACCGTGACCCGGGTGGAACTCAGCGGTGATTTACAACAGGTCACCTGCTACTACACGGTGCTCGGCAGCGACAAAGACCGCTCCCTGGCGCTACACGCCCTGCGCAGCGCCAAAGGGCGCATTACCGCGGCCTATGCCCCGGTGGTGCGCACCCGCCTGCTGCCGCGCCTGCGCTTTGCCTACGACGACGTCGAGGATCGCCGGCAGCGCATGGATGACCTCATCCGTCAGGCTCGGGAAAGCGACCCGCATCCCGATAACGGACCCGAGCAGCCCGAGCAGCCAGAAGGTGACGCAGAGGCTTAGCACGGGTGTCCCAGTGGATAGAATCCGCTGCGCCATGCATGGGATCACGATGCTGCCAGCTTGGCGTTGCCTGAGGCCCAGGGCCCTCTAGGCTCCGCGTAAATACCAGTACGTTTGGGGTCCCCATGACAGTGCCGTTTAGTGCCAAGGTAGCCGTCGACATCAGTTGGTCGCGCTTCCTGATTAAAACCGTGAGTAATGCAGCAGAGCGTGAGGCAGCCCTGCGCCTGCGGCATCAGGTCTTTATGCGCGAACTATTAGGACGCGACACCGAGAACCTCCTCGATCAAGACGCCTTCGATGATATTTGCGACCATCTGGCGATTATCGAACAGGCCACCGGGACCATGGTGGGGACCTACCGCTTTATCTCCTCAGATTTCTGTCAGGACTTCTACACCCAAACCGAGTTCAACCTGGACGACCTTCTGGGACAAGAGGGGCGCAAACTGGAAGTGGGCCGCGCCTGTATTCACCCGGACTTTCGCAATGGCTTTACCTTTATCGCCCTGTGGAAGGGCTTATCCGCCTACATCCACCAGCACCCGGTGCATTACCTGTTCGGCTGCTCCAGCGTCAAACACACCGAGGCCGAGGACCTGGCCAAGATGGTGGACTACCTGCAGCGCCATGGCTATTACAGCAAGGATTATCGCTGCCAGCCCCTGCCAGCCTTCACCACCCCGGGCCTCGACGAAGCGCTGCAACAGTTGACCCAGCAGCCCTTACAGCAGCGTGAAGGCGAAGATCATCTGGTGAAAAAGACCCTACCGCCACTGCTGTGGGCCTATCTTGATGCCGGGGCCAAGGTGGCGGGCATGCCAGCCCTGGACCGCGACTTCGCCTGCGCCGACTTCCTCACCATCCTCGACACCGACAATCTGCGGGATGATCTGGTGCGCAAATATAAACCCTGGTAGGTGTAACCTCGCGGCCCGCTTACTCCCCTTGGCAGAGGTCGCGAGAAGGGTCGCAAGCATTTTTGTATAAGGTTAGGGTCTTGTTGGGGGAACCACGCCCATTTTATGATATGGCAACACAGTATTTATAATTCACCGGTATCAGTCAGGACAATCCATGCCCATCGACCCCAGCGCCCTCGAACAACTCCACTCCCAAGTGACCATTATATTGGGCACCGCCAGTAAGACTGGAGAACCCAACCTGGCCCCCATCGCCCTGTATTGGCTCAAGGACCCCAGCACCATCATTATTGGTGATATGTACCTGCGCACGTCCAAGGACCACGTCCTGGAAAATCCCCGGGCCCAGATCTGCTTTTGGGACGAAAG
>REDX01000144.1 GCA_007695355.1 Planctomycetota bacterium
CATTCTAGACGTGCAAAGGCCTCAAACCTGTCTGCCGACGAGCAGGAGAGCCTTTTTTCTGGCACCATCGAAGCCTCTACCGCTTTTACCGTGGCACCTAAAATTTCCGGACGGGTGCGCGAGGTACTGGTCGATCTCGGCGATGTGGTGACCCGCGATGCAGCGCTGGTGATCCTCGATGATGAAGAGTTTATTGAGGAATCACGTCGTGCTGAATCAGACCTTGTGGTCACCGAAGCGCGGGTGCGGGAAGCCGAAAGCCGCCGTCTCTTGGCCGAGCGCACCCTCACTCGGGTGCAGGCCCTCTCCGCTGATCGCTTGACCTCGGTTGGCGAACTCGAACGCAGCGAAGCGGAACTGCAAGCCGCCGAAGCGGCCCTGGCGGTGGCGGTGGCATCGGTTGAAGCGGCGCGCTCGCGCCTGCGCACGGCGCTGATTCGCCGCGGCTATGCCCGTGTGAACGCCGCCTGGAGCGATAATAGCGCTGCCGAAGAGCGGGTGGTGGTAGAACGCTGGGTTGAGCCCGGAGATTCGGTGGCGATGAATGATCCGATGCTGCGGGTGGCCGTCCTCAATCCGGTACGTGCCATCTTTGCCGTCACCGAGCGCGACTATCACCGCTTTCGCATTGGTCAGCAGGTGCAGCTCTTTGGCGACGCCTTCTTTGAGAGCAGCCTCGGCACGGTGCATCGCTTGGCGCCAACCTTCAGCGCCCATTCCCGCCTCGCTCGGGTTGAAGTCGAGGTGCCGAATCAGCAACTGCGCTGGCGGCCAGGGATGTTCGCCCGCCTTGAAGTCACCCTCGACGAGGTTGATGATGCTCTCCACGTCCCCGCCGATGCGGTGGTGCGACGGGGCGATGAGCAGGTGGTATTTTTGGTTGAAGCCAGCGAAAGCGGCGAAACGGTGGTGCGGCAAATCCCCGTGCAGATTGGTTTACGCGATGGCGATCGACTGCAGATCAGCCTGGTCGATGGCGTTAGCCTAAGCGGCGAGGTGGTGGTATTGGGACATCAACTGCTGCGTGATGGCTCGCCGATTACCATACCCGGCGCGCGGCCTGGGACGCAGCTGTGAGTCTGGCTCGCTTCAGCCTGGCGCGGCCCGTTACCACGGTGATGGCCACCTTGATTGCCGTGCTCATTGGATCGGTGGCTCTGGTTCGATTGCCAATCGACCTGCTGCCCGATGTCACCATGCCCTCGATAACGGTGGTGACGAATTTTGACAACGCTAGTCCAGAAGAGGTTGAACAGCAAGTCACTGAATTGGTGGAGGGGGCACTGGCCGCCCTGCCCGGTGTTGAGAGCATGGTCTCCACCAGCTCTGAGGGGGTGAGCAGCGTTCGCCTCGCCTTTACCTGGGGCACCAATCTCGATGCCGCTACCAATGATGTACGCGATCGCATTGACCGCATTCGCCGACGTTTGCCAACGGAGGCGGATCTGCCCCAGCCGCGTAAATATGATCAGGCTAATTTCCCGATTGTCCTTCTCGGCGTGTCATCGCAGCTTGATCCGATTGAACTCACTCAGCTTATCGAAGATCGTCTGATTCCTCGCCTTGGCCGCATTGATGGCGTGGCCCAGGTGGATGTTTGGGGCGGGTTTAATCGTGAAATCCAAGTGCGATTGGATCGTGGGCGGATGAACGCGGTCAATCTTTCCTTAGATGGCATTGTCGACACTATTCGTTCGGCGAATATCAATCTCCCGGCCGGCAGTGTCGAGCGCGATCGCCTGGAAGTCACCATTCGCGCGCCCGGTGAATTTCGCGATATCGAAGAGCTGCGTCAAACCGTACTTACCCGGCATCATGGTTCACCGGTGCTGCTCGCCGATATTACCGAGGTAGTGGATACCCACCGTCGCATCACTCGCATTGTCCGCATTAATGGCGAAGCGGGGGTGCGGCTGGCGGTGCGAAAACAGTCGGATGTCAATACGGTGGCGGTGGCCGAGCAGGTGATGGCGGAGATCGAACGGATTAATGCGGACATGCCCCAGGCCGATGTGCGCGCCCTCTTTAATCAGGCGGCCTTTATCCGCCGTTCTATCGATAATGTGGTGCGCTCTGTCATCCTCGGCGGCGCCCTGGCGATTGTGGTGCTGCTCTTCTTCCTCCGCCATGTTCGGTCGACGGTGGTGATGGGCCTCTCGATCCCGATCTCCGTCATTGCCACTTTTGCGCTTGTCCATTTTGCTGGCTTTAGCCTTAATCTTATGACCCTTGGTGGGCTCGCCCTGGGCGTCGGCATGATGGTCGACAATTCCATTGTCGTTTTGGAAAATATTTTCCGACGACGACGAGAACTTGGCGAAGCCCCACCCGAGGCGGCGGTGGCAGGTGCTGGCGAGGTGGCCACCGCCATCCTCGCCTCAACCATTACCACCCTGGTGATCTTCCTGCCGTTGGTCTTTGCTCGGGGGGTTTCCAGCATTCTCTTCCAGCAGTTGGCGGCGGTGATTACCTTCGCCCTCATCTGCTCCCTCATCGTTTCGCTGACTCTGGTTCCCATGCTCTCGGCCACCATGCTTAAAGACCGCAAATCATGGGGGCCAGCCTGGGTACACCGCCTGGCGGCCTTTGCCGAATCCGCGTTCAATGCCGTTGATTCAGCTTACCGCGACCTTCTGCAGTTGGTGCTGCGGCATCGTTTGCTAACCGTACTGGGGGCCTTTGCTCTGCTATTGAGCGTTTTGCCCTTGGTGCGTGGCATTGGTACGGAGTTCATGCCTCCCAGCGATGAGGGGGAAATTCGCGTCAATGGCGAGATGGAGGTGGGGACCCGCTTAGCGGTGCTCGATCGGCAAACCCGCCAACTTGAAGAGTTGATTCGCAATCATGTTCCCGAACTCGAAAATATGTCGGTGTCCGCCGGTCCCTCCGGCTGGCGCCCGTCCTCTTCAGCCGAAGCATCGATTCAATTGTCGGTGGGCCCGGCGGCCGGCCGGAGTCGCTCGAATACGGAAATAGCCGCTGATCTGCGTCGCCATCTCGATGGGCAAATTCCCGGCATGACCATTCGCGTGCGCGCACCCCAGGGCCTGCGTATTCTCAATCGCCTAGTGGGCACCGGGGATGAAGGTTTGGCGGTGGAAATATTTGGCTTCGACCCCGTCGTCCTCGATGACTTGGCGGTTGCGGTGGCCGCCGCCATGGAGGGGGTGCCGGGGGTTACCGATGTCCTGGCCAGTCGCGAAGTCGGTGTACCCCAGGAACTCATACGCATCGACCGCGCCCGCGCCGCTGACCTTGGCCTCTCCATCCGCCAAATTGCCAGCACCCTGGAAACCGCAGTCGCTGGCAGTAATGCCGGCGATTTCCGCGAAGGCGGTAATGCCTATCGTATTCTGGTGCGCCTCGACGACGCCGATCGCCTTAGCGTTGATGAATTATTGGATTTGCGCATGGGTGCCAATCAGCAGCAGGAGGGCGTTCCCCTGCGCACCGTGGTGAGTGTCGAGCGCAGCACCGGGCCGATGCTCATCGAACGCAAGGATCAGCAGCGCTTTGTCAGCGTCGCCGCCAATGTCAGCGGCCGCGATCTTGGCTCCATCGCCGCCGATGTGCAGGCCGTACTCAATGAGATTCCCCTGCCCGCCGGGTATAGCATGCAGGTGGCAGGGGACTTTGAAGAACAGCAATCCGCCTTCCGCGAATTGATGATCGCCCTGGTGCTGAGTCTTTGCCTGGTCTATATGGTCTTGGCGAGCCAGTACGAATCCCTGCGCGACCCCCTCGTGGTCATGTTCTCGGTGCCGCTGGCCGCCATCGGCGTCATCCTTACCCTCTTCCTCACCGGCACCACTTTCAATGTGCAGAGTTATATTGGCTGCATTATGCTGGGTGGCATTGTGGTGAATAATGCCATTTTATTGGTTGATCAGGCTGGGCGTTTGCGGCGCGAGGGATTGGAAATTTCCGCAGCCGTGGCCGAGGCCGGTCGTCGACGCCTGCGCCCCATCCTGATGACCACCGCTACTACCATGCTTGGCCTCTTACCTTTGGCCCTCGGCATGGGCGAAGGCGCCGAAGCCCAGGCCCCACTCGCCCGCGCCGTCATCGGCGGCCTCGCCACCTCTACCCTCATTACCCTGGTTCTCATCCCGGCCCTGTATGCACTGGTACACCAGCGCGATAAAACCACGAGCCCCGCATCTGCGGCCTAGCCGCTTGATGATTGACGAAAATCACATCTCCCGAGCCGTTCCGCAGGCATGGCGCGCGAAGGAGTCGCCCCATGCCTCGCCCCCGCCCCTACGGATCGATCGGCTGCAGTAGTTGGGTAATATCGTTTTCACTCAAGGCGGTTAATGATTGGCCATTGGCATCGAAAAGGCCGGCAGCCAGGTCGCGCTTGTGCTGCTGCAGTTCGAGTACCCGTTCCTCGACGCTGCCGCCGATAATCAGGCGATGGACAAAGACGGGATCGGTTTGGCCGATGCGGTGGGCGCGGTCGATGGCCTGCTGTTCTACCGCCGGATTCCACCAGGGATCGGTAAGGATGACGGTGTCGGCGGCGGTGAGATTCAGGCCCATGCCGCCGGCTTTGAGGCTAATCAAAAAGAGGGGGACGCTGCCGGTTTGAAAGCGGTCGATAATGCTTTGGCGATTGCGGGTTTGGCCATCGAGGCGGACATAGGGTTGTTCGATTTCCTGGCAGAGGGCGGCGATATGGTCAAGGAGGCCGGTAAATTGGCTAAAGAGCAGAATGCGCCGGCCTTCGTCGATAAGTTCGGGAAGCAGTTCGCGTAAAAAGTCCAGCTTGGCGGATTCCGGGCAATTGCGCGCGCTGCGCGTGGGCACCAGGGGCGGGTGGCAGCAGATTTGCCGCAGGCGCAGCAGGGCTTCGAGGAATTCGAGATGGGAGCGGGCCAAACCCTTGGCTGCAATCGCCGAGCGCACCTGATCGTCCATGGCGGCGCGAATGCTTTCGTAGAGGGCCGATTGATGCGGGCCCAATTCGAGACGATGAATGAGATCCGTGCGCGGTGGTAATTCGCTTAAAACCATTTCCTTGGTTCGCCGTAGTAATACCGGTCGAATCCGCCGCGCCAAATCGGCCTGCCGCTGGCGATCCTGGAGTTTTTCAATGGGAGCGCGAAAGCTGCGGTCAAAGGCAGCGCGGGAGCCTAAGAGCCCCGGTTCTACCCAGTGCATGAGCGCCCACAGTTCGCCGAGATGGTTTTCCATGGGGGTTCCGGTGAGGGCCAGGCGCATACTGGCGCGCAGGCTTCGGATCGCTTGGCCCTGGCGGGAGGTGGGATTTTTCAGGCCCTGGGCCTCATCGCAGACCACCAGCGACCATTCGCGGGCGCCAAAATGCAGACGATCACGGGTGAGGGTGGCGTAGGAGGTGAGAATGACCCGTGGCCCTTCGCCCTGCAGTTCAAGGCTATTGCGCTGGGGGCCATGGTAGCAGTGAACGCTGAGTGCTGGGGTAAAGCGCCTGCTTTCGCGCAGCCAATTGCCCAGGGTACTTACCGGCGCCACCACTAAAATCCCCTGATTCCAGCGACCCGCCTCCACTTGAGCGAGGATGAGGGCCAGGGTTTGAACGGTCTTTCCCAAACCCATATCATCGGCGAGCAGGCCACCAAGTCCCAGCTCGGCCAATTTCAGCATCCAGGCCAGGCCTTCCTGCTGATAGGGGCGCAGGGTGGCTTGCAGCCCGGCAGGGGGCGGGCAGGGTTCTTGGCTGGCATGGCCGAGTTGGCGCAAATCCTGCTGCATGCGCAAGAGGTGTTCGCTGCCGGTTCCGGACCAGCGGGTACCGAGGGCGCGCAGGGCATCAGCGGTCTCCAGATCCCAGCGACTCACCCGCATGCGCGAACCATCGCGGGTGAAGAGTTCGATAAGGGAGCGGTAGAGGTCGCGGATTTGCGCTTCAGGCAGGGCGATGAGGTGTTTATCATCGACTGCAAGCAGGATGTGGGCGTCTTGCTCTTCCCCATGCCGAGGCAGCAGGGCAATGGCCTCCTCGCTCATGCCGGCTAATTGACGCAAAAGGGGCAGGGCATCAATGCGCTGACCATTGACGTGGATACCTAGACCGATGGAAAACCAGGAGTCCTCCTCCTCTACCTCGGCCTCCCACTGGTCGGCCACGAGCACCGTTGGCTGAATTTGTCCCTTGGCGCTATAGGGTTGCCAGCCGCCACCCCAGAGTCGAGAAAGGATATGGTTGGGGATTTCCAGGCCTGCTGGCGGCTGTACTCGGGGGCGGCTATTGGGCTGAAGATCCCCCAGTTGGAGCCAATAGGTGGTGGCCGGCGCATCCATTTCCAGGCGATTTGCCGGGGTGAATTGGAGGTGTTGCTGGCGACTGGAGACCAGACCCATGGCCCGCAGTTGCTGCAGGTGACGTTCTTCGGCGAGGACATCGCGGGGGATGGTAATACCCCCTGGTAATTGGGCTGCAATTTCCCTCGGATTGAGCGGTAGGAGGGCCTCGCCATAGCGCACCATCGGCAGTAGGGCTTGGGCGGGGAGTGACCAATGGCCGTTATAGCTCATCATATTCACCCCCAATTCACCCTCGCAAACGGTGCAAAGAAAGACCGGGGCATATGGTGAAATCGTTTCGAGGGGGCCTTCTTCGTTGGTTTTCGGCAGCGGGGCAAGTTGGGGTAGGATTCGCGAAAGGAGTTGTTCTGCGGCAATCGCCTCTGCGTATTCCCATTCGGGAATGCGGTAGAGAGCCTGCACCGCTTGTTCACTAAGGTCATGCAGCGCCCCACAGCGTCCGCTTTTGCGGTCAAGCCAAAAGGGTGGCTGGGTAAGTATGGGTACCCCTTCCGGGCAGGTGACTTCGATGGTCCATAGGCCGTCTTCCAGGGCGCACCATTGCAGCAGCGCTTGCTGTTCTGGACCTTCGGCAAGTTCATGGCCTTGATCGATGCGCAAACGGCCAGTTTGGAGTAGGCGCAGGAAGAGTTCTCCGGACTCGGGATGGCCGCTAATCGGAGAGCGCTTATAGTAATGATAGGTGTTGCTCTTAGGAGTGAGGGCAGCTAACTCACGACATAGACGGTGGTCTTCTTCGCGATAGGCACTGCGCACACTGTCTGGCGGCGCCAGGGCATTGGTCACCTCGCGAGGGGCGCCCCAGCGACCGCTTTTGAGGCGACGGGAAACCCCAACGGTGATGGCAATTTCAAAGCCCCATGGCTTGCGCCGACTCAGATGCAGGCTGTAGATAACCCCTTGTTCACCGGCCTGCTGGAGGTTTGGCCCGGGTCCGAGAATAGAGGCGGTAACCCGTTCTAGCCAATCATGGTGCAGCAGGGATCCAGGTTTTTCTCGCGCCATCGATCTCACCAGCGGCGGGTCATCCATGCGGCCTCCCAGCCTCCGTAGGTCAGGGCCCTGGATCGCCTACCATATACGAGGAAGAAAAAGGCAAATATACGCACAGTATGCCCAGTAAAACCTGCAAATGCGCTGCGTCTCCCAGTAGCGAAAAGCAAAGGCTGCAGGATTTTCGGCGCCGGGCATTTTCACCGTTTTCACCGATCCGGGTGCCTGAGCCTGCAGCGTGCGGTGGAAATACGATGCTCAGGGGAGGGGGCCAAGTGACCAGCAAATGGCAGAGCAGGGCGGGACAATAAGAAGAGTTTAGGCGCCTAACAGTACTTTGCGCACTTTGTCGTCAAAGGCGGTATCTAATTTATTCTTCACGAGATAATTATGCGCTCCTGCCTGGATTGCTTTCATAACGATTTCAGAACTGGCCTCGGTGGTTACCATAAAGAGATAGGGTTTTTTGCCCGTATTGGCCGCTTTAAATCGTTCGATGACCTGCACGCCATTGAGTTTGGGCATATTGAAATCAAGCAGGGCGAGGTGCACCTCGTCATTGAGGAGGCTATTGAGGGCGGCTTCTCCATCGGCGGCGTCGATCACCGTTGCATGGTAGCCCCGGAGGATGGTCTCAAGTCGCTTACGCAGTAGCTTACGCACGATGGCGGAATCATCGGCAATCAAGACGGTGGTCATTGCATGCCATCCTGAGCAGCACCTGGAGGCTGTAAAGCTATCTGCTGGCGCAGATCATCGAGGAGCTGAGCCGCCGCTTTGGCTTCGGCTCGGCGCCGCGAGCTGGCTTCGCCCTCGGCGCGCAGGTCAGCGATTTCCACGACGGCGACAAAGCGCGGTGCATGATCGGATCCGCCGCGGCGTTCGCAACGGTAGCTGGGGAGGGTGCCGTGATGTTCCAAGCACCAGGATTGGAGATGGTTTTTGGCGTCGGTTGGGCTACCGCCTTGGGCCAGTTCAATGTCCTCTTTAAGGAATACCGAGACCGCACAGAGCAGGGCCGGCCAGCCACCGTCAAGAAAAACAGCACCGAGGAGACCTTCGGCAAGGTTGGCCCGGACGCTTAAGGGAATCCCCCCGTTCATCTGCATGCCGAGTCGGGCATGGGGCATGAGTCCACAACGATCCATGGCCTGGGCGAGAACCTTGCGGCTAACGAGGGTGCTTTTGCAGCGGGAGAGAAAGCCTTCATCGGCTTCGGGAAAGCGGCGGTACAGCACATAACCTACCGCCGCGCCCAGCATGGCATCGCCAAGAAATTCAAGCCGTTCATTATGGGCGGCGCGGCGCAGATCGGGATCACTTTGGTGGGAACACCAGCTGGCATGGGTCATGCCTTGCTCAAGTAGGCGAAAATCAGCAAAGCGGTGGCCGGTTATCCTGGCCACCGCTTCGATCAGTTCTGAGCCGTCCATAGACACTAGCGCGGGCCGCCCCAGATCACCGCGCGCTTGAGCTTGGAGAGGGCGGCCGGGATATCGATTTCCTTGGGGCAGGCTTCCATGCAGTTGAAAATCAGATGGCAGCGCCAGAGGCCGTTTTCGCCATTGACCGCCGACAGGCGCTCGGCCGCGCTTTCATCGCGGGAGTCGGCGACAAAGCGCCAAGCCTTAAGCAGGGCAGCCGGGCCCAGGTAGTCGTCGTTCTTCCAATAGCTGGGGCAAGACGAGGTGCAGCAGCCGCAGAGGATGCACTTGGCGGGGTCGTCGATGTGCACCTGTTCTTCGGGGCTTTGCAGGCGTTCTTTGACCGGCTTTGGGCTCTCTGAATGGAAGAAGGGGATAATGGCGCGGTACTTGTGGAAGAAGTGTTCCATGTCCACCACCAGGTCTTTGACCACCGGGAAGCCCTTGAGGGGCTCGACGATAATCACATCGCCGTCGATGTCCTTGACCAGGGTTTTACAGGCCAGGCGGCTGGCGCCCTGGATGGTCATGCCGCAGGAGCCGCATACTGCGTGGCCACAGGAGCGGCGGTAGGAGACCGAGCCGTCTTGCTCCCACTTAATGCGGTTGAGAGCGGTAAGCACCCGCTCCATGGGCGAGCATTCCAGCTGGTAGTCCTTAAACGAGGGCTGGGTATCCGTGTCCGGATTATAGCGCATAATGCGGAAGGTTTTGACGACTTTTTGTTCGGCCATGGATCAACTCCCGGTAAGGGTCAGAATGGCGTTGTAAGCGCCGCAGGCAATGAGCAGACGGCCCGCAGGGGCAGAGCCCCTGAGTAAACTGGCGCCGAGGGGCGGTGGCTGGATAGAATCGCGAAGCGATCCAGCCACTTCTGCAGGGGCGCAGCCGCGAAAGAAGAGCCCCGACAAAGCCAGCGGGGTAGCCGCGAAGCGGCGTAGGGGCAGAGCCCCTGAGTATCAGTATTTGCGTTCTTTGGGTTTAAAGCGCTCGACCAACTCCGGTTCCCAGCCGCCTTCGGGGTGGTCTTGGAGGAGGTAGACTTCGCCGTAGTCCTGGCGCACGCTGGCATCGGCCTTATCGGCATTATCCAGCCAGGAGTAGGTGTGTTTGAGCCAATTGGCATCATCCCGGGGCATTTGCTGCTGCTTGCCGTCGGCATCAATGGGGCCATCCAAGCGCAGGTGGGCGCCGCGGCTTTCGCGGCGGGCGAGGGCGGCTTCCACCTGGACCAGGGAGAAGTCAAGCATGTAGCCCACCTCCATGGTTTCCAAGAGGTCGGAATTGAACACCGTGCCCTTGTCGTCGATGCCCACATTCTGGAAGCGCTCGCGCAGTTCCATGAGGGCCTGCTTGCACTCGGTCAGGGACTGTTCGGTGCGCTGCACCGAAGCCTTTTCCATCATCACATTGGCCATGTCTTCATGGATGGCGCCGTGGCGTTCTTTGCCGGTGGACTTCTTGAGGGTTTCGATCTCGCCGGCAACCTTGGCCGCGGGATTGCCGCGGATCTGGCCGTAGGGGATGGCGTCCACATTCTTGGCCACGTGCAGGCCGACGCGGCGGCCGAAGACCACCAAGTCTAACAGAGAGTTGGTGCCCAGGCGGTTGGCGCCGTGCACGCTGACGCAGGCGCATTCACCGGCGGCATAGAGGCCTTCGATAATGTCGCCCTGGGCATTGCGCTTCACCCGGCCGTCGACATCGGTGGGGATGCCGCCCATAATGTAGTGGGCGGTGGGCATAATTGGCACCGGCTCTTCCCAGGGCTTAATGCCGAGGTAGGTGGTGGCGAAGTCGGAAATTTCCGGCAGTTTCTTCTGCAGCTCTTCCTTACCCAGGTGCATGAGATTAATGTAGACATAGTCTTCATTGCAGATGCGCCCGGTGCGGTTGATGCCGCGGCCTTCCAGCACTTCTTTGTAGATGCACTGGGCGATCATATCGCGGGGGGCGAGGTCTTTCACCGTTGGTGCATAGCGCTCCATAAAGCGCTCGCCCTCGGCATTGGTCAGGAAGCCACCTTCGCCGCGGGCGCCCTCGGTAATCAGAATGCCGAGGCCTGCTAAACCGGTGGGATGGAATTGAACGAATTCCATGTCTTCCAGGGGCAGGCCATTGCGCAGGATAATGCCAAAGGCATCACCGGTATTCGCTTGGCAGTTGGAGGTGGTGGCGAAGTTCTTGCAGCTGCCGCCGGTGGCGAAGACCACCACCTTGGCATTCACCGTAATAATATCACCGGAGAGCATATCATAGGCAACCACGCCCAGACACTTGGTTTGGTCGTCGCTCATAATCAGGTCAAGGACCTGGAACTCTGAGTAGAAGTGCACGTTTTGCTTGACGCACTGCTCATAGAGGGTGTGCAGAATGACGTGGCCGGTGCGGTCGGCGGCATAGCAGGCGCGGCGCACGGCGCGCTCGCCGAAATTGCGGGTATGGCCGCCGAAGGGGCGCTGGGCAATGCGGCCTTCGGGGGTGCGGGAGAAGGGCACGCCCATGTGCTCAAGCTCATAGATGGTGCCCGGGGCATCGTAGCAGAGCACCTTTTGCGCATCCTGGTCGCCCAGATAGTCGCCGCCCTTAATGGTGTCAAACCAATGCCACAGCGGCTTGTCTTCCTCTTCGTTGGCCAGTGCCGCGCCGATACCGCCCTGGGCGGCCCCGGTGTGGGAACGGGTGGGGAAGAGCTTGGAGAGCACCGCCACGTCGGCCTTGGTGCTGGACCAGTAGGCGGCGTAGAGGCCGGCGGCGCCGGAGCCGACGATGATGACGTCATGGGTGATGTTCATCGAGTACAGTCCTTTGGGCGAGTCAGGCAGGAGCGATCGGTACTATCAGTGGAGATAGGGATCAAAGGCGGGGACATTGGCCAAGCGGTTGAGGATGGCGTCTGCATCGCTGATGACTTCGGGGTCATCGGAGCGGCGCTTGCGGTTCTCAGCATTGGTCTTGCGCATATTCGCCGCCCACAAAGCAAACTCATAGGTGGATGAGAAGATGCGATTGCGCCGGCGCTCATTGCGGTGAGCTTCAAAGCCCTCGGCGAGGATGGCTAGGGCCCACTCGTCGAAGGCGCGGCCACCGGCGGCGGTATCAGAGCCATATTCGGCGCCATTGAAGATTTCTGCGGCTGCCTGGGGATTGGCTTCGGTGCGATGGGTGTGGCGCTCAAGGTAGAAATTGAGCAGATTGAGCTCGCGCAGTTCTTCGCCGAAGTCATAGCGTGGGGCCCACAGGAAGTTGGGCGGATTACCCGCCGATTCGCCTTCGGGGAAGCCATTGAGCACATACCAGTTCTTGGCGCTCTCCAGATTATGACCGGGCTTGAGCAGATTAACGATGCCGAGGGCGCCAAAGAAGGCGGCCAGCACCCACAAAACGCTGACGATGAGGGCGCGGGGCAGGGGCTTGGGCGCATAGTCGCGGACAATGCCAATGGTGCCATTGACGCCGTGGTAGAGTACGCAGACCACGAAGATGGAATAATAGGCCACCCAGAATGGATCATGCAGGCGGAAGGTGGTGGCCAAGCCGGTGGACACCGCGTTATAGGAGAAGTGCTGCATGCCGAAGTGGACGAAGGCCAGGGGCAGCAAAAGGGCCGCCGTGACCCGCTGCATCATCCAGCTAAAGCGCCCGCTGCGCGAGCTGACATAGGGGCCGCTCATCAGTTGGATCCTCCGGGCAGGGTCTCAGCAAAGAAGGGCTGCACATTCATGTGCAGCAGCAGGGGGATGGTGCCAGCGATCAGCAGAATCACCGTAATCACCACGCAGGCCCAGAAGAGCTGCTTATTGCGGTGGGTGCTGACCATCACGAAATCGATGAGGAGAATGCGCATGCCGTTAATGCCGTGGTAAAGGAGGGCGGCATAGAGGGCGATCTCGCCCAGCTTAAAGTCAGGTTCTTGCATGCGGCGAATCATTAAGTCGTAATGACTGGGATCAGCCGAGGTGGCCTTGGTCACCGACAGAATGTGGAAAAAGATGAAAAACACGAGGCCAAGACCGGTAACCCGGTGCAGGACGTAAGCCAAGGAGCCAGTAAACCAGCGGTAGGTACCGCCGATCTGGCTTGGCAAGGGGTTTTTCAGCGCGCTGTTTACGCCGCGGTCGGGCTGATACATGGAGCTGACTCCTGGGGTCATGAGGACCGGTGGGGGCCGAGTGTCGGGTTGCAGTGCTAACTATGGACTGGGGGCGGATAATCCTAGGTCTCCAGCTGCTTGCATGGCGATCTATGCGCCCCGGTTATCATCCGGTGTGCAGCTGGAGAATATCGATCACCGCTCCTGACCAAGATCGACGCAGGCTAAGTACTTGCATCATCCCGCAAGGTGGGCTCGGCCAAGGTTGTACGTCAAGTTCGCTGGGGCGGGGGATAGGTCTTTTCGCTGTGCCCATGGCTGCGATGGGGGCAACCATGGGCCTACACCCGGAGTTGAGTTTTTCAGCGCAGAATTAACGCAGAATTAACGCAGAATTAACGCAGAGAGTGTCGGTAGATAAAGAGGCCTGACAGCACCTTGGGGGCAAAGAAGGTGCTCTTTTCCGGCATCACAATGTCGGGATTGCCCATGCCGGCATCGGCCACCGCCATGAGCTCGTCGATGGACACCGGGTGTAGGGCCACCGCTAGCTCGTACTTCCCGCTGGCCACCTGCTCTTGCATCTGATCCAGCTGGCTTTCGGGATAATAGTCGAAGTGGGCGGGATCGATAATGTGGCGGTGCTCTAAGCCCAGGTGCGGGTACAACTCGCGCTCGAGAATCGAGCAATCCAGGCGGCCAACCACATCCTGAGGTACATCCTTGGCGCGCAGCAGCCAATTGCCCTCGGCTGTGTGTAGGCAGAAGGCATTCTTGGGCGGCGTGTGAAAGGCGCTCACCGGCTCTAGGGCCAGTTTGTCTTTGATCGCGGCAAAGGGCACCACGCCATTGATTACCCGGTTGTAGCCCTGAATCGCCGCATCGCCGGTAATGTAGGTCATGCAGTGGGTCATACCCGAGCGCAGGGCGGTGTGGTAGCGGTGATGGCCATCGGCAATGTAGAGGGGATGCTCGGCCACTGCCGCGCCTAAGGCGGCATAGGCGGGATCAGCGGCGTCAATGCGCACGATATCGGCACTAACCCCGTGCAGGTCATTGAGGCCCTGAAAATCCGCATCGAAATCGTAAAGCAGGGGCAGGCGCTTAAAAGCGTCCTCCAGGGTGGCGGTAATCGCCGCCCGGGTCAGCAGGAAGATGGGCTCCATGGTGACACCGGTTTTCTTGGCCAGCTCGATGCGGCCTTGAACCTTGGCATCAAACACCTTTTCGTGGCGGATGACCTGGCCAGCGCTGTAATCCGAAACCTCCACCGCGGCAAAAAAGCCGAGGCGGCTGCCGCCGGACCATTGTTGGCGATAGGCATAGTAAGCTGGCTCGGTGTCCTCGATCAATCGCCCATCGGCCACCAGCTGATCGAGGGCAGCCTTGGGATCAGCACCCAGGGTGACGTGGGTGAGGGAGGCCGGGCGGGCTGCGAGGAGGCTTTCCAGGCGCGAGCCCGGCTTGATCACGTCGTAGGGGGGGGCGGCCACTTCGGCAGCGGCGGCAGGGGTGGGGCGCAGGCCCACCAGTCCGGTAATGGCAGTCATGGTACTCTCGGCTGGGGATGGGTGTGGAAAAATGGGGGAGGCGGGAGCCTAGGCGCTCATTTCTTTCAGTCCACCCGTGCGCCTTGGTCCCATTAGGGATTGCTCACGGCGGTCTCAATGCAGGCTGCTGGGCTGCATGCCATGAAGGAGTAGCTATGTCTGGATCCGCCGATCCCTTTCTTTGGTTTGACGCCGCCCATATCGATCACCTCTGTCGCCTGCGCGATGCCGGAGAGCCCCATCTCTGCGCCCTCCTGGACTGGGCGAAAACAGAATCCCGGCGCGAGGGTGATCAGCTGTATCCCCAGGAGCCCCACCCCTCAGGCTTGCCCCATGTGACTGGCGAGCGGGAGTACTTGAGCGCCTGCGCCCTGCTGGCCCTTTTGGGCAGCGATGATGACGAGCGTGCCGGGGCCAGCGCCCGGGCCATGGTGGTTCTTCGTCATATCACCAGCGGCGGCCGTCCCGCTGACCTTGGTATTGCCGCCTGGAGCATGGACGCCAGCATCCTCGCCGATGCCTGTTGGCCATGGCTAAGTATAGCGGATCAGGGCTTCTTGGCGGATTTATTATTGGAATTACACCGGCGCATTCGCTCCCAGGTATCAAAAGGAAATCCCCATATTGTCAATAATAATTGGTGGGCTCTCAGCCATGGCGGCTGCCTGCTGACGGGTCTAGCCTTGCGCGCGCGCAGGTCTTATGCGGATACGGATTTGGATGTCGACGAGGGTGTTCGCTGGTCTCGGCAACGACTCTACGCCTTCTGCCATCACTTTGGCAGTGCTGGCCTCTACCACGAAGGCCTGGGCTATCAAAATTACACTATGAGCATGCTCTATCCAGCCCTGCTGGCGGATCAGCGGCATGGCGGTCGTCTGGTGGCCGAGCAATTCCCCCATCTCGGCAATACCGCTGCTTCTATGTATGCTTCCGTCGTTGCCTGTCGGCCCACAGCTGACACCGAAGAAGAACCCTCCAAAGAGCAGTTGGGAATGAAGCTTTCCTGGAATGATGACGGCCCCGGCCATATTGGTGGCAGTCATGAGATGGCGATGCTGGCGCTGGCTCGATCAGAGGCGATGGGCGCTCTGCGCCATATCTATGATCATCTCCATGGCATTTACGGTGACCGCAGTTTCGCCCCCGCTCATTCCGGCATGTACTTCGCCGCTACCCTCTATCCCTACCATGTGCCAGCCGAAGATCCCTCCTCGTTGCCCACCTTCATTGCCGATAACCGTCAGGGATTGGTCATGGTGCGATCGGGCTGGGAAGGCAGCAAAGACTGCGTCTTCGGGGCCTACGCCCGGGCCACCCACGTCGGCGGGCATAGTGCCGATGATGCCGGATCTATTCGCCTGATTGCCCTCGGTCATGATTGGATTGTCGGCGGCGGTCAGGCCCGTGGTGCTGCTGTCTACCAAAGCGTGGTGATTGATGATAGTGGCGAGCGGCCCAAACCGGCTCCTTGCGGGTCGCTATTTTGGCGTGAGGAGACGGCCCACGGCGGCATTATCGCCATGGACCTCAGGAAATTTCATGGCGCTTATAGTGAACGCCACGTCGCCGTTGATTACTCTGGCGCCTGCGGCGTGCCGGTGGCATTAGCGCTCCTTGATCAGATTGATGATCATCGTTCGGATCGCGGCTGGCTATGGAATCTCTCCTTCGCCCCGAATCTCAGCTGCGAACTCGACGCCGATGGCCACGGCTTTCGCCTTCTCGCTGAGGACGGCAGCCGGCTCAGTGCCCGCTTCCTCGGTGATTTGCCCCAATCCCTCGAAGTTTTGGAAATGCCCGCCAGCCGACGTACGTATTCCGCTGGCTTCACCGTGAACTACTGCTCCCGCCGTTACATCCAAGGCCGCTTCCCAGCCAAGGCGCCCTTGGGCATCCTCACCGCCATCACCGTCAGCCCCGGCCCCGGCCCCCAACTCAGCAGCGCCGGCGGCACCGCTATCCGCATCGGTGACAAGATTTGGCAGCGTCCCTTCGGCGATGATCTTCCCCCCAACTTCCAGCCCGGCATTAGCGGCGGCGTCTGCCCTTACCCCAACGGCCACCGCTGAAGGGAAGGGCAAGGGGCGCAGCTTGGAGGGGGGCAAGGGGCGCAGCCCCAAAACGAAGCCCTCAAGACTCGAAACCCGTGCCCCGAGGAGTTCACCCTAAGCCCCCACATTTCACCGGCGCTCTGGTGGGACAAAAGTCCCACCCTCTGGGCGGCGCCAAGCGCCGAGTAAGAGGGGGGGCAAGGGGGCAAAGCCCCCAAGAGAATAAAACCACGCCAACACGCAAGGCGGCAGCCAACTTTCGCCGCCAGTGCTCTGGTGG
>REDX01000239.1 GCA_007695355.1 Planctomycetota bacterium
TCATGGAGCTGGGATTATCCCCCCAGCCAGGGGCTTGAAAAGTAACTTACAAGGGTGGGACTATTGTCCCACCAGTTGATACCCATCCCAAACCACGCTTGCGATGACTCGCTCATCTCCCGAAGGGCGAAATTCCCCAACGGCTCTCCAAGGCCTGCCTGCGTATCGGCAATGGTGCATGCTGCGGAAGCGCTCTGGTGGGTTTGGAAACCCACCCTCCGTGGCTTCGCCTAGAGCAGCGCCTAGCGCGCTCGATTACGACTAAACACTTCGGGATTATAGCGTTCGATAAAGTTCTGCTCATCATCAATTAAGCGTTCGAGCATGGCTGCATCGCTGCCGCTCACCATTTTCGCTTGTTCATAAAAACGGATGAGGCGTTGGCGATGGGGGAGGTGCCAGGGGGCGTGTTGGATGACCTGGCGCTGGGCGGCGATGGCGGACGTCCATTCGCGCAGTTCGGCGTGGGCCAGGGCGATGGCTGCCCAGGTGGCGCTGCTGGGCTGGAATCGGCGCTGGTGCTCGCGGATTCCGTCTATGCGCTGACGGGGGCTGGTTAGTTGCAGCTGGGCCCGTAGGTGCAGGGGCTCGCTGGCGGGGAAAGCCAAGGCGAGGCGGGTCATTTCCCGTTGGGCAAACTGGAGGTAGTCGGGCCCATGGATGCCGGATGCCGGGGATTGCTGCTGTAGCCAGCCTTGAGCCCAGGCATCGCCGGCGCGGGCCTGATCAAGAAGGTGATCGAGGCTGCGGCCCCATTCCAGCGCCGCCCGTCGCTGACTGGCTTGGAAGTAGAGACCCAGGCCAAGGAGTAGCGCCAGGATGGCGAGGGCGCTTACCAGGCGCTGCCTGGGTTGACCCGATTCCCAGGTCCAGCCCCGCCAGCTGCCGCTATTGAGGACAGAGAGGACCACCAGGATGGCGAGAAAGCCGGTTTCGTGCAGGTGAAAATCGATGAGGCAGGCGCTGCTCAGCACCAAGATAGTCGCCCACAGCCACTTATGTCCGGGGATGAATCGCCCATCGGCGAGAAAAGCGATAATGGCAGTGGCCGCACCGCCTAGAAGCAGCATCCACAGTATCTGTATTCCTGCTTGCTGCCCGCCAGGCCAGAAAGCAATATTATCGGAGATACCGGTGCCCAGGAGGCCGGCATAGGCCAGCAGGGGGGCGGCAAGGAGGGGAATCCAGGCTGGGTCGGAGGCGGCTGTTCCATGATCTGGGCCATTGTCGACCTTTTGGCTGCGATCTTGCGCCGCTGCACCATTCCGAGGATAGGCAAGGTAGCCAAGGCAGGCGGCGAGGGCGAGGCCGGCCCAGAGGCCGCCAGCGACCAAGGCCTCGAGAATCTCATTATGCACCCGCTTGCTCCACTCTCCCCAGACCGGCATGACCGCGGCGTGCTGGTGCGCGAATTGCTCCCAGCCATGGCCCCAGAGGGGCTGCTGCCACCAGAGCCCTAGGGCTGATTGCCAGTAGCCAAGGCGTACGGCAACGCTGCTGACCTCCATCCATGGCAGGCGGGTGAAGATGGCAAGAGCGGCGCCTAAACCAAGACCTAGGGCGGCCCAGCGGGCCCGTGGGCCGAGGCGATAAAGTAGAACCGCTAGCATGCCGACACTCAGGCCCAGCCAGGCGCCCTTGGCATTGGCAATGCTTAGCACACTGATGCCAGCGAGGGCTATGGGAATGAGCAGGGCGCTGGCCGGCCAGGCGCGCTCTCGCAGGCTGCGCAAGCCGCTGCCGATGCAGAGCAACAGCATGGATGCCATGACCAGGGCTAAAGTATTGGCCAAGGTAAAGGAGGCGTAGACCCCGCCGCGGCGAATGCGCTCGCCTATCTCCTCGGCGCTGCCACCCAGGGAATCAAGGTCCAGTTCCCCCTGCTGCAAGAGGCCTTCCATGGCCGGCAGCACCCAGTATCGCTGGGCCAGGCCGAGGATACTGAGGAGGGCGAGGCTGGCGATGAGGGCGGCAAAGATAAGATGGCGCCAGCGATCGACGATTTGGATGAGGTAGCCAGCGAAGAGTAGCTGGCCGAGAACGGCGATGGCAAAGCCGGCGCCGCCAGCGGGATTGGCAGCGCGTAGCCAAGCTGGCAGCAAGAGGATGACCACCATCGCCGCCAATAAGCCGCCCCAATGGGCGCGCAGGCAGCGGCGCCATCCGGCTACCCATTCCCAGGTCAGCAGTCCCCATCCCAGTAGCAGCAGCAGATGCCAGATTTGGTGATCCAGGCCGAGGTGATTGGGGGTGGCGATGAGGGGCCGCCAGAGCACCAAAATGAGGGCAAGAATGCCGTGGCTCAGGGTAATGCGTCCCTGCCAGGGGGACGCGTCCTTAGATGGCGCGATCACGGTTGGCTTCCAGGAGTGCTGCAACCAGGCACAGGGCAAGGGCTTGGCAGAGCACCACAATCCCGGTGAGGACATCCGAATGGCGGAGCATGAGGGCGCCGCTGGCGAGGGCGATCTGCAGGGCCACTGCCGCGGCCAAACCCTTGCGGGCACTGAGTCCAAGGCGGCTTAGGCGGTGAGAGATATGGTTACGATCTCCAGTCATGAGCGGGCGCTGGAGGCGGTGACGTTTAACCAGGACCACTAGCATATCATAGATGGGCAGCATGGCGATCAGCAGGGGAGTGGCCACCGCCAGAGGATTACTGTCGGCCTTACCGGAAAACCAGAAGGTGAGGTGGATGCTGCCGGCGCCAATAAGAAAACCCAGGGGCAGGCTGCCGGCATCCCCCATGTAGATTTTGGCCGGCGGCAAATTCCAGATGAGAAAACCCACCAGGCAGCCGATGAGGGCGAGCCAGACCATGGCCATGCTATCATCGTTATTGAGCAGGGAGGTGGCCAGCAGTACCACCATACTAACGACAGCAATGGATCCGGACATGCCGTCGGCGTGGTCCATGAGATTATAGGCATTGGTCAGCACCAAGCACCACCAGAAGGCGAGGAATGCGGCCAGCCAGGTCCAGCCGTGAACCAAGTCCACCGAGAGGTCGGCGAGGCCGACGGCAAGGGCGACTAAGACCCCTTGAATAATCAGCTTCCAGCGGGGATTCAGTGGCTTGATATCGTCGATGAGGCCGAGGAGAAAGAGGCCGCCGGCGACGAGAAGGATAACTAAGACGGGCTGATCTAGCTGCCCATGGCCGCTGAAACAGGTTGCTAGGAGGGCGGCAGTAAGGGCCAAGGCCATGGCCACACCGCCGCCGTAGGGCACTGCCCGCTTCTGCATTTTATGGCTTTGGCTACCCGGCTGATCGATAAAGCCGAGGCGCGGAGAAAGCCACAGCAGCAACCAGCAGAGCAGGGCCGAGGCTGGCAGGGCAATCAGCAGCGGCAGCAAGATGGGCATTAACCAACCTCCGATTCTTGGCGGGGTTCAAAGCCACGGACGATAAGGATAATGAGGGTTCCCAGCAGCATCGCCAGTAGCGGCCACCACCAGGCCCCGCTAGGAGCCTGCAGGGCCATCGGCCCCCATTCGTTAATCTGCTTGGGGACATAGTGGCTCTTCCATGGCCAGAGTGCTAGCAGCGAGCCCATCATTAATCCAGCCAAACAGGCCATGGTGCCGTCGTGGGCCCGTTCAAGTAGGGATTTAATCGCCGGCACGATTAGCAGCACCCCGGCACCCACCCCCAGCATGACCCAGATGAGAATGCTCAAGTCGAGGCGGTTGAGGGCCTCGGAGATGGGGTGGTACATGCCCAGGATCAGCAGCAGCAGACTGCCGGAAATCCCGGGTAAAAGCATAACGCTAATGGCCAGAGCGCCGGCGATAAGCAAGGCCAGGGGATGGATACTGCCGGCGCTGGGCGGCAGCAGCACCACCAGCGCCGCCAGAGCGGCACCGCCGGCGAAGGGGAGAAGATGGCCCCAGTGCTGCTGGCGCCGCCGGGCCAGGGGCAGGGGAATGGAGGCCGCCACTAGGCCGAAGAAGAGGGCATAGACCAAAGGCGCGCTCTCCCGCCGCAGTAGCCAACCGGCCTCATCTGCCAGCAGCTGGTCGGCCTCGGCGATGCTCAGACCCGCCACCGTTGGTGGCGAGCCCACCAGCAATCGGGTGGTCATAATGAGAAAGACCGCCAAGCAGCAGAGCAGGGGGGCGAGGAAGAGCAGGCTACGGCCCAAGTTGCGCCAGCTTTCAGCCTGCCGCGGTGCGCGCAGCACCGCCATGCCCAGGTGCAGGTGGCGAATGAGGGCGCCGTAGACGCCCATAATGAGGGCAATAGTCCCTCCAGAGACGCCGGGCACGGCATCGGCCACCCCCATGGCCGCCCCGCAGCAGAGACGACGGGCAAGGCTGGGCTCATTCATCGCGGACATCGATTCCCCAGGGAGCCAGCAGTTCACGCTGGCGATCCCACATTGCCTGACGATCGTCCTCCTCGACATCGTCAAAGCCCAGGCAATGTAAGCAGCCGTGCAGAATATAGAGCAGGACTTCGTCGCGGGCCCGTTGCTCGCTGATGCTGGCCGCCCCGGTGCTGGCCAGGGCTACCGCCGGGCATACCACCACATCGCCCACCAGCCGCGCCCCGTTTTCTGGATTGACGCTGCCATCGGGGAAGCTCATAACGTCAGTGCTGCCGGTGATGCCAAAATGCTGGCGATGGATGGCATCGCAGGTGGCCTCATCCACCAGTACCACCGTCAACTGCCAGGTTTGACGAGGGTCCTCGGCCTCATCGGCCAGGGTCGCGCTCAGCAGTTTGAGGATGCGTGGCCGATCGGCCTCCACCGCCGCTAATACCTCGGCGCCGACACCGTCATCGATAATATCAAGGTAACAGTTCACGGCGGATATCCTCCCGGCAGGCCTCACGCAGGCGGCTTATACAGCGACGATACTTCTTGGCGAAGGCCCAGTCCCGGTAATCGGGGTGAAATACCTCATCGATGGCGCAGTCAGCCTGAACACTCACGGTGATGCACTGATCATAAACGCGATCAACCAGATTGACAAAGCGTAGGGCGGCGAGCTGGTCTGGGAAGGTATGGACATTGCGGATTTCAAGGTGGCTGATGAAACGGCCAAGGGCACGCAGGTGGATGATCGGCACCATCATGAGCAGCTGGTCGAGACTGGTGGCGGTTAAAGATAGGCTGTGTCTCGCCCCTGCTAGATCCGCCTCGGCGCCCCAGCGAAGCAGGCCCAAATGCTGGTCGTGGCGGCGCTGGCGGTAGTCCCGGCCGGGCACATGGACATCGCTAAAAAGATCGCTAATGCGCACCAATTGGGCGCGAAATTGGTCGACAAAGAGGCGCCCCACGCCAAGTTCTCCAGGCACCGTATTGCTGGTTACCAGTAGGCGGCAGCCGGCCTTGGCCAGGCCGTGGCAGATGAGATCAGCCATGCGCGTATTGGATGGATCGTCCAGTTCGAATTCGTCAATGCAGACCAGATCAGCGGCCAGGCTGCGCACCGTTGCCTCTGGGCCATGGCGAACGGAATGGTTAATCGCCTCGGCAAAGCTGACATAGCTACGGCTGCCCGGGGCGGCATGCCAAGCGGCGGCGAGTAGGTGAGTTTTGCCGACGCCAAAATCTCCGTCCAGGTAGCAGCCGCGGCGGCCGCGGCGGCGAAAGACATTGGTAATTCCCCGCTTAGCCGCGGCGGCAAAGCGCATGACCTCGGTCACTGCCTCCGCCTGCCCCGGCACCTCGGGGTCGATGCGGTAATTGGCGAAGGTTTTTTCCCGAAAGCGGGGCGGCGGTTTCCATTCCGCCTGCTGCGATGCGTTGGCGAGTTGATCGCGCAGCGCCTCGAGACTGATAGATTCGCCGTGCAGGCTGCAGGTCATAAGGTAATTACCTGCCAGTTCATTCCCGATTGTTCGGCCCTTTCCAGATTGGTAACGGTTGCCCGCTGGGCTTGTTGGGGCTGCAGATGGGCCTGGGCGGCGCGATGGATATCCGCCACCGTCACCGCCAGGAGGCGTTGACGGAAGACATTAAGGCGCTCGGGACGGTGCCCGATCAGTCCCATCAGCCAAGAGCGGCGCGCCTCGCCGCTGGGAGAGAGGGGATTATCAATGCTTGCGATGAGCGACAATTTGGCTTCCTTAAGCGCCTGGGCTTCTAATTGCGCCTGATGCAGCCAAAGTAGGCCATCGCTGAGTTCGGCAAAGGTATCGGCCAAACGAGGGTCTCGGTAAGAGGTGAGGGTAACCGTTCCGGTGGCAGATTGCAGGCTAGCGGAGGCACCATAGGCCCCACCCTGCTCGCGGATTTGTCGGTGCAGCCGCTCGTGGGTGAGGTAGCGGCAGGCCACCGCCAGGGCTGGGGCATCGGCGTGTTCGGCAGGCACCGTGCTGAGGGCCATGGCATTGAAATTCACCGGAGTTGGCAGGACAAAGGCCTGGGCCTGATAGGGGGCCTGGGGACTGGGGAAGCGCAGCTCGCTGATCGCCGGCACCCCATTGCTGGGCTGGGGCCAGAGGCCGCGCACCAGCTGCTGCAAACGCTGGCGATCATCGTGGTCGTGGATGAGGGCTAGGTGGGGCGCATGACTGCGGATGCGTGTCAAAATCTCTTGGCAAGCGCTGGCATAAGTCTGCAGCGCAGCTTCTGGCTGCGCCTGATCCACCAGTAATTGGCGGAGGCTATTGCGCCGACCCAATCCACTCCATTGGTGCATAAAGCCAGACAAACCGGGGAATCCCTGTTGTGCTGCAGCGGCGGCAAGAGAGTGGCCGGCCTGGATAATCGAATCATTGAGATGGCTGAGGCTGGCGAGTAGTAATTCGCGCAGGCGCAGGGTTTCATCGAAGCGCTGGCCCTGCAGGGCCTGCTGCAAAAGCGGCAGCCATTCTTCGATGCGGCTATCTAGCCCATGGATGGTAAACACCGCAAAGGCCTGTACCCGATTCAGATCCTGGCGATCACTAGCCAGTTCTACTTGGGCAGAGATGCCACCACAGCAGGCGTCCAGCAAGCGTGCGGCGGCTTGATAGTCGGCATCCCCAAAGCCCAGTTTCCCCACCACACCAACGGCGGTTTGCAGGAAGGGCAGATCGGCGGAGCTGATAAAGCCCAAAGGATAGGCGAGGTGACAGCTCGTAATGCCGCCGGTGGCGCAGCGGTAGGAAGTCAGCCCCGCATCCAGGGCCAAGCCGCTGGCGAAGGGGCGCTCTGCCGGAATATCGCGGAGGTCCAAGTCGGGCAAACTCTCAAGGTTCATGGGGGCCATTTGGCGGCGGTTGAGCTCTTCGTCATCGTCCCGTCGCTGGGCTAATTCCGTCGCCGAAAGGCCGCTCACCAGATTTTTGGTGAGAGCGGCTTCTTGCTGATCAAAGCGCGCTTCCCAGCCGGCATCGGGCTGGCAGGTGAAATCCGCACGATGGGGATTATCGATCAGCTGCGCCTGGATAAAGCCGGGCCAAAAGTTGAAATCGGCGGCAAGGTGGTGCAGGCGCTGCAGGGCTTGCTCTTGATCCAACGCCGGCAGGACATCGCCGCCGCAGCACCACACCCCAATGGCCCGCAGGCATTGAATGAGGCCAAAGGGCATGCCATCGCCACCAATGCGGCGGCGCCGCAGTTCCAGTTGATGCAGGGCATTATCGAGTTCCTCACGGCTAAATCCGCGATCTCGGATCTTTGGGAGTTCGCTGTCTAAAAGGCTGAAAAGGGCTTCTTGCTGAGCCGCCTCCATGCCCGACAGCTCGGCGGTGAAAATGCCATTGCGCAAATAGGCCTGATAGCCGCTGCCGCTGGCGCTGCGACCTAGGGCTGAGTGCTCTAAGGCCAAGCGCAGGGGGGCGGCAGCGTGGCCGAGCAGCAGCTGATCGGTCAATTCGCCAAGTAAAACCTGATCAATATCAGCGCTATCGCCCCACACCCAAGTGCGGCCGGTGAGGGTCACATCGCGCTCATCTTGCCCGGCCTGAAAAGGCACGGGAATGTCTAAGCGCTGCGGCGCGTCGAGGGGGGCTTGCAGCTCGGGGAGTTCAACCGCAGAGCCGGGATGCCGTTCGCAATAGTCGGCAAAGCTTGCCTGTACCTCGGCAAGGGGAATGTCGCCCCAGGTGGCAAAGCAAGCATTGGCGGCGCAGTAGGTACGGCGGTGAAAGGCGACTAAGTCACCATGCGCGAGAGTGGGAATCGCAAGGGGACTACCCCCTGAATTGTGGCGATAGCAGGTGTCCGGCAGTAATTGACGGCCAAGCGCATCCCAGACCTGGGAATCGCTATCCGCCATAGCCCCCTTCATTTCATTGTAAACCACCCCCTTTATGCACCAATCCTCACCCTTGGGGGCTAAGCGCCAGCCCTCCTGGGCGAAATCCATGGCTGAAAGCTGGGGCTCAAAGGTGGCATCCAAATAGATGCCGAGGAGATTGAAGAAATCCTGCCGATTCTGGGTGGCAAAGGGATAGCAGGTGCGATCCGGATAGGTCATGGCGTTCATGAAGGTTTGCAGTGAACGCCGCAGCATCATGAAAAAAGGATCGCGCACCGGATAGCGTTGCGAACCGCAGAGGGCGATATGTTCGAGGATGTGCGGCAGCCCGGTGCTATCGCTGGGGCTGGTGCGGAAGCCGACGCAGAAAGCGCGGTGGGCATCAACATTATCGAAGTGGAGATGGGTGGCCCCGCTGGCATGGCGGAAGCGGCGCAGGGTGGTTTGCAAGGCGGGGAGCTGTTGTTCCCCATCCTCTACGAAAGGTGATTTTTGCAGCATGAGAGGGTTGTCCCCGCTCAGGAGAGGGGATCAAGGAGCGATATCGGGCAAGGTCCCCCTCGGCGCAAAGCTTGTCCCCGGGACCGCCGATCTCCAGATCGGCCGGCAAAAATCCCCGCAAGGGGGTTTTGCGATAAAAGCTTGCCCAGCGAAGCGAGCATTCCTTTTCCAGACAAGTTTTGCGTCGCCTGGGGCAAAGTCCCTCTCGGCGGCCCTGCGGCTTAGCCCTCTATCTCGCTAAAGCGGTAGCCAACGCCGCGAATGGTTTCCACCATATCCCGAGCCTCGCCCAGTTTTTTGCGGATCGAGCGAATATGCACGTCGATATTGCGGTCCAAAACAATGGCGCCATCGCCAATCACTCGGCCAATCAACTGATCGCGGCTAAACACCCGCCCGGGATGGGTGGCAAGAAAGTACAGCAGCCGAAATTCGGTGGCGGTAAAGCGTTGTTCTTCGCCGAAGATGCGAACGTCATGACGTCCGGCATCGATACGCAGGGGGCCAATCTCCACCTGTTCCGGGCCATCCGTATCCGGATCGCGCGCCTGTCCATGACCGCGGCGGATCACCGCCTTAATGCGGGCGATTAATTCCCGGGGGCTAAAGGGCTTGGTCAAATAATCATCAGCGCCCATGCCCAGGCCAAGGACGACATCGCTCTCTTCACCCTTGGCGGTGACCATAATCACTGGCACCCGGGCAGTACGCGAATCGGCCCGGATCTGGCGACAGATTTCGATGCCGTCTAGGCCAGGCAGCATGAGGTCTAAGAGCACGCAATCGGGGGGGGTGCGCTGGACCTCGGCCAAGCCCTGGTGTCCATGGCCCATGGCAACCACATCAAAACCTTCGCGCAGGAGGTTGTAGACTACCACCTCACGGATGTCGGGCTCGTCCTCAATGACGACAATGCGTCCTTGATGGGTGTTTTCGCGTTTGCTGCTCATGGGAGAAGTATAGGAAAGATAAATAAAGATACGATGAAGAAAGGGTAAAAATATGATGATTCAGCCACGGCCAAAGCACTGGCTCAAGCTTATGGGCATCTCTATAAACTCACCCCTGGGTACGCCGAGCCCCAGCTCGGCATTGAGAATAAAGGACTTGCGAAGCAAGTCGGCCTTATTTGGTGAGTTTATAGAGGTGCCCTTATGGCAAAGCGGTTGCTAGTTGCAAAACAGCATGGCATTGCCCAGGCGATGGGCATTGACCCCGATTTAGTGAGGTATCAGAATAAATGCTATGCCGTTTGCACGTAGTCGTCTCTTGCTGCTGCTGACTCCGCTGCTGCTGTGGGAATCCCTTGCGGCGATGGAATGGGATCATCCTGAACCCTTCCGCCGCGAACGCCTATTGGGGCGCGATTTCGACTATAATGCCGAGAGTTTCATTAATCGTCTCAGTTTTGAGCCGCAGCCCTTCCTTTACCAGCGTCAACAACGGCAGGTGGACCGCGGCATTGATGGCACCGCTGGTAGTACCCGAGGCGCAGAGCTCTATGTGCGCAGTGCCCTGCGCTTACGCGCCGACACACGTGAGCCGCTTTTCATCTTTGCCGAGCATCATCGCCGTGAAGACGACGATGGTCGCTACGATAGTTTTCTCATCGGCGGCGGTTGGCGTTTCGGTGATATGGAAGTTTCTTTGGCTGGCGATGTCCAGGCAGCCAAGGAGAACGTCGATCTGCAATTACGTTTCGATTATCGGCCCGAGGACGGCAGCAGCCGTCTTACCCTTACCCTCATCGCTGTCGATCAGCCGTTTAATGAAAAGCAGGATGGCGGGCTTTATGAGACCTCTCCCTACACCGTCCATCTTTTTGCCGAACAGTACCTCTTCCACGACCTCTGGTTACAGGCCTTCGCTGCCGTCAACACCCCGATGCGCTTAGAGCAGGGCATCGAAGAAGACTGGTACATTCTCAGTGATGATCAGCAGGTCTCTGGCGGTCTTGGCATGTCTTGGCAGCCGGCTGGCTCCTGGCGCGCTCAATGGGCCCTAAGTGGGCGCTACGGCACTCGCCATACTTGGGCTAGCGCTGATGCCCCCAGCATCGGCCTGCCGCCCCAGCAGCGTCTGCGTCGCTGGCAGGGGCAATTCGTTGCAGAACTCATCTACTCTTGCCAGGACACCCGCCAACAATCCTGGCTTGGCTGGCGCAGCCTTTTGTGGCACGAATACGACCGCCGTCCCCCAGGCGTCGAAGGTGGCAGCGAGCAAACCCGCGAAGAACACACCCTGATCATCGGCCACCGCCGTCCCCTCTATCGCCGCTTTGATCTCGCCGTCACCACCTTCCTTGCCTACCATGAAGTCATCCTCGACCGGGATGATGACGATGACAAGCGAGACTACGGCTTTTACGGTAAATTAGCCCCGGTGATCGAATACCGCTTGCGCCGGGATGCCGGCGGCGTTGTCTCCCTCAGCCCCAATTTCCGCCTCCACCGCGCCGCATTTGGGGGTGGCAATATTCAATTATCAGTGCCCTTTTAGGGCTTGCTGCAGCGCTCGTCATCGGTCGATGGTTTCCCCCGTTCGGTCAATCCACCGCCACTGCCCGCCCATCCTGATCGGGGGCGCCGGCGGCGATCCATTGGCGCAGAGCGTCCAATTCATCCTCATTCAAGGGAGGGCCTTCAGGCGGCATGCGGTCCCAATTATCTTCGGGAAGCATGGCCAAGGTTAAAAGAGGGCTGCGATTGGGCTGGCCGGGCACCACCGCGGCGCCGCTAGAACCGCCGCGCATAATGGCGGCATGGGTCTGCAAATTGAGATGGCCGCGCTGGCGGTTATTATTATGGCAGTCAATGCAGTGCTTGGCGATCACCGCCTCGGCGGCCTTCCAGCGGGCGACCAGGGCTTCCCGGTCCAGGGCCGGTGTCGTTTCCTTGGCATTTTCTTCCTCGGTAACCGCGTCAGCGCTTTCCGCTTCGTCTCTGTCAGCTTCACTGACTTCGCTGGTGGTACTGGCGCCGCCGCCCCAGAGGAAATTGCGGCCATGGGTCATGGAGCCGCCGAAATGACCAACCGGCAGCAGCAAGCCAGCGGCAAGCAGCAGTAGGCCATCGCTTAAACAGCGGCGGCCGCGCAGCCAGGCCAGCATGCCTACTAGTACCAGCACCGCCAGCGCCGTGCCCAGCCACTGGTGCAGCAGGCCCAGGCGGCCCCACTGATTCCCTTCGTGAAGCATGAGAATCCAGCCGCTGGCGGCAGTAAGCGCAATGCTGATGCCGGCAAACAGCCATAGCCCGCTCAAGAGGGGAATATGGGCCTGACGGCGCAGGTGGGGGAGAAAACGCAGGCCAACCAGACCGGCAACTAAGCCAATCGGCAAATGCAAAAGCAGCAGGTGTAAGCGACCGCCTATGGTTATAAGAGTTTCCATGACGCTAGTCTCCGTTGGCTTTGAGTCCTGGCCAGGGATCCCCAACCTGTCCGCGCTGACGCAGGAAGGCATCGACGAGAACCAGACTGGCCATTGCTTCGACAATCGGCACCGCCCGCGGTAGGACGCAGGGATCGTGTCGCCCCTTAGCCTGCAGGGGCACGTTTTCCCCCTCATCATTGGCACTGGATTGGGGTTTAAGCACGGTGGCGGTGGGCTTGAAGGCCACCCGCAGATCAATCGGCATGCCATTGCTAATGCCGCCCTGGATGCCGCCGGAACGGTTGCTGGTGGTCACCAAGTTGCCGTCTTCCCAGCGGAAGGGGTCGTTGTGCTCGCTGCCGGTCATCTCCACGGCTTCAAAGCCCGAGCCGATCTCCACCCCTTTTACCGCCGGCAGGCTCATCATCGCCGCCGCTAATTGGGCATCGAGTTTATCGAAGACCGGATCCCCCAAACCCGGGGGCACCCCGCGTATCTGCAAGCGCACCACCCCGCCCAGGGACTCGCCCTTGGCCTTGGCGGCGAGAATCGCCTCCTCGATGCGCTGGGCCATAGCCGCATCGGGGACGCGGGTGGGATGGGCATCCACCATATCCCGGCTCACCGTCGCTGCCTCAATGGCCGCGCTGGCATCCAGCTGATGCACCCGCTCCACCCAGGCCACCACCTGCAGGCCAGGAAAGCGGGCCTGCAGCACCTGCTCGGCGAGGGCGCCGGCGGCCACCCGGGCGGTGGTTTCCCGGGCCGAAGCACGGCCACCGCCCTGCCAGGCGCGCAGCCCGTATTTGGCGTCATAGGTCCAGTCGGCATGGCTGGGTCGGTAAATGTGATGCCAGTCGGCGTAGGAAGTAGATCGCTGGTCGGCATTGCGCACCACCAGCGCAATCGGTGTACCGAGACTGCGGCCGCTCTCCAAATCAAGGCCGGAGAGGCACTCCACCGCATCCGCCTCCTGGCGCGGGGTAACCAGCTTCGACTGCCCAGGACGGCGCCGGCTGAGGGCCGTCTGGATTGCCGCCAAATCAATGGGAATGGCAGGCGGGCAGCCATCCACCACGCAGCCAATGGCAACGCCATGGCTCTCACCGAAGGTGGTGACCCGGAATGCGTGACCAAAGGTATTGCCCGACATTGCCCATCCTTCTCCGCGCCGCCGCCATGGCCACGCTGCAAAGTCTATGCTTGGGCAGAACCCCAGCCTGTAAAGCAGCGGCCCACACCCCCCGGCACCCTGGCATCTCCCCCGCTGCAAGAAAGCTGAGTTAATCAATTCCAGCTCGCGACAGCAAATGCCCCATCCCTCACCAAGCCGCCCCTCGCCCCTCGCCTTTCGCGTGCTGGCATCCACGGCCAATCAATCCCGAGGTATCGCGGGCTAATCTGCGCAGCAAGCCGCCCGAATGATGGCACTATTCGCTCAATCGCCGCGAGCCCTAGCGCACCCAGCGGGCCAGCAGGTATCCGATAAGCAGGCCGATGACGAGAACCGCGCTGAAGGAGAGGAGGCCAGGGCCGCCGCCGGCGTAGCTGTACATGCTGAAGACGGCAGCGATGGCCATGAGGGGGAAGGTCATTGCCGCCAGCAGGTTGAGCTTGCGCTGGTTTTCCCGGGCCATGCGGCTTTCGATGACCTCTTCCTCGGCCTTGGCCGATTGGATGGCTTCAAGGCTGAAGTGCAGTTCTTCCTGGAGGAGGGAGAGGGTGCGCCAGAGGGCATCGGCGCGATCGCGGAAGCCGATGAGATCGCGGTCTTCGCGCACCGCCTCCCGGGCCTGCTGCAGGGTTTGGCGAAGATAGTCGCTAGAGCGTACCAGCGGAGTCAGGCGATGTAGCAGGCCGAGGATAAGGAGGGCCTGATCCGCCTGCTTGGCCTCGCCCATCAGCAACTGCACCAGTTCCTCATAGCTGCTAAACAACCGCTGCAGGGTGGGCAGGCCCTGTTCGTGGCCATCGGCCATCCAGCACCCATCGGGGAGGCGGAGGATAAGGTGCCCGTGGCGCTCGAGGCTTCCGGGCTCCGGCGGATGATGCAGTACCAGGAGAAGGTGATCCTCTTCGTGGATTATGCGCTGGCGTCCCAGGCTGTGCCGGCCGAGGCGTCGATGGATGGATTCGGGCAGCGGCCAGTCAGACTGCGGCGGCTGCCAGGGGCGAGGTGGGGGGGCGAAGGCCATGTTGCCTATGCTCATCGTATCTACCAGGGATCAAGTCACGAACGCAGGCCGCTGGCGGCGGTGGCGATACGCAGAATTATAAAGATTACCGAGATCGCCAGGACAATGCTCGAACCCATGCTCAAGTCCCAATGATAAGCTACCACCATGCCGGCCAGGGCGCCGATAATGGCGATGCCAATGGCGGTGAGAGAGGTGGTGAGAATGCTGGTGCAGATGAGCCGGGCCGAGGCGGCCGGCGTGATAATCAGCGCGGCGGTGAGAATCACGCCGACCACGCGCATGGCGATGACCACGGTTCCGGCGCAGAGGACCAACACCATGGCGCGCATGAGAAAAGGCGAGACGCCCTGGCTGCGAGCAAACTCCGGATCGATTAAGGTCAGAGCTAATTCACGGCGCATGAGGGCGAGTGTCGCCATTACTATGGCAGTAACTATTCCAATAACCCAGAGCTCTGCACCGGTGACGCCCATCGGATTACCAAAGAGAATGTGGGCCAAGTCACTGAAGGATCCCACTTGGTGCAGAACAATAATACCGAGGGCAAACATGCTGGTATAGAGGATGCCGATGGCGGAATCTTCGCTTACCCGGCGATGTCGACTGGCCCAGGCAATGCCAAGGGCAGAGGCGAGGGCAGCGGCAAGGGCGCCAAGCAGAAGATTCCATCCCAGGACAAATCCCATCACCACGCCGGGCAGGGTGGCATGGGCCATGGCATCGCCCATAAAAGCCATGCGCCGCAGCACCACTTGGACACCGAGGGCGGCACAGCCGCAGGCGGCCAGGATAACCGCCAAGGCGGCCTGTTGCATAAAACCGTGGGAAAAGGGTTCGCTAAGCCAAGAAAACACGGTGGCCGGGGTTCCTGCTTATTCCGCCGCGCCGACCAGGGCCGCGCCATCGCTGCGGCATACCTGTCCGTCTTGCATAAAGACCTGGCGGTCAAAGCGCAGGTCAAAGCCCTCGCGCTCGTGGGTGCTCATTACGAGGGTGAGTTGGTGTTCTGTGCAGATGCGCTCAAGGATATGGGCCAGCTGGCTACGGGTGCTGCTATCGAGGCCGCTGAGGGGCTCGTCGAGGAGGAGAATGCGTGCGCCCTGGGCAAGGGTGCGGGCGATGAGTAGACGCTGGCGCTGCCCCCCCGAGAGGGCGCGCATGGGCTGGCGACGCAGATCGTAGAGTTCAACCTCGCGCAGGGCCTGAGCCACCGCCTGGCGGTCTGCCCGGCGCGCTGGCAGCCCCCAGCGCAGGCGTGAATGGCGGCCGCACCAAACAAATTCCTCAACCGTGACCGGCAGACTCCAGTCGATTTGGTGTTCCTGAGCGAGGTAGGCACAGCTGCAACTGCGGTGCCCGCAGTGCTGACATTCCCCGCGTTGGGGGGAGATAAGGCCGCTAATAACCTTGAGAAGGGTGGATTTGCCCGAACCATTGGGCCCCTGAATGAGGATGCGTTCTCCGGGGAACAGTTGCAGGCTGCAATTTTGTAAAACCCAGGGCCCAGCGCTTTTGTATCGCGTCCACACCTGATCGATGCTGATAAGTGGGAGATGGTCTAGGTTCATGATATCCAGTTACATTAGAGGCCATCTTCTAGGCGCAAGCAGGGGTCACTACTTGCTCATGACCCCCCAAGCTTGCATATGTGATCTCCTGATCCTGGTGATGCCCCTGCTCCTTATGTCTCAAATATGGTACCGCGTGGTCAGGAGTACCGGTTGCCTTCTCCCCTAAAGCGGAGAACCTGCCACCATGAGCGAAGACATGGACACCCGTACTAAGGCTAAGACCATCGAGCAGGCCTTGCGTAATCGCGGCGTGCGCTGGACCGGTCAGCGCCAAGCAATTATTGAGGCCCTGGTCAACACCGAAGAGCACCTCACCGCCGAAGAACTGCTGCATGCGTCCCGTGCCATCGACGAAAGCGTCTCTGCGCCCACAGTTTACCGCACCCTGAATTTGCTGGTCGAAGCCGGGATGGTGTCGAAGCGGGTATTCCAGGGAGATAGCGCCTGTTATGAGTTGCTCCTTGGCAAGGGGCACCATCACCACCTCATCGATGTCGAAAGTGGCAATATTATTGAGTTCACCAATGAACAGTTGGACGAATTGCTTGACGAATTTGCAGCCGAAAAGGGCTATCGCATCGCCTGTCACAAAGTCGAACTCTTCGCCGTACCGATCAACAAGCCCGCCCCCAGCGACAAGCCCACCGCCAAACCCAAAAAACGCTAGTCCCCCTTGCACCCTGCATGCAAAAATCCAAAAAGGGACAGGCAATCTATGTCTTGCGTTTCGCTGCTCAATGCTTAGGCTTTCACCCATGCGCCAAGCCCGTGAACGCCAATTCGATCCCGCTGCCCCACCCTGGCTGCACTGCATCTCCCGCTGTGT